>JAJPIR010000318.1 GCA_021324675.1 Actinomycetota bacterium
AGGGCTGGATCGACTGCTTCTACGGCTACCACCAGCTGGCCCCACCAGAGACGCATTGGGACTACGAGCACTATCTCAAGGTCTCCGAAGAAGACTTCGTGCGCGACGTCTTCGAAGAGGGCTACGTCGATGTCGCGATCTTCCAGTCCACCTATCTGACCGAGTGGTACAAGAACGGCTTCAACACCGCTGCGCAGAACCACGTACTGACCGAGAAGTACCCGGACAAGCTGATCACCAATGGTCGCTTCGACCCGCGCGAGGGCGACGCCGGGCTCAAGCAGCTCGAGGAGGACGCCAAGCGGTTCAACCTCCGGGGCGTGAAGCTCTACACCGCGGAGTGGTACCAGGGCTCTCGCGGCTGGAAGCTCACCGACCCGGAGGCCTACCGGTTCCTGGACCGCTGCCAGGAGCTGGGGATCAAGAACATCCACGTCCACAAGGGCCCGACGATCTGGCCCCTGGACAAGGACGCATTCGATGCTGCGGACGTCGACGGGGCCGCGACCGACTTCCCGGAGCTCAACTTCATCATCGAGCACGCGGGCATTCCGCGCATCGACGACTTCTGCTACATGGCCGTGCAGGAGCCCAACGTCTATGCCGGTTGCTCCGTGGTGATCGGCGCCCTGCTGTACGCCCGACCGAAGTTCTTCAACAAGGTGATGGGTGAGCTGCTGTTCTGGGTCGGTGAGGACCGGATGACTTTCGGCTCCGACTACAACATCTGGACGCCGAAATGGCAGGTGGAAGCCATTGTCGACTGGCAGATGCCCGACGATGAGGCTTTTTCCGACTACCCGCGGCCGACCGTCGCGACGAAGAAGAAAATCCTCGGTCTCAATGCGGCGAAGCTCTACGACATCGAGGTTCCGATCGAATGCCAGCCGCCGACCGCGGCTGACGAAGACCAGGCTCCCGGCGAGCAGCTGACCACCGAGACCGCTGGGGCGCAGGCGTGACAGTTGCGTCACGCGTGCTCGCTGCGCTGGACACGGTGCGCGACCCCGAACTGGATACCTCGATCGTCGAGCTCCAGTTCGTGTCGTCGTGCACCGTCGCCGCAGAAGGAGTGGCGCGGGTACGGCTGCGCTTGCCCACCTTCTTCTGCGCCCCGAATTTCGCCTTCCTGATGGTCGCCGACGCATACGATGCGGTGTCCGCCGTGGAGGGCGTGACCAGAGCAGAGATCGTGCTGGAAGATCACTTCACCGCCAGCACGATCAATGACGGGGTCGCCGCCCGTGCCGGGTTTGTCGCCACCTTCGACGGCGAGGCACAAAACGAACTGCACGAGCTGCGTAAGACCTTTGTCCGCAAGGCCATGCTGGCCGGCCAGGACCGGGTGGCCAGGCCACTGCTCGCGGCAGGAGCGCAGCCTGCCGACCTGGCGGAGATGAGGCTGGGTGACGTCCCGCCGTCGCCCGATCTTCGCCGTCTCCGGGAACGCCGCGCAGAGCTTGGCATCCGGTCCGACGACGACGCGCCGCTGCTGGTGGACGACACCGGTGCGCCTGTGGGCCTCGAGGCTCTCCCGCTCCATCTGCGGCGCGTCCGCAGCACCCGAGTGAACATTGAAGCCAACACTGGCCACTGCCTCAGCCTCCTTGCCACCCGGTATGGCGTGGGCTCAGCCACCGACGAGCAGGTGGCCGAGCAGAGGGCAGCGCAAGTGACAGCGCAGATGGCGACTCGTACCACACCATGAGGAGAAGGTCATGAAAGCTGTCCGGCTGCACGCCTACCACAAGCCGCCAGCGGTGGAGGACGTTCCGGAACCGACCATCTCCGGTCCGCTTGACGTCATCGTCAAGATCGGCGGCGCTGGAGTCTGCCGCACCGATCTGCACATCATCGAGGGGCAGTGGGCGCAGGCGATGGCGCCCCAGCTGCCTTACACGCTCGGCCACGAGAACGCCGGTTGGGTGCACGAGGTCGGCTCGGCGGTCACCAATCTCGCAGTTGGTGACACGGTGATCCTGCATCCCACGCCTACCTGCGGGCTGTGCCGGGCCTGCCGGGCCGGTGACGACATGCATTGCACCAACAGCAGCTTCCCTGGACTGAGCCATGACGGCGGGATGGCCGAGTACCTGCTGACTTCGGCGCGGTGCTGCGTCAAGCTCGACCCGCAGACCCGGCCAGAGGACGTCGCAGCGCTGGCCGACGCCGGCATCACCGCCTACCATGCGGTGCGCAAGGCCATCCCGCTGCTGTACCCGGGAACGACTGCGGTGCTCATCGGCGCCGGTGGGTTGGGACACATCGGCATTCAGTGCCTCGCCGCGTTGACTGCTACGAACATCATCGTGGTGGATCGCAATCCCGACGCGCTGAAGCTGGCTGATCAGCTCGGCGCTCACCACACCGTGGTGGCCGACGGCGGGCAGGTCGACGCGGTCAAGGACCTCACCGGCGGCGCCGGGGCCGAGGTGGTGCTCGACTTCGTCGCCGAGCAGGGCGCCGAGAACGACGCCTTTCAGATGACTCGAGAGGCCGGCTCGTACTTCGTCATCGGCTACGGCGGCACGGTGACGATCCCGACGCTGGACATCATCTCCACCGAGCGCAACATCATCGGCAACATCGTCGGTACCTACAACGACCTCGCCGAGCTCATGGTGCTTGCCCAAGCCGGCAAGGTCACGCTGCACACCAAGACCTACCCGCTCGACTCAGCCGTCGAGGCCTTCGACGACCTTGACAACGGCCGGGTCCGTGGCCGGGCGATTCTCGTCCCGTAGCGCTACCACCTCCAGGGAGATCAGATGGCCAAGGAATTACGTTTCGGTGCCCAAGCCCGTGAGCTGCTGCTAGCGGGGGTCGACCAGCTGGCGGAGGCGGTCAAGTCGACACTGGGACCTAAGGGACGCAACGTCATCCTGGAGAAGATCACCGGATCTCCAGTCGTCACCAACGACGGTGTGACGATCGCGCGCGAGATCCACCTCAAGGACCAGTTCGAGAACATGGGTGCTCAGCTGGTCAAGGAAGCGGCGATCAAGACCAACGACATCGTCGGTGACGGCACCACGACCGCGACGGTATTGGCTCAGTCGATCGTCCGGGAGGGCATGAAAGCCATCGACTCGGGCGGTAATCCGGTGCTCGTCAAGCGGGGTATCGACCTCGCCGTGGCCCGCCTGGTGGAACACCTGCAAAGCGTTGCCCACCCGGTCACTACCGAGGAAGACTATGCCCGGGTGGCCGCGATCTCGGCCAACGACGACGACATGGTCGGGAAAGCGATCGCGAAGGCACTACACACCGTCGGCGAGAACGGCATCGTCACGGTGACCGAGTCCGCGGTGCACGGCATGAGCGTCAGCTTCGTCGAGGGCTTCGAGTGGGACAACGGCTATCTCTCGCCGTATATGGTGACCAACCCAGCCAGCTTGGAAGCGATCATCGACGACCCGTACATCCTGCTGTGCAGCGAGAAGATCACCAAGGTCCAGCAACTCATGCCGCTCCTCGACCAGGTGATGCGCAATCCGCGTCCGCTCGTGATCGTCGCGGAGAACGTGGAAGGCACGGCGCTGAGCATGTTGGTGCACAACCACGTCAACGGCATCTTCAAGTGTGTAGCCGTTCGCGCGCCGGGTTTCGGGGACCGCCGGCTGCGCAAGCTGGAAGACATCGCCACGATCACCGGCGGCGAGGTGTACAGCAAGCACTCCGGTTTCACTCTGGAGACCATGAGGGTCAGCCAGCTTGGCCGGGCATCCCAGGTCCGGGTGAATGCCGACCGAACCGCGATCATCGGTGGCGCCGGTTCGCCGGAGGCCATCGAGTTCCGGCTTGCTCAGCTGCGCGCCGAACGGGAACGCGCAACCTATGGCACTGACGAGGACGTGCTCAACGAGCGGATCGGTGCATTGTCCGGCAAGGTGGCGGTGATCAGCGTAGGGGCGCCGACCAACGCGGAGCTCGCTGAGCTGCAGCACCGGGTGGAGGACGCGCTGTCCGCGACCCGCGCCGCGATGGCGGAGGGCATCGTGGCTGGTGGTGGCGCAGCGCTGGTGCACGCTGAGAAGGCGCTGGACGACCTGGACGTGAAGGATGACTACGCGATGGGGGTCGACATCGTCCGCCGATCACTGACCGAGCCAGCCTTTTTGATCGCCAGCAACGCCGGCTATTCCGGCCAGGAGGTGGTCAGCAGGATCGCCGAACTCGGGGACGACGAGGGATTCGACGCTCTCAAGGGATGCTTCGGCAACATGATCGAGATGGGCATCATCGACCCGCTGCGGGTGGCCAGGGCGGCACTGCAGAACGGGGCATCCGTGGCCGGGCTGCTTCTCACTACCAACTCCCTGGTCGCTGAGGAGAAAACCCCGTGGGGCGGCAGTGCCGCGCTGATGACGGAGTTCGGATCGCTGGATGAGGGGCTGCAGCAGCCATCTCCCGACTCGAGCACCCCGCAGTCATTGGGTCTGGGCCCCTCAATCGGGTGAGCCTCGAGCAAGCCGAGCCACTGGCAGCAAAACCGACCGCGCTGGCGCAACTTCGATCGCGGGGCCGGCTGCGCGGTGTGGTCGCGCTGCTCGGGCCCGCCTTCGTGGCCGCCGTTGCCTACATCGACCCGGGCAACTTCGCCACGAATTTCTCAGCTGGCGCCCGCTACGGGTACGCGCTGGTCTGGGTAATTGTGCTGGCCAACCTGATGGCCATGCTGGTGCAGTACCTGTCCGCGAAAGTTGGCGTGGCCACCGGCCGGGACCTGCCGGAACTGTGCCGCGAGCATTTTTCCAGACCGGTGTCGGCGGGATTGTGGGTGCAGGCCGAGCTGGTGGCCATGGCGACCGATCTGGCGGAGTTCGTCGGGGCCGCCGTCGGGTTGAACCTGCTGTTCGGTGTGCCGCTGTTCCCGGCCGGCCTGCTCACAGCCGTCGTGGCGTTCGGGATCCTGGCCTTGGAGCAACGCGGCTACCGGCGCTTCGAGCTGGCCATCACCGGGCTGCTCGGCCTGGTGTTTTTCGGGTTCGCCTACGACCTGCTCATGGTCGGCGCTGACGCCACGGATCTGGCTTCAGGTCTGGTACCCGGCTTCGCCGGGAACGACAGCGTGCTGCTGGCGGCCGGGATCGTCGGCGCCACCGTGATGCCGCACGTGGTGTACTTGCACTCGGCGCTGACCAAGTGCCGGGTGGTCTGCCGTGACGACGGTGAGCGGCGCGAGCTGCTGCGCTTCCAGCGGCTTGACGTCCTGGTGGGGCTCGGTGTCGCCGGACTGACCAACCTGGCGATGCTGGTCATCGCGGCGTCGCTGTTTCACCGCACCGGCAACCCGGGGATCGACTCCATCGAGGCAGCACATGCCGGCCTCGGCTCGCTCGTCGGGGGCGGCGCCGCGCTCGCGTTCGCGGTGGCGCTGCTGGCTTCAGGGCTGTCGTCGTCGAGTGTGGGCACCTACGCGGGGCAGGTGGTCATGCAAGGCTTCATCCGCCGCCGGATCCCGCTGTTCTTGCGTCGCGGGGTGACGATGCTGCCCGCGCTGCTCGTACTAGGGCTGGGGTTGCCCACCACGGACAGCCTGGTGGTGTCCCAGATCGTGCTGTCTTTCGGTATCCCGTTTGCCCTGGTGCCGATGGTGCTACTGACCCGTCGTGCGGACGTCATGGGGCCGTTGGTGAACCGGCCGGTCACCACCGCTGTGGCGACCGCCATCGCCACGACCATCATCACGCTGAACGTCTACCTGCTGTACCAGACCTTCGCCAGCTGAGCTGGTCAATGGTGCACGTGGCGGCGTGGCCTCGGTCTCGTTGCCATGGACCACGGTGGGTAGGCCGAGCCCTGCCAGTGTGGCGGGACCGGAGAATTGGTGTTGCGTCCATTCTCGTAGGCTTCCCAGGCATGCTGGTATGCCTCGTAGGCCCGGCGCCGGGCGTCCTCCAAGACCAGCAATTCCTGCTCCGCCGTGGCATGACCCTCGGCGACCGCTAACTCGGCGGCGGCCAGCTCGGCATCATCGTCATCGCCGGTGTGATCCGTGCCGGACGGCGCATCATCATGATGTCGCTGCTGGTAATAGGGATTATCCGCCGACAGGCCACCGCTGAACCGGCCGTAGGCGCCGAGGAACAGCAGCAACATTCCGGCGATGAAACTGAAGATCACATTCGACAGCCGGAAAGCCAGTAGATTGAACTTGGTGTCCAGCACGGCGAGGTTCACCAGGCCGGACAGCAGGAACAGCGAGCCGACGACCACGGTGATGGTTGACGAACTGCGACCACCGCGCAGCGCAGCGCCGATTAGGATTCCACCGACAATGAGCGAAATCGTCGCCAGTAGGCCGTTCGTGGCCAATCCCATAACGACTTTCCCGCGGACGGCAAGGAATTCCAACCGATCGGCGACGCCCAAGACGCCGAAGACGCACAAGCCTGCACCGAGCACCGCTGCTCCGATGCGGTGCACGAGGTCTAGCCGGCTCCCCGGCAGGGCGCTCGACATGTGACGTACGTTACTCCTCATTCGTCTCAGCCGAGCGAAAATGCCGGGTTATGTGCGATGGCAAATGTCGGAACGCTCTTGATCCCGATCGGTATTTCTATCAGCGCGCTGCGAGACGTCCATTCCACCGGCTAGACCAGCAACGAGGTCGTCGCCGCGGACCATACGCCGATCAGCGGAGCCAACTGCGATATCCGGACCCGAGATCCTGGCCGTACTGGCTGCCGCATCGGACTAATTGCCGTCTTGAGCGGTCGTGTGCCCGGTCGACACCGCGCACACGACCGCGGCCGAAACGAGTTAGCGGACTCCGGCCTTGACCGAGCACGTTGGCCAAGCATCCCACCCCTGCGCACGCAGCACCTTCTCGGCGATGGCAATCTGCTGCAACCGTGTGGCGTAGTTGGCGGTGCGTGCGTAGGCTCGCCCACCGAACGAGTTCCATGTGGAGCGGGTGAATTGAAGGCCGCCGTAATAGCCATTGCCGGTGTTGGCACTCCAGTTGCCGCCACTTTCGCACAGCGCCACACGATCCCAAACTCTCTCGCGGGATGGGTCTGCCTTGGCTGGCGCCGGGAATGCTAACGGAGCCGTAATAGCCGCTGCGGCGATACCGATGCGTGCGAGTATATGCGAGGTCCTCGCCATGGTCATTCTCCATGAACACGCACACGGCTGACGGCCTGGGCAATCGTCGCGGAATTCGTGTTCCGCGGCGGTCGACCGCAAGCCTGCGTCCCTGCCCCCATTCACGGTGAGGTTGCAGTATCCGGTCCCAAGGGCAGGGCTGGTGCGCATCGGTTCCGGATTCCCACGCGAGGGTGGCTCCATCACGTAGGACATTGATGAACATACGGATCTTCGTTCGTTATGCAAGGAGGTCGCGGCAGGGTTACCTTGTCGGCTTAATCGAACCGTTATAGTTACGCTGGGTGAACAAGCTCAGCGTTCCTGCTGGTGAAGTGGTGACCGTGTGTGCTGAGCACCGTCCGCCGCCTACCGGACTCCTGCATTGGTGGACCACCGATCCGTATCGTCAAGACCACTCCTTCGCGCGAGTGAGAGCGTGTTCCGTGGGGTACTGATTGGCTTGCGAGGTGGTAGTTGTGCCGTACCGACCCCGAGCTGATGTTGTGATCGCACCATTGTCGGCAAACCATCCAGACTGCTGAGCGGCTTTGGATGCCTCTTACCGCCGCCGGAAGTGACGGCAGACCAGTGCGGCGGGTCCGGCGAGGTCCGGATAACGTCGATATACCCTCGCGGTTCACTACTTTGTCAATTCCCGATCACGACAGATGACCCGGGATAACACACCGCTGACTGCCCAGCGCGACGATCCACACCGTCCGCGACTAGCTCGCCGACCACTTGGAGCGCCTAAAGGTTGGAGCGCCTAGGGCAGCCCGAGACCGATCCGCAACGACGAGATGTGATCGCGCGCGATCGGACCACCTTCAATGGCCTTCCCACCGATATCCTCGCCGCGTTTGCTCGCGGCCGCGAACAGCGGCGCACGCGCGAGCGGTCCCGCAGGCAATCGCACACGCCGGGCGCCGAGCCCTCCGATAAGTAGGTACGGCGCCCGAAGCTCGGTGTACCGCTGCACCGCGCGAGCTCAACCCGCACCAGGCCACGCTTCAGAGGTCGGGCCGGCAGCGAGACGGCGGTGGCCTCCTCACAGCGCGCCGGGCCGGTAGGTCGCGCGGATCGATGGTGGAAGTGCTACGCCCCGATACGGTCTTGAATCAAGGCTCGCCCACGATTCGCATGGTCATATTGCGCATCCGCGGTACGGGCAATGGCGGCGAGGCAGACGTGCTCGTACGGGTGGCCGTTGCCTCTGCCAATACTGCTGGTATCTGCGCCTATAAAGGATAGGCGCAGAAAGTGTGGTTGATATGTCCATCTGGTCGCATGCTGCTAGTGCGGTCGGGCATGTTCCGGGTGTGTTATGGTGGCGACAGAGGATGCGGGGAGGGGTCAGTTGGAGAACAATTCAGTCGAGCCCGTGTCTTGCCGCACCGGGGATCTGCAGTGCCACGGGAATGAGATCGATGCATGCTTGAATGCGCTCAATCGGATGCTGACCGAGCGTTGCTTTTCGGCGTGCCCTGTTCAGATGGGGATGGAGCTCGAATTAAATATCATTGACGATAACGTCAACCCTGTGATGGCTAATGTGGCAATGCTGGAGCATGTTGGTAATCCGATATTTCAGGCAGAACTCGGTCAACACATGATCGAGCTCAACCTCCCCCCTCGGCCGTTGGCTGATGACGCCACCCTGGAGTTAGAGAAAGAGTTACGCGATATCTTGAACAGCGTCGATGACGCGGCTCGCGCTATCGCCTTAGGCTTGATCATGATCGGGACGCTCCCGACGCTACGTGCAGACCACTTCGATCAGCGGTGGATCTCTCCCATCTCGCGTTACCTTCAGCTCAATGAACGGATTATGGCCGCTCGCTCGTCCAATATAGAACTCGATATCGAGGGGGCGCCCTTGGTCGTAGGAACCACAGAACGATTGCGCTGCAGCAGTGATTCGATTCTCCCTGCCTCGGCATGCACCTCGGTTCAGCCTCACCTGCAGGTGGCACCGAACGATTTTTCTGCATACTGGAACGCCGCCCAAGCCTTGGCCGGAGTGCAAGTGGCGATAGCCGCGAATTCACCATTCCTACTCGGCCGAGCGCTATGGCACGAAACCCGCATACCCGTGTTCGAACAAACCATTGATACCCGCTCGCCCGCGCAACGCAACACCATGGTGCGTCCCAGAGTGTGGTTCGGACAGCGGTGGATCACCTCTATCGTCGAGCTGTTCGAAGAAAACGTCCGCTACTTCCCGCCTCTACTGCCGCTTCCCCAAGCCGAAAATCCGCTGGCACTCCTCCAGGCTGGATCAGTGCCTTCATTGGCGGCGTTACGGCTGCAGAACAGCACAGTATGGCGATGGAACCGCCCCGTTTATGACGTCGCCCACGGTGTACCACACCTGCGTATCGAAAACCGTGTCCTGCCCGCGGGTCCCACAGTGATCGATATGCTGGCCAACACGATGTTCTTCTTTGGCGTGCTCCGTCGACTCGCCGAAGATGAACGTCCGATCTGGAGCCGGATGCCGTTTCACGTCGCACACGAGAATTTCTACGCCGGGGCACGGTTCGGCATAGACGCACAGTTGTACTGGCCCGACATCGGCTGGGTCACCCCAGACCAGCTGGTGCTGCGCACCCTGCTTCCCCTGGCGTACGAGGGACTCAGCAGTTACGGAATGTCCCCAGCAGCGACGGAACGCTTTCTAGCTGTCATCGAACAACGCTGTGTCGCACGACGCACCGGTGCCACCTGGCAACGTGCCACCGTGCGAACTTTGATCAACCGGGGAGCAAATCGCCCACGTGCCTTGGCCACCATGCTGAGCGGATACCTCGAGCACATGCACTCCAATCAGCCGGTGCACACCTGGCCAATACTCTAAGGACAAGTTTCTTCGACTGGCCTGACGTGCATTGGACGTCACACCAGCAGCTCCCGTAGCGGGCCTAAAAGCAGAACAAATAACCGGCTAAAGGACCCGCAGCATCAGATGCCGATCCCTATCCAGCCGGCCCTCCGGCCTGTCATTTGCCAGCCAGGGCTACGGATCGCGCGGTGTGGCAGTCCTGCGGGTGCCCCCGGCGCAGTCAGCGTGCAACTGCGTCGGGGGCACCGGGCCCTTCTAGAAGGTGAAGGTCACTTTGTTGGACGTCGAGGGCTGGAACCGGGTTGGGTTGGTGGGGGTGAACACCGCGGTCAGCTGGTGCTGACCCCTGCCCAGGAGGGTGACCGGTCCGATGGCGAAGCCGCCGAGCACCGAGACCGGAGCGCCAAGCGGGGTGGTGCCGTCCGTGAACTGAACGGTCCCGGTCGCGTTAGCCGGGCTCACCCTCGCGGAGGGGATTGCAATCCCACCCAGTCCAAGGGGTAGGGGCACCTGAACCACTGTCAGTGTGGTCGTTGTCGGCGTAGCCGGTGCTGGTGTCGGTGTGGGGGTTGCCACTGGTGTGGGGCTGGGTGTGGGGGTTGCTACCGGTGTGGGGCTGGGTGTGGGGGTTGCTACTGGTGTGGGGCTGGGTGTGGGGGTTGACAGAGGAGTGGGGTGGGGTGTGGGGGTTGAGAGTGGTGTGGGGGG
>JAJPIR010000159.1 GCA_021324675.1 Actinomycetota bacterium
CGACTACTACTGGCACTCCGTCGCCCTAGGGCTCGCACCCCGTAGGCGATCCCACGTTCGTCCCTGCTATACGTATCAAGTGTGACGTAGGCGTCCCATTCATCTCCTTAAATACCCTCGCTGGGCATCGCTCCACACCCCGGAGGTTGCAGCGGCTAACCTACGTGGTCAATGCAGGGCATGGCGCCGGTTTCAGGCGTCTTTCCGGCGGACGGGATCATTGCATCTTCTGGAGATTAGGATTCAGGCAATCCCGCTTTCGCCATATCACGCGGGTCCCTCAGCGCACCACTCCATACGCCTGGACATAGTCGCTGGTTTCCTGGCATGCTCTTGTCCCTTACTGGCCTTTCGACCTCAGGTAAGCCATCAGACCCAGAAACCTCCCTCCGAGTTCCTCCCAACTGAGCTGGGAATACAACAGGGCGCCTCGTGGCGCACTAAGAGCGTCGCTGGGCGGTCGAGGGGCCGAGGGGCTGGGGCGGGGCGTGGCTACGGGCTTGGCGATGGCGGGTGAGCAGGTGGTGGACGTGCCCGCCCAGTTGGCCGCGCGGGCTCGGCTGCTTAATTGCGGTCACGCGCGCAAGACCGATGCGTTGGATGCTGCCTCGGTGGCCGCGGTTGGCTTTGCATCATCGCCAGCTTCGTCTAGTCCGCGTCGAGGACCACAGCGTGGGGCTGCGGTTGCTGTCTGATCGGCGGGATGATCTGTCCGAGGAGCGGACCCGTCAACCGGCTCCATGCTTTGTTGCGCGATCTGGTTGCCGGTGGGGCGAAACGGAATCTGACCGCCGCCCAGATCCAGGCCGCGGTGGCCGTCAGGGGCACGACCTTGACCAGCATGCACGGCATCGGGCCGGTACTGGCGGCCAAAACTTTGGGTCACACCGGAGATATCCGCCGGTTCCCCCGCGCTGGCCATGCTCTTGCGGCGCTTGATCTCGGCGCCGGCACCATAGTCCCCGGCGAATAACCCCACTCCGCGCCCGACTACAACGAGAATTACGCCGGGTCCCGGGCCTAATCACAATAAGCCCGAGGGCTGGGTAGATGTCCGGATAGGATCCATAGCGGATAGGATGATCAACTTGAGGCGCGGGATCCCGAACGACCGACGAGTAATGCTATTAGCTGATATACATATCGGAACGAGTTGCGTGCGTCGGAATTCTTCATGTTCCGTTTCTTGATTGCGACGGTCGGCGCGCTGCTCGACGGTGAGGTGATCTTCGGCAACAACATCCGAGACACTGTCGGAGTAGATCCACCTGTTGACCACCGACGACGATGCCAGCGCAAGATCACGCTCGGCGGCGTGACCAAGCGATGCTCCCGCAGCATCGGGGGCACTACGGGACCAGCACAGATAGCCGGGACCTGCCGTCGATGCAGATCCGGGCAGCACCCGTACAGCACTGCTGATCTGGGAAACAAGCCAGCAAGGCGCGAACGGAGCATAGAGATGGAAAGGCCCAGATCGCGGCCAAATCCGGGCACATTCCGCGAGCCCGGCGGCGCTAACGACACCTCTACAGAGCAAACGGCCCCGTCGCGGCGCCGGTGGGCGCTCCGGCAGCGAGACGGCCCGCCAGCTGTGCAACGATCACCGGAACATGCCATGTCCGATAGGCCAACCGCCACGCCAAACCATGCGGCACTAGTTCGGTGCGCGCATTACAGATCAGCGGGCACGCGGTGGCCGTTATCTCGGCCCGTGCCCGGTCGGCATTGGGATTCCCGACCAGTCAGGAATGTTGCTCTGGGGGCGCGAGCGCGATGACCCCACAGCCCACCATTACGTGATCATCATGAGCGCGGAGCCAGCGGAACCAACATGACTAGTCGCCGTGCTATTACCGCGGTAAACGACGGTCAGCAGTGGGTAACCGTGATCCGGCCTGACCGCAGGTCTAGGCCCCTGACGAGGCAGTGAGGCACAGTCTTCCGTGCTAGGTGCCGGCACCGGCTGGTGTCGCGTCCAGGGTCCGCCGGGTGGCGGCCAAACAGAACGCGAGTAGCCCCGCGGTGATTTCTTCAATGATGGGCACCATGTCGGGGTAGTCGGGGTGGAAACTTTTGGGGATTGACGAGCGTTGCGGTCCCCATTCGATGGTGTAACCCAGCACGGTTTTCTTGCTGGAGTCAAGGAAACTGCGTGAATACGCGTAGTCGTCGGAGGTACCTGAGGTGGGATATAGGCCGACCGCCTGCTTGAGCGTGTATGCCCGGCCACGTGCTGCTTGGATCCCGTCGCGCATAATAGTGCCTAGCGTGATCAGGGCATGCCGGTCCTCGGGGGGAATGTATTCCCGGTACTTATCGGGATCGCCGCCAGGTGTGCTGTCGGGGATCCCGCGTTCGCCGTCGTATGCCGGATCGGAGAAGGTCATCGCGGGATCGGTGACTTGATCGTCGTCGTCGCCCCAGTTGAATAGAATGTCCTCCCCGAAGGAATGGATGTCGATGAAATAGCCCACGCTCGGGTAGCGGTCGAGCAGCCATACGACGTTGTTGGTCTCGGGTTCGGATACCGCCCCGGGACCGTAGTAGACCTCGCTGCAGGGATCAGCGGACGTGGCTACCGGCGCCGACGGGCTAAACGTCGTCGGGAAGTCCCACAGGAAGTCATAGTTACGGTTGAGGTCGACCCCTGGGCCGTTGCCACCGCCGCTGGGACATCCCGGATCGTCCGCGCCGGTCGGCCGGCGGTTCTTGCGCCACATCGGGTCGATCGTCATCGAGTAATGCCGACCATCCGGGTTGGCCTGCGGGAAGACCACGACATCCAGGGTCTCGACGATGGCGCGCACCTGCGCGGCGCTGACCGACGCGCCACCCTGGCTGATTCCAGTGCCATCGCGGTAGGCGTCGGTGAGTAGTTGCACAAAAGTTGACCAGGATGTCGGGGCTGCCCCATTCCCGGGCGTGAATACCGCCCAGCAGATACACTCCACTACGAGCCGGTGCACCCTGGTGCACCCGTATGGCGTGGCAGGCGCGCCCTTCCCAGGTCTGGTTCGGCAGCGTAATCAGCTCGGTGAACCCGGCGTTCGGCGCTCCGGCAGCCAGCGCGATCGCGGTCTCGACCTCCTCGACGTTGAGATAGGTCATCACAGGTCTCTGCGACACGGATGGTGCAGCCGGCTCCGCTCCTGGATCCTTGTCGGCGACGCCATCTCTCCCCTGGTCGAGGAACCGGTTGCCCTGCCCGACGTCGCGCAGGCTGTCCCGAGCGGCCTCATCAACGTCCTCGTGCTGCTCGACCCGGTAACCCTCAGCCTGCAACCGCGTGATGGTCTCCTCGTCAGCCAGCGCACTGACCCGGTAACCGGTGTCCTCCTCGGTCAGCGTCTGGCCGTACACCCGAACACGGTAAGCGCGGACCAAGTCAGCCATCGCCTCGCGATCCGCACCATGGACGGTGATGTGATAGTTCGGCATGGGCCTCACTCCCTAATATGAAATCCGCGACGCTGCAAGGGCACGCGCCGAGCTGCTTCTCTCAACAGATGAGCTCCGCAGCGCGGCACAGATACCTGCGGCCACGGCCGATATCGCCGCCCCAAGCCGAAGATCTAGGCGCCCGCCCGAGCCCGTGTCCCCAACCGCGAACGACCACAACCGCCAACCGAGCGTGATCGATGAAACGCAGGTCATCGCATCTATCCGCAAACAGCCGAACAACTGTCCGAGAATCATTGGTTTTCGGGATCGCCGCTCCCTCGACTGACGGCCTCATGCACGTGCCCATCCCAAGCGACGAACAGCGAGCCAGCATCGATTGACACCAGCCAATGCTAATTCAACGTGTAACCAGCTGGACCAGGCCACCATTAGCAACTAAATGTCTTAAACCCAAAGGTTCCAAGATGTATCGTAGCTCTCGTGAAGAAGGTACACACGACCGGAGGAGATGTAGGGATGACGATCAAGAATGTGCTCCTCGCGGTGGGATACACGGGAGTATCGCTGGCGATGCTGGCATTTCCTGCCTACGCCGACGATGCGCCGGGCGGTCCGATCCTCGTGAGCGGTCCGGTCCAGACGGTCTCGGTGCAGGACTGTCTGAACGGTGGTGGAAGACCGAACTACTTCGGTTCATACGCGGTGTGCCAGGGCGGTTTGCACAACGGCGAGCACATCAACAGCTAAAGGTCACCCGCCCGCCCCCGTCGTGGACTTGCAACGTCCAGTCGGGTGAACTTGGGAATCCTTGCCATACCGACGCTCTGTAAAAGATCCCAACTACTCCGACAAGGTGGTGAATAGCCCCTCCAACCGAATGGCTCCGTTCGTCCCATAGAGGCCGTCGACTGAGCGGTGTGGCGGTGCCCGCACCAAAGGCGAGCATCAGGCACCGACCCGGTCTTGCATGGTTCCGTCAGCGAGAGCGACGCAACCAGTTTGCACAAGCCGGTAACCGCAGTTATGACCGCAACGAGCAGCACCACGCTGCACTCGGACACAAGCAAGCGAACGGCGCTGGCGGCTTATCCACTGAGGTCGCGTAGCTTAGTGTCGGAGTATGCCAGTGGCGGGCGCTGTCCAGATCATAGCCGCGCCATTGGTCCTTTGGTTAATGATCAGTTCCAGGAATCCCAATCCTTGACTGCTTATCGCTGCGGGTTACTGGAGGGTTTCGCGCTGCTCGAAGCTGGATGTGGTTTTTGTCGACCGTCGCTGTGGACGGGGCGTGCGGAACCCTGCAGTGTGATCACCATTACAACGCACCGGCCGGATGGACGGATCATGATGCGTATATGACGTTTCCCCGGCGAGTCATGTCGACAGCAACAGGACGCCGGAAATGATCAGCATTATGCACTTTCCGGTCTCCAGGACGACATAGGCATGGTGACCGCCTGAGCGTGGCGCCTGCGCCCCGGCGAGGATGCGATTTGTTCGGCGAGCCAACCGCGGTCGCACCAGCACAAGCTGAATCCCCAGGATCACGACGGCGACCAGCACCGAGGTTATGATCCACGCCGCGGCCGGGGCGATGATGATGCACACCAGCAACGTAGCCGCAAAGACGGCCTCGACGATGTTGAGAGCGCCAAAGACCAGTCGGCCAATCCCCAACCCGATTCGTAAGGTCACCTCAGGTGCACGGAACTTCAGCGGCGCCTCGAGAAAAGAGATGGCCAGCACCATCCCCAGCCATACGAACGTGACGGCACAAGCAACCGCCAGCGGCGCAGTCATGAATCAGCTCGGGCCTGGACGGCGCATGCAGTCACGCAACACATCATGGTGCCCGTCTCTCGTCGCCAGGTCACCAAGGGCATAGTGCAGCTCAGTTTGCGCTTGGACCGACACACCACGCCAGGCATGCCCCGACCACGGACATCATCAAGTTCACCGGACCCATCAAATCAACCAGGTGTCAAACACACCCGAGAGGAGTCCCGTGCCCGACAAGGAACTCGACGTCCGCGCACTCCCCATGCCTGACCGGCACGCGGCAATCTTGCAGACCTACGAGGCTCTGTCCCTCGGCGAGTCTTTCATCCTCGTGACCGACCAAGACCCGCATCGTCTGCGCGACGACTTCGACACCGATCATCCCGGCAGCCACGGCTGGGAATACCTCGATCAAGGTCCTGGCACGTGGCGAATCCGAATCAGCAAACTGGCCACCACCCCGCTGCCCCGCATCGTCTGCGACACGATGACCATCATCCATCACGGCCAGCCCGAGACAGGTGTCGTGTGGAAGCTACCAATGCACCAACGTGACCTTGACTCCAACATCATCCGGCTGGCACCGGGCGGCTCCATCGGAACGCATGCCGGCCCCAACCTCGACGTGCTGCTGCTCATCCTCCAGGGAACCGGCCAGCTCACCACCGAGATCCACACCATCGACCTACACCCAGGAGCACTCATATGGCTGCCCCGGCATTCCCGACGCCAGTTCACCGCCGGACCACACGGTCTGAGCTACCTCACCGTCCACCGACGCCGCCAGTCCCTCATCCTCAACCCCGCACCACCACTGACGAGAAATTCGGCATCTCACGGCGACGTCGCGGACGAGGCAGGTGTTTAGTACGCAAGTCTCCCGGCGACAACCTGCACCATCAGTCACCGAGACGGTGATGCCTGGCACCGGGCCCCGGCCACGAAGGAAGACCGAAGATGTTCGATGACAAGCCCGGCTGACGTCGCCGACCAGCACGCTCAGCCACCCCTAACCCGGCGAACTGGCCGGCGAGGAGACCGAGCTCGATACCCGGTCGAGGCCAACCGCCGATGTCGCCGACCAGCACCGTGCTGCGCCCGTACTCGGCGACGACGAACCCTGGCCCTCATCGACCACCCCAAACTGGGAGGCGGGCAACCGACGGGCAGCATCGGAGCACGGCCAGGTGGACAGCCGACCGAGGTATGTGGGTAGCGGCGCGGTGATCGCCACCCGGGCATTCAGCAGTAACAAGTGCCGGCCACGCGAAGGCATTGGCCTGGATATTTCAGCATGCCCCGGGGGTCCGAGGCTGGTGCTGTCGATCGAGGGCACCCGAAGTGATAGAGACGGGCTGCCCCGTGCGGACCTTTAGTCGGTCCGTGCCTCTGTTGAGCCGCGTCACGGGTAGGCCGGCCAGCAGCCCGCTATGGAAGAGCCAGTCAGACAAGGCGGCAAGAAGCATCCGAGCTAGCCGGCCGTCGACCCCGGCAGGCTAGGGCTGCAGACCCAGCGGCCTGCTCGACATCCAACAAATCAGCGGCATCAGTGCTGGTGGCACGTCATCACCTACAGTGTGCGGTAGCTGCTACCGATTGAGCGCGGAGTGTCGGCGGCTGTAGGCGAAGTACACGATCAGCCCGAGCATGAACCAGCCGAGGAAGCGCAGCCAGGTCACCGGAGTCAGAAACGTGATCAGCCAGATCGAGAAAATCACACCGATAGCGGGGACGACCGGCATGCCGGGCGTACGGAAGGCACGCGGCAGGTTCGGCTGGCGGTAGCGCATTATGATCACTGCGACGCACACCACCACGAACGCCAACAGGATCCCGATGTTGGTCAGCTCGGCGGCTTGCCGGATCGGCAGGAATCCGGCGATCAGCCCCGACGCAACGCCGACGATCCAGGTCACTCGAGTCGGCACCCGCCGGACCGGATGCAGCTTCGCAAACCACGGCGGTAGCAATCCGTCCCGGCTCATCGAGAACCACACCCGAGTGACACCGAGCATGAACGTGAACATTACGGTCAGAATGCCCACGATCGCGCCAACCGCGATGACACTCGCCAGTCCAGACAGCCCCACCGACGCGAACGCCGACGAAAAGCCGCTCTTGGGCTCGATGTCGCGGTAGTTCTGCATGCCGGTCAGCACGAGCGTGGCCAGTACATAGAGCACCATCGAGATGGCGAGCGAGAAAATGATCGCCTTGGGCATGTGCCGACGGGCGTCACGGGACTCCTCTGCGGCGGTGCTCATCGCGTCGTAGCCGAACACCGCGAAGAAGACCGTCGCCGCGCCGGTGATCGCGCCGCCGACCCCGAAAGGGAAAAACGGTGTGTAGTTGGCTGTCTTGATGTAGAAGACGCCGACCACGATGACCAATAGCACCACCGCGACCTTCAGTCCGACGACGAATGTCTCAAACCGCGCGGCGCTGCGGATGCCGAGGTTGAGCAAAAACGCGATGAGTAAGCACAACAGCACCGCGAAAAGATCCACAATGTGCCCAGTGCCGCTGCCTGGCGCTCCCAGCATCCATGCGGGCAAGTGGACGCCGAGCTGGCCGACCAGGAAGCCAAAATACCCGGAGATGCCGATCGCGACCACGGCCACGATCGCTGTGTACTCCAGCAGCAGGTCCCAGCCGATGCACCAGCCGATCAGCTCACCCAGCACGGCATACCCGTAGGTGTAGGCCGACCCGGCCTGGGGGATCAGGCCCGCGAACTCCGCATACGACAAGGCGGCCGCCGCACTGGCCACACCCGCAATCAGGAACGAAAACAACACGGCCGGCCCGGCGGTCTGGTTAGCCACGGCTCCCGCGAGGGCGAAGATGCCCGCGCCGATAATGCCACCGACGCCGATCGCGGTCAGTTGCCACAGCCCCAGCGATCGGGACAGCTGCCCGTCATGCTCGGAGGCGATCTCCTCGACCGGTTTACGCCGAAACACACCCGACCTACCACGCGGTCCACGCTGTACTGACGTCACGAGGGCTCCTCTCCGACGCTCTACAGCCGATGTCCCCACTGATCGTTGTGCGCAATGTAACGCCGTCACGCACAGACCTCTCGCGGATCAGGTACGGGGCTCCTGAAGTCAACCTGGGCCGCTGACCGGGATGATCGGTAATACGGCCAAAGACATGATCAGCCGTGTCATTGCCTCTGCTCTACCTGATACTCCTCCGGCCGCTGACCTGCTGTTGTTGCTCGGCCGCTCGTGAGCGTTGCGAGTACCGCAAACCCATCCATGAGCTGTGACCCGCAGGCTTCTCGGCCCGGTCAAGACTGCAAGACACAAAGCACACCAGCATTGCCCACCGTGGTTCTGCGACTGTCCTACTCTCCCTCACCGGCATGATCACGCTTCTGGGGTTGCTGCCGATGAGCAACACCGACAAAGACACGTCCTCGTCCTGCGCTTGGCACGCGAAAACCCTGGCTGGGGGTACCGGAGGATTCACGGCGAACTCGCCACCCTGGGCATCAAAGTCGCGCCCTCCACCGTCTGGGAGATCCTCAAAGGCAACGGCATCCAGCCGCGTCCTACCACGCCTGTCTCACCTGGGCCACCTTTGCGCAGCCGCTCCCACGCCTGCTCGCCGCCGACTTCTTCGGCACCAATCCGATCACCGAACCGGACAGGTCGGAGCAACTCACCATCCGACGCCGTGATCGACTCAGCAGCGTCCGCCTACAGGGTTCGATCGATCACCAGGCGCCGAAGGATGCAATTGCCTTTGAAATCTTGTCCTTCCGGTTCTCAGCCCCGCAAATTGCATCGCTAGCCTCGGACAAAGTGCGCCCCGCACCTACAGCGCGGTGTCAACCTGCATAGCCCGGACCGCGTCTGACAGCCGCGCCGACGCGCTCTTCCACTGCACTTTTTCCCGGTTGTGTCCGCGCGAATGAATCACCTTTATCGCAATTTGATGTTCTCTTTATGGCGGATTGGCTAATCTATGGTTATGAAGATAGTCGCTTCCGGGTGCCGTCTTAACAGCCGCTGGTTGCTGCTACAGCACAAGGCGCACCAGCATGTCCGACCGCGTCATCAAACGGCACCCAGCGAGCTAGCATCCGGTTTCCGAGCGCACTGATGCCTGCGGTTTTGATCATCGGCGGAGGTGTCGCTGGTACTGCCGCGGCGCTGCCTTGAATAAGGCTGCTTACGATGTGACGGTTTATGAGGCTCACCCCGTCAGCAGCCAGGACCGGGGCGCATTCCTCACACTAGCCAGCAACGGGATCCACGCCCTGCGCCAAATCGACGCCGATACCGCCGTTTGCGCGACCAGCGCGCCGCTGCGGAGGATGCGGGTCTGCACCGACGACGGCCAGGAAATCGCTACTGTAGCCCTTGGGGACTCCTACGAACCCGTCACCGAATACCGATCTTGACCCGTGCTGAGCTATGTACGGCGCTGCAGCGGCAAGCACGAGACCGGGAAATCCCCATCAATCGAGGCAAACGTCAACGACACCGAACTGAGCCGACCAGATCACCACCGGCACCACGGCAAGCTGGAAAGCCGAGCTGTCCACCCAGCTGCGCGATGATCACACACCAGCGGCGGGCATCGTGTGCGCCGCCCACCAAGTGCTGGTCACCAACGCCTACGACCTCCCCCACCTGCGCACCTGGCATCGGGATCACGCGCTCATCATTGGTGGCGCCGCCCACGCCGCTTCCCCCGCGACCGGGAAGGCGCCTCCCTAGCTTTGGAAGATGCGATCATTGTGGCCAAGGCATTGCGCGATAGTCCCGATCTCAATAGCGCATTCGTCCTGTACGAACGGCTACGCCGCAACAGCGTACAGGCCAACATCGACCACAGCGCTCGCGTGCGCGCACGACACCGACTCAAATGGCCCCAACTCCCTCCAGCCCGCCTGAGAATCGCTAACCTGAACGATGTGATCGACACCCAGCTCCAATGGCACACACCACTTGACTAAATACCAACTGGATTGATGGGCGCTGCTTAGCCTGGAGACGAACCGGACGATGCTGCACCGGCTGCGGCCCGCGCTGCGCGACGACGGGACATTGACCCTCGTCGGCGCCACTCTGCGAAACCCCGAAAGCCGGTCGCTTGCCCTCGATGCTCGGGGTCGGCGCATGCGCACGTCCACCTGGGCGGTTTAGCCGCTGAACCATACCGGCTCGACCCGGCAAGCTGGCTTTGGTGCGCTGCGGGCTCGGACCGCCCAGGATATCCCGGGCCTAATGGCCTCAACTGGTGTACGACACCTTCTACTATTCGACGGCGCGCGCTGTGTCGGCATAGTTTTAGAGGCTGATTTCGTACGCTGTCTAGCTCTACTGCCTCGGCCCCCTGCTTTGCTGTCAGTGACCTCGCCCGACCCGTATCACCCTTGAGCTTCCGCGACCGGATCGTTGCCACCGATGTCTTCGCCGCGTTGCACCCGAGCACAAGCGGTGCCGTCATCGGGTCGACCGCATTGGCGGTCAGCGGCACCGCACGTTGTCCCCTCACAGTCATCCGCGGCCAACGTCGCGCAGCCGCAGTCGGCGCACTGGTGATACCTGGGCTGGAAGATCTTGCTTTCGACGCACCCGCCGTCACCGCTGTCAATGATTTACCGTGCGCATTCAGTGCCGAAGTTCGTGGCAAAGAGAGCCAGTCGTCGCTGTTTGCTGTGCAGACCGCAATCCCCGCCGCCAGGATGTCCGTAGCGGTCTGTTTCGTCACGGTCCACGATGCCAAAGGCCCAATCAGCCAGGTTCGCTGCTCGATTGTCTCGACTCGGGCGCATACGCAGGCCCGGGTACTGCTGGTGGTGTGGGCGTGCGCAGCGACGGAAGCCCGAGTCGGTGGGCCTCTTCAACGGCCGTGCGGTACCCGCCTCAACCCTGACGACAAGTGATCGCGCCCGGAAGCGGTTTCGATCCTGGGACGCTTGGGTGCGCCAAGGTGGACATAGACCAGCGGCCGTATTGCTGGCGTGCTGGCAGTGGCGTAGGCATGAAGGGATCCGACATGGGCGTTTTCCGCAGAGCTAAGGTGCTGGCCGGTGTGATCACAGTCGGCGCCCTGATTGTCGGCGGCTGCTCCAGCGGTGTGGCAGGTACTGATAGATCCTCGACCTCCGCGCAGCCGCCGCCAAACGCTGGCACCTTGCAGCAGGCTTATGTCAGCGTGGTGCGCAGCGTGCTGCCCTCAGTGGTGCAGATAACCACCGAGCGCGACCTCGGCTCCGGCATCGTCTTCGACACTCAAGGCCACATCGTCACCAACGCTCACGTGGTCGGCCACGCGTCTACTTTCCAGGTGCGTCTGGCTGACAACCCGCAAGCAATCCCGGCCACCCTGGTCGGTACCTACCCACCCGACGACCTCGCCGTCATCAAGCTCGACCAACCACCATCTTCGCTGCACCCGGCGCATTTCGGTGATTCCGCCAGGCTGCAGGTTGGCGACATCGTCATGGCCATGGGCAATCCCCTGGGTCTGACCGGCAGCGTCACCGAGGGGATCGTCTCGGCCACCGGCCGTGCCGTTACCGAGCCCGGCACCGGTTCCGCCCCTACCGAGACGCTGCCCGAGGCGATCCAGACCAGCGCCGCGATCAACCCGGGCAACAGCGGCGGAGCGCTGGTCGACCTGATCGGCGACGTGATTGGGGTGCCCACGCTGATCGCGGAGGAGCAGTCGGAAAACGGCGGTGGAACTCCCGCCCCCGGCATCGGGTTTGCCATCCCCAGCAATGTCGTCACCGACATCACCGGCCAGCTCATCGCACACAACGGCCACGTGGTCAATTCGCATCGCGCTCAGCTCGGTGTCGGGGTGATCACCGTGGTCGACCGAACCGGCCAACCAGTCGGCATAGGCGTCGTCCGCGTGGTGCCTGCCGGGCCGGCCGCAGCGGCCGGAATACAGCCCGGCGAGACGATCACGGCGGTGAACAAGACTCCAGTGCGTACCGCCTCCGAGCTCGCCCAAGTGCTGGCACAGCTCCAACCAGGACAGGCCATTCCGGTCACTGTCACTACCCCGCAGGGCGGGACCCACACCGTCACCGTCACCCTGGCCCAGCTTCCCGGAAGCTAGCGCCCGACACCAAACTGGCACAGGATCCCGTAAAATGACAAAGCTTTTAGCAAGTGTGCATTACCAGTAATTTAGCGTAGCAAGCCCAGTCGTAAGCGCCTTAAGCATCGGCGTTTCTTTGACTGTGGTCGATCCGTTATCCCGAACCAAATGCGATCACCGAGACCACGGCCACCAGCCAAGGAGTCGGTTAAATAGGTTGGGTTGGGCGGCGGTATGGCGGTCGCTGAAGGCTTTGCCTCGGTCGTCGTGGGTTCGCGCTCCAGGTGAGGCGGTCAGCGGGCTGGACGCTGGCGTGTCGGCGGAGCTTTCCGGCGAAGATTCACCGGCCTTGGGCGGCTCAGTTGTCTTCGTCGACTTCGTGGTCTCCTCCATCGAGGTTGTGTTTTCTTTTGCCGCGACGATGGCGGACTCCGGGCGGTGTAGCGCCCGCGGTTGGTAGCTCTCGGAGCGTCCCATCAGGGCGGTCCCGGTCCCGATCGCCAGTGCGACGGGCCACTCGACGACTTCGAACACGGCTAGCGCCGCGAGGCCACCGAAATAGGCCACCTGCCCTGGCGAGGGCAGATAGGGTTGGACGACCTGTGCCGCGGAGAGCACCTGTTGCCGGTCCGGGACCGGGATTTGTGGTAGGTGGATCTCGGGTCTGTGGAAGGTCGCCGTGACAAACGGCAGGTTGACGGTGGTCGTCCGCGCGCTACGTACCTGAGTTGCCTCGCTGGGCGTTGCGCTGTTCTGGGCGGCCTCGGAGGTCTGGTTGTCCGCCGGGTTCGTAGTGGTAGTCATGGAATCCTTTCGACGGTATTACCCCAAACAAAAGGTTACCTCAGGATGAACAATCGAGAAACAGAGCGGACCGTATCTGTAGCAGCCGGTCCAGAGGTCGCTCCCTGCGCAGAGGCAGCTCCGAGCGGGTCCTCGCCGCACAAAAGATCTTCATTCGCACGGCATTCGTCGCGCCGGGCGTCGGTTGGGGGACGGGACCTGCGTTTCCGGTTGGCAGATCTTTGCAATCGCGAGCGGCTCTACCGCTGGGAAACTCAGCACCTCTACGCAATTGGGCCAATCAGCGTTTGAGGTTGGTGCGCGCCGAGGCATGGGTGTGCGGCTGTCTGTGGAGATGTTCGGGCTGGCCTGGGAGGGAGCCGGAGTATCCTCGGGAGCTAGTGGTGGCCTGGGCCGCCTCGCGGGTTGCCCGGGTGCTTCTTCGGCTCTGTAGGTGGCATCCAGGATGGGTGATATGCCATCTCTTGTCGGCAATGGGTATGGGAGGACGTCAGGCGCGCCACCGGCTGGGTGCAAGCCTCCGCCGGCTGACATGAAAATCGCCCAGACCTGCGGACGTACGTGCCTGAAGTTTGGCGGCGCGATGCCGGGTGCTGCTTGAATTGGTGCCTGTGATGTCACCTGTCGCCCCTGTTGACACCGAGAAGGACTTTGGTCTGTTTGGTCCGACGTCGGTAACTTGGCGTGTGCATCTTGAGCCCGTCCTGTGGATAGGCGGATTTCGCGCGCTGTACCTGCAGGCCTTGCATCCACGGGTGATTCAGGCTACTGCGCAGAACTCGGCATTGTTTGACCGTGACCGGGCTTGGCAGCGGTTTCAACGTACTGCTGCGTTCGTGGGTATCCGAACCTTCGGTACCACCGAGGAAGTCGCCCGCATGGGACAGCGAGTATGCCGGCTGCATGCTCGTCTGCGGGGATATGACTCCGACACCGGGGAGCAGTTCTGCATTGATGATCCGCAGCTGCTGCTGTGGGTACACTGCAGCGAGATCGACTCCTATGTTGACGTGTCGCGTCGGGCAAAAATCCTCACCAGCACGGCTGACGCAGACGCGTATGTATCCGAAAGCCGACGTGCCGCGCTGGTTGTCGGTATCCCCGTTGAAGACGCGCCGGCCTCGACCGCTGAGTTAGCTGACTATTTCGCGGAGATGCAAACACAGCTGTACGCCCGCCCGGAAGCCGTGCAGGCTTTGGTCAGCACACTCAACCCGCCGCTGCCGCTGTCTCGGTTGGTCAGACCGCTCAAGCTGGCAGTGCCCGCGTTGGTGGCACTGTCTTTCGCGATGCTGCCCCCCTGGGCGCGCCGGCTTTATGGCGCACCCGGGCTGCCCACCACCGACTTGGCCGCCACCTTTGTTCTGCGGGCACTGCGTCGGGCCACCACACTGGTACCCGACTCACCCGAAACCCAACGTGTCCGACACCTGATCCAACTCGCTCAAGACCGTCCTAAACGGATCGTCCGCCCGCAGAAGTGATGTTCATCAGCACGAATCTTTCCTGTCCATCACTAACTCAAATCAGGTATCCATCCACGCCGAGTTCGAGCACTTTTGCGTGAACGCTGATTGGCTTTTCGGCACTAATCACGTCGACGATGAACGACTTAATCCCAGCCCTCCACCGCTGCCACCGCGTTACTTCCGGTGCTGTCCCGAGTGTCCCGGCCGTGGCCAACCGCGACGCCGGGGCGGCACCAACAACGGTCGTTCACCCCGACGTCGCCGAGCCGTCCACTAACCCTCTCCGTTCGCCACCGCTAATTCCTGACCCGGCGGGCGGTGGAGGAGCTATTTGTGGACGTGTTCGCTGCCGGCCTAGTTTACTTGCTTGAATTGCTGGAAGTCGGGCTGATTCGCCAGATCCTCCCCACGGTAACTGTCAGCTTCAGCGTCCACCCTGACCACCGGTCAGATTCGCGCTGACCGGGCCGGCGTATACCGCCTGGACCCAGGGCTTGCCGTTGTAGGCGCTAAAGGCCGTCTGGTCGAGGTTGCCCGCGAACGCGGCCGCCTGGTTCACGTCGAACGTGGGCTGCAACGTGCCGACGGCCTGGATGGGTGATCCCGGGATGGGCATATCGGTTGTCTCCTTGGCGACGGCAAGCAGCGTCTGCGCGTTGTTACCGGTGTTGGCGGTAATGGTGAAGCCGTGCTGGCTGACCAGCTGGCCTACCGTCCCGACCATCGTGATTTGCTGGTTGGTGTAGGACTGTGGGTTATCCAGGACACGGCTGGCCGCGGCGCAGTTACTGTCACTGGTGCTGAGAAGGCCGCCGGCTTGGCCGCTGTTGGTGAGGTTCACGCTGATTGGTCCGGCGAATGCGGCCTCGACGTAGGGCTTGCCATTGTAAGGGGTAAGGGCTGCCCGGTCGAAGTTGATTCCGGTGCGGGCCTGAGCCTGGTTGGGGTCAAACGTGGGTTGCAACACTCCAGTGACCTGCACCGGGGATCCCGCGGTGGGCGTGCCAGTTGTTTGCTTGGCGACAGCAAGCAAGGTCTGCGCATTATTGGCATTGTTGCCGGGAATGCCGCCTCTGTTGTTGCCCTGGATGGCAACGGTAAAGGCATTCTGGCCCACGACCTGACCGATCGTTCCGGTAACTGTGACCGGCTTACCGGTGTAGGACTGCATGTTGCTCAGCACCTGGCTGGCATCGACGCAACTATTCCCGCTGGCGTTACCAGGGGAGGTGTTGCCGCCGCTTTGGGCAGCTGGGGGCTGGATCTGCGGGCCTCTGGGCGTTTCTCCGCCTCCGCCGCAAGCGGCGCCCAAGACCAGTGCCGACGAGGCGGCTATCGCAACGAGACCCATCTGTGTTGTGCGTCGTTTGGTATTCATAGCAACTCCCTGATTTGTCCCATTCGGCGCGCGTGCTACTGGCGCCGACATATAGGGCTACCCGACACAGCAGCGATGGCGCCAAGAACAGCTGTTTGTTACTCGACTGTTATTTGGCTGGTAGATGATCGCCCTTGAATGGTTGAGTTTGCTTGAGGCACGCAGCTGGTAGGGCCAGATTTTCAGTGGACGTTGGCAGTGATCCGCCGAGAGGAAACCGCGGTGGTGAAACCGGCCACCGGCAGGGAGCTGGGTCGGTTGGGCTGGCCGTCGCCGAGAATGTGACGGCCTCGGCGGCGCAAGCGACCTCCAGTCCGGCCGTGCTGCGCGCAAGGGATCGATGATCGCTCCCCTTCGTGTTCATCAACTTGCGATCGTTCACGCGAGAGCGACACATTTTTCAGAGAGGCTGCTATGCCGCATCTTTCGCGGCGTGGCAGCCTGTCCCGAAGGTTGCGTTTTTCCACCAGGACACGCCTGTCAACCCCAGACACGGTCGGCGGTGGCCACGATCGTGCGGAGCTTGCTCTGCTGGTCGGCAGGAGACAGCGCATTGCCGAGGATGGAGGTGGCAAACCCGCACTGTGGAGACAGCGCCAGGCGCTCCAAGGGCACATAGCGCGTTGCCTGGCCTATGCGCATGGTGAGCTCATCGACGGTCTCCTGGCGGGCGGTTTTGGTCGTGACGAGGCCCAAGACGACGGTCTTGTCTTCGGGTACCGCCGCCAGCGGTGTGAACCCGCCGGAGCGCTGATCGTCGTATTCCAGTAACAACCGGTGCGCGTGCACGTGCGGGAACACGCGCTGCGCCAGCCAGTCGTAGCCGCCAGCGACCAGCCATCGGCTTGCCTGGTTGCCGCGGCACAGATGCAGGCCACAAGTCAAGCTCGGATGTGATCCGAAGACGTGGTTGTCTAGTTCCACGCCGCGTTCGAGCCAGCGTTGAGCCGGCCAGCCTCTGCTGTCGTAGAACTGGCGGTAGGCGGGATCGACCACCAGCGGATAGTGCGGAGCGTCGAGCTGGACGTAGCGACACCCGAGGCGGACCAGTTCGTCGACTTCCTCGCGCAGGATCTCTGCGACATCGGCCAGGAAACTGTCCAGACTCGGATAGGCACCACGGGAGCGCCCCGGGTCGTAGAAATTGGCGAACAGGCTTGGACTGGGCAGCGTCACCTTGACGATCCGCCGGGTCCGCCCGCGGGCGTAGACGAACTCCTCGGCCGACAGAAAACGGCGCCGGCGCAGCCGGTCGAGCACCGCAATCGGTGGCCGCTTAATGTGCTTGTCGCCCACCTGCTCGTCGCCGTACCAGTCGCCCCACACAAACGCATCAAGATCCCAGTCGCTGAAACCCTCCACCACCTCAGTAAGCTGACTTTGAAACGACAGGCGGCGCATCTCACCGTCGGTGACCACATCGAGCCCGGCATCTGCCTGCATGCCAATCGCGGCATCCACCGCCGCGTCTTCGATCCGCTTGAATTCCCACGGATTCAGCTGACCTCGTTGCAGGCCCTCCCGCGCCCGAAGCAGATTAGGAGGGCGTAGCAGGCTACCGACCACGTCAGTACGCGCCGTGATCACAACGCAATACTAAGCGCTCTACCGGTGCCGTCCGTCACGCGGACATGGTGGGCGCTGGAATGCGGCGGCCACCGCAATCGCGACAGCCCCGGCGGACAGCCTGTTGTCAGCCCAATCCAGCCAGCTCGGCCCTGTCCTAAGTACCGCATCCCACTGCCGCGGTGTCCAGATTGGCCTGCCGTAAGTCCGGTGGCTTCCGCGCTCCTGGGCTGCGCGTAGCCACCCACTGATGGCTCCGGCTACCCGGGTGAATGACCAGCTCCCGTTGTGCAGGCCAGTTGAGGAAACCGTGGTGGCCTATGGGTGGGTGACCAGTGAAGCAGGTCAAAGCAGAATCCGGCGGGTGGGGATGGCTTCGGCATGGCGGCGGAGTTTGATTTCAACATCTGCCCCGCCGCGCCTCATAACACGCAGCGCCACTCTCACCACCCTCGTCGCAGCCCGACCTTCGCCTCCGAAGTCGTGATCGGCTCGGCGGGCTGATCCACGAATACCCAGGTCGCATGATATGGACCACCATTCCGGCACCCACAGGCAGAGACTGTCGGTGGTGTACTTGGTCGCTCAGAAGGGTCATCGCTGTGTCGTTTCGTCACCTGCTGCGGGACTGGCCTATGCCGTTGTTAGCAGTCCGCTGCGCGATTGTGGTCGTCGCCGGCCTTGTGGTGGGCCTGCATCTGTTCGGCGAGTCCTGGGATCTGAGCTGGCATGTGGGTACCTATCGGCCCGATCTCGACGTTTACCGGCATGGTGGACAGGCGTGGCTGCACGGCCAACCCCTTTATGACACCGCCGCGTGGACCGGCATGGCGATGTTTACCTACCCACCATTTGCGGCAGTGCTGTTTAGCCCCTTGGCGGTAGCGTCGCTGGAGGCGGATGGCGCGCTACTCACGCTCATGTCGATCGCGCTTGTCGGTGCCGTGGTCGCAGTCACCTTGCGAGCCCAGGGTTACCGGCCCAACGGGTGGGGGTTGGTGGCCATCACATCGGGGGCGCTGTTGTTGCAGCCAGTGCGCGCAACGCTGGGGATGGGACAAATCAACCTGGTACTGCTTGCGGCGGTCGTCGCCGATGTGTTGCTGGTGAGCATGCCGTGGCCCCGGGGATTACTGGTCGGGCTGGCCGCAGCCGTGAAGCTCACTCCCCTGGTAGCTGTGGTGTTTTTCGTGCTGCGCGGCGATCGGCGGGCAGTTGTCGTCGCGGTGCTCAGCTTCATCGGTGCTACCGCTCTGGGTACTGTGCTGGCTCCGCGGGATTCCCTGCGGTACTGGACCTGGGCGGTGTTCGCGGCCGACCGTATCGGCAAGCCGATCAGCGCACCCAACCAGAACCTGCGTGCCGTCGTGGCCCGGCTGGGCCTGACCGGGCCGGTCGGCGTGGCGGTGTGGGTAATGGCAGCGATGGTGGTCGTCGGGCTTGTGATGGTGGCGGCTCGCCGGGTGCTGCGGGCCAGCCAGCCAGGGCTCGCGCTAGTGCTGGTGGCTGTCGCGGGGCTGCTGGTGTCACCAATGTCGTGGTCACACCATTGGGTGTGGTGCGTGCCCGCCTTGTTGGTGCTTGCCGACCTCGGGCGCGTGCACCGGATACCCCGGGGGTTGGCCCTTACCGGGGTGGTGCTGTTTTTGATCTCACCGCATGCGCTACTTCCCCATCGGGGCGCCGCCGGCGAACATTGGGCGTTGTGGCAACAAGTAGTCGGCGCTAGTTACGTGCTGTGGGCACTGCTGCTGCTAAGCGCCGCGGTCGTGGCAGGACACCGATGGCTGCGGCCAAAGGCGTGGGCCCGGTCCACGCTGAACCCGGGTGCACCAGGCACTGTGCTGACCTAGGGCGGCTGATCTAGGGCGCTAAAAGCGTGAGGTTCACCACGCAACCTAGGCGCCGGCCCACCGATGTCTCGGCCGGACGGCATGAGCTTGCGACTAGATGAACGACCATTTGGCCACGCCGCGACCGATCTCAGCGGTCACAGTGGTCCGCAGGGGCGATCGAGGGCAGCGATGCGATCATCGCGCTGGCCGTGTCATCCCGGACGGTCCCCTTGGGGGGTTCTTCGCCCGGCACGGCTCGGTCCCCTGTCGATGCTCGATGAACTGGTGCCGCATGAAAGCCCTCTTTCGAACTTATCGAGTCACGAATCTTTTGAGCCATGTCACGTTTGCGGGATACGACCAGTTCCTCGAGGCATTCAACGTGTTCACGTCGAGTGCGCTGGCCAAGCAGCCGCCGTTGTTGGTGAAGCAGTGGTCGGCGTCCCGGTCTTGGACCTCGGTGTTCCGCACGCGGCGCCAGCCGCTGCCGTTGGAACCGAGGAAGCACTCCCATTGGTCAGTGCAGTTCAAGCCCGTCATCGAGTTCAGGTCTGCTGGTGTCTTGTTCTCTCGATCGGTCTCGCCGGCAATCACCCGGATCCTGTCCCTCGGCATGGTGATCGGCACGTCTTTTCCCGTGCCCCACACGTGGGCCGCTGCGATCCGAGAGGTGTAGTTGTAGCCAAACAGTGCCATGGCACCACCCTGGCTGTGTCCAGAGGTCACGATGCCCTTGGTGCAGTCGGCCTTTGCACGGGCACATACCTTCGTTAACACGCTCTCGGACCGCGAGGGATTGTACGTGCAGTTGGCTTTGGCCCTTACCCGGTTGATGTCGATCGGAATATTCTCGAACGTGTTGTAGTCGGCAACGGCAGCCACGAAACCCTGGCGTCCGAACTCCTTCGCCAGTTCCTGGTACGCCGGTGCGGTGATCGAACCAAAAGTGCCCACCGTCACAATGGCAACCGGATATTTCCCGGACACAGCGGGCTCCCAGACGTCCGCATTGAGCGACCGGGAGCACGTCGGGTTGTTCACCCAGTCCGGGGTGGATTGATTGCCGTTCCAGGCCCGGTGACTTATCGTCGTTTTGACCGGCTCGGCTGCGCTGGCTTCTGGCGCCGATGTCAATGCAGCGGCAACGATAAGCGTTGCCGTGAGGATGACTCGAATCCTGCAAATGTGCATATCATCGCTCCGATCGGCCGTGCACGCCTGGGCCGCGCAGGTCTATAGCTCGACGGTAAGGAACTTATTCAGACATAGTGCAGCAAGGATTTCGGCGACGAGCATGCGCTGTCCGACTATTCGGTGGGGTTCGTCGGCGACCACCGCGGCCTGGACGATCAGCATGTTGTCACCCCTTGGCTTCCATAGTCGGACGTGCGGGCAGCAAGCAGTGCGCGATGATCGCTACCCGACCGGGTCCAGCCCGAGGGCGATGCGGCCAGTGAACAGGTGCTGGCGCTTCTCCTGCAGTGGGTGGAACTGGCTGCCATGCACATCACGCAGTAGCCGCTCCAAGCCGACGCTGCGGAAGAACGCGCCTCCACCAGCCACCTCCAGCGCTTTCTCTACTGTTTGGATACAGGCGTTGGCGGCAACGGTCTTGCGGATCAGCATGGCGTTTGCGGTCTGGACCGTCGGCTCGAACGCATAGTTGTCGCACAGATCCACCATGCCCTGCACCGCAAGCTGCGCCGTCACCAGCACGTTGGTCATCTCGCCAAGCAGGTAGGGCAGATGGCGATCGAGCTGTCTGCCGGTCTTTTTGCGCGCTATGCCAATCGCTAGGTTCGAGGCAGCCTCCGCGACGCCAACATAAACCGACATGACCAGCGGCAGGGCGATGGTGACGATGACGTTGAAAAAGTTGTGCCATTGACCCTTTGGCCTGCGTAGCGAGACCGCGTCTTGCGGCACGAATACGTCGTCGAGCAACACGTCGTGGGAACCAGTGGCGCGCATCCCCAGCGTCCGCCAGTTGTCCAGCACGGTTACGCCTTCGGCAGCGATGGGCACTGGGAAGTGCAGTACGGTGGGCCCGTTCTCAGGTCCTGGTACACCGCGCTGGTGATCAGCAGCGTGCCGGCCGGAGAACCGCTGCCAAAGACCTTGCGCCCAGTGATGCGGTAACCGCCTTCTACTTTCTCCGCAGTGCCGGAGGAATCGAGCCAGTCAGAAGCCCCAGTGCTGACCAAGACGATCTGTTCCTGGGCGACGCGGCGCAGCAGCGGCTCCACCGTGTGGCCCTGGCGCCAGCGCCACACGGTAGTGGCGAGGAGGTGAGTGTGCATGGAAAGGGCGAGCGCGGTAGAACCGCAGTGCCTAGCCACCTCGCGTAGCATCGCGCACAGCTCCGGGTGTGAAGCACCACCGCCACCCAGCTCCGCTGGTACACCGGCGGAAAAGAAACGGTATGTCCGCAGCTCGCCATAGTTCTCGGCGACGAATGCGTCCCGCTCGTCAAGGTCAGCCGCCCGCGCCGCGAACGCCGGCCCAACTTCGCGCGCCATGGCCATCCAATCCGGGTGCCCAGTCGCGACCAACGCGTCAGCGACCCTCGTCGATGAACTCATCACATTTCCTCTCGTCCGAAACCTCCGCACGGTGCATGCCCACATATACAGAGGCCTTCTTACCCACATTGATACTTCGCCCGGAAACAGGAACCTCGATGCAAAGTTCAGAACGGCCCTGCGCACCGCACGCACCACGACCTGCTGATGCCGCGGCCAGCTGGACAGACAGTCGCTTCCCATCCCTGCCTGGATGGCGCCCCGGCTGACGCCGTCCTAGCCATTAGGTCTTTGGTGTTCGTGGCTGGAACGCCCATGCCGAGATGAAATCCGGCGTGGCCGACTGCCGCAGTCGTGCTTCCTCGGCGCAGTAAAGGCCGTTTTACATTGTGATCCGGAATCCATTTGCCAGGGCCCGCATTATCGCTGTAAATATACAAGATCGGTTCTGATCCCAGTTTGCCCGCTAGCTCGCCTCAGGGTACTGCAAGCTCGCCCACCTATCTTTTCGAGCCAAGCAGGGTGCGATGTTTGCGTTACGGTGGAAGACGTTGTCCGGGTCATAGATTGCCTTGAGTCGGGTGAGCCGATTATAGGTATCGGGTCCGCGGGAAGGTGCTTAGTGATCACTGCAATCGCCGCGTCGGTGAGCCCGTCGAGGTAGAGGCCCGGGAACGCATGGGGCAGCTGGTGCGGGGAGACCCCCCGACGACCACCCCGGTGCGCTCGGGCATCGCGGGAATCAAGTTCCGGGCTCAACTTGATCATAGCGCTGGCCTGCCAAATCGACAGGCACCCGAAGCCCTCAAAGCCCGGGACCATCCCACTACCGAAGCCGTGTGCGGGTTGAGGACGTGCGCGTAGTGGTCGAGTCCCCGTCGGACACGATCCATAATTCCCAGATGTGGCACTTATGCCGGTTTCGGCGCGCACTAGTCGCCTGGCAGGTTCGTAGGTAAGGTGCAGGCCGAGCTCACTATAGAGCTGAAATTTGTCTTGTGGCGCGGCTTCGGCGAGTACTGCTGGGATGTCGCCGAGTGCCTCGACCAGTTCGGCGATGCCTTGCTTGCTCATCCGCCCTGCTGCTGGTTGGACGGGTACGTGCGAGTGCTTCGACTCATCGGGTCTGAATCTCGGTCATTCACCGAGTGACGAAGTGAGGACCGGTGCCGGTCGGCCTCCTCAACTCGTCTGCGCACTGATCTGCCACCGGAGCTGGCTCAGGCATTCTGGAACAAGCTCTCTTAGGCCAAGCGCCTGCTAGACCGGCGACGAGATCTCCGACTGCTACATCCCCGTCGCTTTAGCCATCGACCGAGTCGACCAGTGCATGTCCCCGCTGGGCGGACGGTCCCTCCGCCCGGGCTTGTGCCTGAGACACAAGGATGTAGCTTCTAAAACTGTGGCCCATCAGGGATATCTCAGATTTACAAAGATGCTTATGATGAGTCGACTCAAGCATAAGCAGCCTTCTACAAGATCGTGTAGGTATTTATGTAGCACCGGACAGGGAGGAGGTGACACAGTGAGGATAGTGACCTGCCCTAACCATGCGTTCCCAATAAACTACTCACCTCTTTCCGCTCGCAATTTCAGTGGAGCCTTCGCAGCACCCGCTGACGTGGTCAAGCATAGTAAGGGCAGTGGCACACATTCCACTTAATGGTCCCAGAGATCCCTACATCGCCCGAGACCTTTTAGTGCGGGTCCCGTGACGCCGACTTGATCGATGGTCGAGTCTGGAGAAAGACACTCAAAGACGGGCTGCGGATGGACTCGGCACGGCTCCGCAAGGCTGGCATAGCTCGGGGGCTTGGCACTGTAGTGGTCGGCTCCGACAACGGAGCACAGGCCTATGAGCGGAGATTACGGCGAATGGTAAGGGAGTTCGGAGTTAGATTCCGGCCCTTCTGGCTAGGGACGGACGCGACATTGGACGCTGGCCGAGCAGTCCGGCAGCTCAACGCCGATCCCGCCGTGCACGGGATCCTCGTGTTGCGCCCGCCGCCCTGGGCGGTGTCCGAGAGAGAAGCCTTCCGGGCGTTGGCACTGGTTAGGTCTGCAATACCGCTGCGGCCGCATCTGGCGTGCTTGCCACCGGCGTTTGGTCGCTCAAGGAAAGTATCAAACAATTAAGCTTCCGGGTGCGGCAGTGTTATCCTTCAGGCGGCGACAATGGCAGCTATCGACCTTCACTGGAAATCGCAGAGCTTCGCGAGAACGAAGCGGCGACGGAGAGTGCGCAAGACTTGGTCCTGCGGCAAAAACCGCGCATCAAATTCGCCCTAAGCCAGAGCACCTACGAGACTTCACCGTCCGACCGCGAGTGCTGCTGATCATCGCGTGTGCGTTGCCGATTGGTGCGGTCAGCGCGTTGGTTTCCTGGATCTTGCTGCGGCTGATCGGCCTGATCACTAATCTGATTTTCTACCAGCGAATACGAGCCGATCTCGTTGCGCCCGAAATGGTGCACACTCCGCCGTGGCTAACCCTGCTGGCACCGACCGCGGGTGGGCTCGTGGTAGGCCTGATGGCACGCTATGGATCAGAGCAGATCCGAGGTCACGGTATTCCAGAAGCGATCCAGGCGATCCTGATACGCCGCAGCTGTATCGAGCCACGCGTCGCTGTGCTCAAGCCCATCTCGGCAGCGGTCAGTATCGGCAGTGGCAACCCCTTCGGCGCCGAGGGGCCAATCATCATGACCGGAGGCGCGGTCGGATCGATCCTGGCCCAAGGCCTGCACCTCACTGCGGATGAGCGTAAAGCACTGATGGTGTCCGGCGCCGCCGCAGGTATGGCGGCGACTTTTAACGCGCCGATGGCGTCCGTGTTACTCGCAGTGGAACTGCTGCTGTTCGAGTGGCGTCCACGTAGCTTCCTCCCGGTCACCGCGGCAGTGGCAATGAGCACAGTAGTCCGTGCACCACTGCTGGGTAGCAACCCGATCTTCCCAGTGAATGCATCAGATTTTCACCTGAATCCGGCAGTCGACCTGTTCTGCATCCTTGCCGGAGCCGTCGGTGGCCTGCTGGCACTGGTGGTGACCAAACTTCTCTACTTTTCCGAAGATGCCTTCGCAAGGTTGCCGGTGCACTGGATGTGGTGGCCCGCGGTTGCTGGCCTGATAGTTGGCTTGGGAGGGTTGGTCGAGCCTCGCGCGCTCGGCGTGGGATACGATGTGATTGATGATCTGATCACTGGTCGCGCCACATTATCACTGGTGGCCGGGATCCTCGTGGTCAAAAGCCTGATCTGGGCCTTGTCGTTGGGCTCCGGCACCTCTGGTGGGGTGCTCGCGCCAATCCTTATGATCGGCGCTGCGGCCGGCGCGTTAGAAGGCTACGTTTTTCCCAGCGTCAAACCTGGGTTTTGGGCACTGATCGGGCTGGCTACGGCCATCGGTGGGGTAATGCGTCTACCCCTAACAGCTATTGTGTTTCCTTTGGAGCTTACGCACGCGTGGAATGTTCTCCTTCCACTACTGATCGCCTCGGCTACCGCATACGGCCTGTCAGCGTTGCTGCTGCCTCGTTCGGTACTCACCGAGAAGATCGCCAGGCGTGGATATCACCTGTCTCAGGAATACGACGTCGACCCACTTGAGGTACTTTTGGTAGACGAAGTCATGTACACACGACCGGCGACGCTTCGCCCCTGCGATCTACTGCCCCCACCAGCAACCCTGCTCACCAGCACCGTGTCCCGACCCAGTAATAATCGACTAGCGACCAACGGATTGCCTCTTCCCCTGCAACGCCTTTTTCCCGTGCTCGACGATAATGACAACCTGCGTGGTGTCGTCACTCGTCAACAACTCGTTAACGCAGTGGGGAAGACAGTTGCGGACCTGATGATCACCAACCCGGTGGTTGTCCACAGCGACGACACGCTGCGCACAGTGGCCAACCTCTTTGCCGAAAACCACGTCACCAGTGCGCCTGTGATCGATCGCCAATGCACTTCAACAATGCTCGGCCTGATCACTATCGACCAACTGCTCGATGGTCGACTCAAGGACCTCGCAGAGGAGCGCCACCGAGAACGACCCTTGGGGCGACAACCTCGCCAGCAGGTATCGTGATCATTGTGTCGAAAGCCCGCATGCTTGGTTACGCGGACTGGCGAGCGTTTGCGCTTTACCGGTGACAACCCGCTGATCATCACCGTGGCAATCCGCCAAGCACTACGTGAACAATTCGCCTTCATCCAGGAGTCCAGGATGATCACCGGCTGGCCACCCACCTCCGCACCGAGTTAGTCCTCGACACGCTGGAAATGACCCCTCCGGGCGCGGCCACCAGCATGACGCAGACCTCGCAGAATTAGTGCACCACTTCGACCGCAGGATGCAGTACCTGACCATCCGCTACGCCCAACGCCTGGTGCCCACCGAGGAGATCTTCCTCGGTGGGCACCTGCGGCGACAGCTTCGACAACGCTCTGGCTGGAAGCTCCAGCGGGGCAAGGCAAGACCGAACTTATCCATCCAGATGGTCCCTGGCAGGGCCTCGTTGACCTCGGACCGGCCCACCCTGAAATACCTGACCGCTACAACCGTCAGCTCCACGGCCAGATCGCATGCTCCGACTCGCCGAGTTCGAAGCCAGCTACGAGCGCCACACCGATTCAGCCAACACAACCGTAGTCAAAAACCGAGCCCTACTGAACCCGGTGTGGTTCACATCTGCATGTTCGCTGTTCTTTGTGGCATGCGCACAATAATAGGATTGAGAAATATGTCGCATGAAACGGGTACCCATTCACCTGGGTAACTTCTAAGCTTAGCCGTCACAGTCCGCGTTCGTTGGAGGATTGATGAACCTGTCTTTTGTGACGCCCTCCGACGCCCAAGCATCAGCCGCAACGGCCGCCTATCACAAGTACATGGATGAGTCCACAGCCATGTATCGCAAGTACATGGATGAGTGCACGGCGGCCTATCGCAAGTACATGGCTGAGTCGGCGGAGGCCTTCCGTAAGTACATGACGCGCCCCACCACGGCCCTATCCCCCGCACAACGCGCAGCAGCCGCAGCCGCCGAATCCGCCGCGGCCTACCGCAAACACACCACCCGCCCCACGGCCCTATCCCCCGCACAACGC
>JAJPIR010000347.1 GCA_021324675.1 Actinomycetota bacterium
CGACGATCTGACCCAGCTCACCACTCCTCGGGTGCCAGACGACTGGACCGATGTGGACACCCGCGCGGTGGACACCATCCGCGTGCTCGCCGCAGACGCCGTGCAACGCTGCGGCAGCGGCCACCCAGGTACCGCCATGAGCCTTGCCCCCCTGGCGTACACCCTGTTTCAGCGGGTGCTGCGGCACGATCCAACCGACCCGGCGTGGACCGGCCGGGACCGGTTTGTGCTGTCCTGCGGGCATTCCAGCCTGACGCTGTACCTGCAGCTGTTCCTGTCCGGCTACGGGCTGGAGCTGGAGGATATCGAGCAGCTGCGCAGGTGGGGTTCGAAGACACCGGGCCACCCCGAGTACGGGCACACGGTGGGTGTGGAGATCACCACGGGGCCGCTGGGCCAGGGCCTGGCCGCTGCGGTGGGGATGGCGATGGCGGCTCGCCGGGAACGCGGTCTGTTCGATCCGGACACTCCGCTGGGCGAAAGCCCGTTCGATCACCACATCTACGTCATCGCTTCCGACGGCGATATCGAGGAAGGTGTCACGTCCGAAGCGTCCTCGCTGGCCGGCACCCAGGAACTCGGCAATCTCATCGTGATCTACGACTCCAACGAGATCTCCATCGAGGATGACACCAAGATTGCGCTGTCGGAAGACACCGCCGCCCGCTACGAGGCCTACGGGTGGCACGTGCAGACCGTGCATGGCGGCGAGGATGTCGTCGGCATCCTGGAGGCGATCGAAGCAGCCAAGGCCGAGACCAGCCGCCCGTCGTTCATCGTGCTGCGCACCGTGATCGGCTACCCGGCACCGAACAAGATGAACACCGGGGCCGCGCATGGCTCCGCGCTGGGCGCCGATGAGGTGGCCGCGGTGAAGGAAGCACTGAACTTCGACCCGCAGCGCTCTTTCGTCGTCGAGCCGGGAATCCTCGAGCACACCCGGCAGGTGATCGCCCGGGGGCAGGCGGCGCACGCAGAGTGGCAACAGACCTTTGACAACTGGCGACAGGCCAACTCGTCCAGGGCCGCGCTGTTCGACCGGCTGCTGCGGCGTGAGCTACCGGCCGGCTGGGCTGAGAAGCTGCCGACCTGGCAGCCGGACAAGAAGGGCATCGCGACTCGCAAGGCTTCCGGGGAGGTGCTGTCGGCCATTGGGGAGGAGCTTCCGGAGCTGTGGGGTGGCTCGGCTGACCTTGGCGAAAGCAACCTCACCACGATCAAGGGTGCCGACTCGTTCGGCCCCGAGAAGATCTCTACGAAGATGTGGACCGCTCACCCCTACGGGCGCACCCTGCACTTCGGGGTCCGAGAGCACGCCATGGGCGCGATCCTCAACGGGATCGCGTTGCACGGCCCTACCCGACCCTACGGCGGCACGTTCCTGATCTTCAGTGACTACATGCGCGCTGCCGTGCGGCTGGCCGCGCTGATGAAGACCCCGGTCACCTACGTCTGGACGCACGACTCCATCGGCCTCGGGGAGGACGGCCCCACCCACCAGCCGGTGGAACATCTGGCCGCGCTGCGTGCCATTCCCGGGCTGGACGTGGTCCGCCCGGCGGACGCCAACGAGACGGCGGCGGCGTGGAAGGCGCTCCTGGAAAAGGGCACCCGGCCCACCGGGCTGTGCCTGACCCGGCAGAATGTGCCGGTGCTGGAGGGCACCGACGCCAACGGCGTCGCGCGCGGCGGCTACGTGCTCTCCGATACCTCCACCGAGGTCGGTAACGGCTTACCTGACGTGCTGTTCATCGCGACTGGGTCTGAAGTCCAGTACGCCGTTGCCGCTCAGCAGACGCTGGCCGCCGAGGGTATCGGGACCCGCGTGGTGTCGATGCCGTGCGTCGAGTGGTTCGACGAGCAGGAACAGGCCTACCGTGACCAGGTGCTGCCGCCTACGGTAAAGGCGCGAGTCGCGGTCGAGGCCGGCGTCGCGATGCCTTGGTATCGCTTCGTGGGTGACCACGGCGAGGTGGTTTCGCTGGAACATTTTGGCGCCTCGGCGGATTGGCAGACGCTGTTCCGGGAATTCGGTTTCACCGGCGAAGCCGTCGCGGATGCGGCTCGACGCAGTCTGGGACGCATCAAGCATTAACCCAGGGAGGTGCCCTTGTGAGCAGGATGGATCCCCTGCAGGCGCTATCTGAGGCTGGTGTATCGATCTGGCTGGACGACCTGTCCCGGCACCGGATCACCTCAGGGAATCTCGCGGAGCTGATCACTCAACGGCACGTGGTCGGCGTGACCAGCAATCCAACGATCTTCGCCCATGCGCTCGAGCACGCGGAAGACTATGACGAGCAGATCGGGGAACTGGCTGCTCGCGGCGCCTCGGTTGAGGAAGTGGTACGGGAAATTACCGTTGCAGACGTTCAATCCGCCTGCGACGTATTCAGCGGTGTCTGGGAGACCACCGGCGGGGTGGACGGCCGGGTATCGCTGGAGGTCGATCCCCGGCTGGCGCATGACACCGCGGCCACCCTCGCCCAAGCCGCTGAACTGTGGAAGGTGGTGGACCGACCCAACTTGATGATCAAGATTCCGGCCACCGGGGAAGGATTGCCCGCCATCACCGGCGCGCTGGCCGACGGGATCAGCGTGAATGTCACGCTGTTGTTCTCCGTGCAGCGATACCGCAAAGTGATGGCGGCCTTCTTCGCCGGTTTGGAGCAGGCCAGCGCCAACGGCCACGACCTGGCCACGATTGCGTCGGTTGCGTCGTTTTTCGTCTCCCGGGTCGACACCGAGATCGACAAGCGGTTGGAGGCGATCGGCACCGAGCCCGCGCTGGCGCTGCGCGGGCGGGCTGCTGTGGCCAATGCTCGGCTGGCGTACGCGGCGTACGAGGAGGAATTCGCGGCGCCGCGGTGGGCGCGACTGCGTGCGGGCGGAGCACGGCCGCAACGACCGCTGTGGGCATCCACCGGCGTGAAGAATCCCGACTACCCGGATACCGAATATGTCACCGAGCTCATCGCGCCCGGAGTGGTCAACACCATGCCGGAAAGCACCCTGCTGGCCTTTGCCGATCACGGCGAGGTGCCGGGTGACCAGGTGTCGGGCCGGGCCGGGCAGGCGCAGCGCGTCTTCGATGACCTGGCTGCCGTCGGGATCGATCTCGACGACGTGTTTGCCGTACTCGAACGCGAGGGCGCAGAGAAGTTCGAGGCGTCGTGGTCTCAACTGGCCGATACAGTCACCGATCAGCTGGCCAAGGCTGCACCGTCGACGGCAGGCTGAGCTGGCGATGCCCGAACTCAAGGTCGACATTGTCGCCGGGAGGCTGGACAGCGCGGCCGAGTCGTGGCTGGACAAGCTTGTTGCCGAGCGGGTGGCATCAGCGCTGGCCAACCAAGATCTGACGCTGTGGGGCCGGCCAGCGCAGTCCGAAGCCGCCCGCCGGCTGGCTTGGGTAGGGCTGCCGCGCAGCTCCCGCCCGCTGCTGGCGACCATTGATGCATTGCGGTCCCAACTGCACGCCGACGGCATCGACCGGGTGGTGCTGGCCGGGATGGGTGGCTCGTCACCGGCCCCCGAGGTGATCTGCGCCACCAACGGGGTCCCACTGACCGTGCTGGACACCACCGACACCGGCCAGGTGGCCGACGCGCTGGCCGGCCACCTGGGCCGCACCATCCTGGTGGTGCCTTCCACATCAGGCTCCACGGTGGAGACGGATTGCCATCGGCGGATCTTCACGGCCGCGTTCGCCGGCGCGGGGCTGGATCCAGCAGCGCACCTCGTCGCGGTCACCGACCCTGGCTCGCCACTGCACCAGATCGCCGAAGCCCAGCGATACCGTGCGGTGATCACTGCCGATCCGGATGTCGGGGGACGCTACTCGGCGCTGAGCGCCTTCGGCCTGGTCCCCGCTGGCCTGGCCGGGGCGGACATCACGCGGCTGCTTGATGACGCGGCGCAGCAAGAGCCGCTGCTGGCCCGCGATGACCCAGCCAACCCGGCATTGCGGTTGGCGGCCGCGTTGGTCGCGGGCCACGAGGCCGGGGCGGACAAGGTGGTGTTCGCTGATAGCGGGTCAGGGATCGTGGGTCTCGCCGACTGGGCCGAGCATCTGGTCGCTGAGTCCACGGGGAAAGCAGGCGCCGGACTGCTGCCGGTGGTGGTGGAAAATCCGGCCGCGCCGGGCTTCACCGACGCCGGCCCGGATGCCACCACCGTCGTGTTTGGGCCCGCTGTACCCGCAGCCGCGGTGACTCTCAACGGCACCTTGGGTGGGCAACTACTGCTGTGGGAACACGCAATCGCGGTCACTGGCCGGTTGCTGGGGATCAATCCCTTCGATCAGCCGGATGTGGACGCTGCGAAGATCGCCGCCCGCGGGCAGCTCAAGGGCGCCGAAGAAGTCCCGCCCCGGTTCGTTGCCGGTCCGGTCGAGGTTCACCCGATCGGAGAATGGCTGCCCGCAGGCGTCACCACCCTCGCTGACGCGCTGCGGGCGCTGGTTGCGGCCACACCCCGCGATGGCTACCTTGCCGTGCAGGCCTATCTTGATCGCATCGCCGACGCCTCGGCCGCGGTCCTGCGCGATGAGCTCGCCCGGCATACCAAGCTGCAGACCACCTTCGGTTGGGGTCCGCGTTTCCTGCACTCCACTGGCCAGTACCACAAAGGTGGCCACCGCAACGGGGGGTTCCTTCAGTTGACCGGCGCAGTGGACGTCGATATCCCGGTGCCTGATACCGATTTCACGCTGGGACAACTGCAACGGGCGCAAGCATTGGGCGACGCGCAGGTGCTTGCCACGAACGGCCGCCCGGTACTGCGGCTGCATCTGCGTGATCGGCCAGCTGGACTCGTTGCCCTCGTGCGTGCGGTGCAGGAGCTTGGATGAACATGGCACACCAGGCCAATCCGTTAGTGGACCCCCGCGACAAGCGGCTGCCCCGGATCGCCGGGCCGTGCGGTGTGGTGATCTTTGGAGTGACCGGGGATCTGTCCCGCAAAAAGCTCATGCCGGCGATCTACGACTTGGCCAACCGCGGGCTGTTACCGCCGGGTTTCGCGCTGGTCGGGTTCGCCCGCCGCGAGTGGGCCGACGAGGACTTCACTGAACTGGTCCATGAGGCGGTGCGCGAGCATGCCCGAACACCGTTCCGGGAGGACGTCTGGGCACAGCTGTCCGAGGGCATCCGTTTCGTGCCTGGCAGCTTCGAAGATGACGCAGCGTTCGACGAGCTCGCGGGGTGCGTCGCGCAGCTCGACCAGGAACGGGGAACTGGCGGTAACCACGCCTTTTACCTGGCGATTCCACCTGCAATGTTCCCGGTGGTCTTGAAACAGCTTGCCCGCACCGGGTTGGCCGAACAAACCGATGAGCAGTGGCGCCGCGTAGTGATCGAAAAGCCATTCGGGCACGATTTACGTAGCGCGCAAGAACTCAACGAAATTGTCAACGATGTCTTTCCCGAGGAGTCGGTGTATCGCATTGATCATTACCTCGGCAAGGAAACGGTGCAGAACATTCTGGCGCTGCGATTTGCGAACCAGCTTTACGAACCGATCTGGAACAGCCATTATGTGGATCATGTACAGATCACCATGGCCGAGGATATCGGGGTAGCCGGCAGGGCTGGCTATTACGACGGCATCGGTGCAGCTCGGGACGTTATCCAGAACCACCTGATCCAGTTACTCGCTTTGACCACGATGGAGGAGCCCCTGTCCTTCTCCCCCGAATCGCTACGGGGTGAAAAAATCAAGGTGCTTTCGGCCACCGGACCCGTGGAGCCCTTTGAGGACACCACTGCACGGGGCCAGTACCTGGGTGGTTGGCAGGGCGGCACCAAGGTTCCGGGAGTGTTTGAGGAGGGCGGCTTACGGCCGGGCTCTATGACGGAAACCTTTGCCGCAATCACACTGGGAGTGGACAACCGGCGATGGGCCGGGGTGCCTTTCTTCCTGCGTACCGGCAAGCGGCTGGGCCGGCGGGTCACCGAGGTGGCGGTGATCTTCAAACGGGCTCCCCACTTGCCGTTTGAGGCGACCATGACCGAGGAGCTGGGGCAAAACGCACTGGTGATCCGGATTCAGCCTGATGAGGGGGTCACCATCCGGTTCGGCTCGAAGGTGCCGGGGACCACGATGGAGGTCCGCGGCGTCACGATGGACTTTCGCTACGGCACTGCCTTCACCGAGTCCTCGCCCGAAGCCTACGAGCGGCTGCTGCTGGACGTGCTACGCGGTGAGCCGTCGTTGTTCCCGGTCAACGCGGAGGTCGAGCTGTCGTGGAAGATCCTGGATCCGGTGCTGGAGCACTGGGCCAAGCACGGCAAGCCCGAGCCCTACTCGGCGGGCACGTGGGGACCGCCGTCAGCGGATCGGATGATCGCCCTGACCGGCCGGACCTGGCGGCGCCCATGATCTCAGTCAACGCGCTGTGCTGATATGCGGTGCGTAGTGTTCGGCGCCACCGGCTATATCGGCGGTCGCCTCGTTCCCGCACTGTTGAGCGTCGGCCACCAGGTGCGGGTGGTGGCGCGTATCCCTGCCAAGCTTGCCGAGGTGCCCTGGCGCGATCAGGTCGAGATCGTCGCAGGCGATGTCACCGACGTTGGGAACGTGCGGCAGGCGATGGCCGGTCAGGAAGTCGTCTACTACCTCGTGCATTCGCTCAATCGGCGAGATTTCGTCGATGTCGACCGCGCGGCCGCGCAGGTGGTCGCTGAGGCGGCTCGCGTCGCGGGCGCGGCCCGTCTGGTGTACCTGGGCGGGATCACGCCAGACGCTCAGCCGCTGTCGGATCACCTGGCCTCGCGAGCCGAGGTGGGGCAGATCCTGCTCGACTCCGGCGTGCCAGCCATCGTGTTCCGGGCGGCGGTAATTCTGGGGTCCGGATCTGCCAGCTTCGAGATGCTGCGCTACCTGACCGAACGGCTGCCTGCCATGGTCACGCCGCGCTGGGTGCACAACCGCATCCAGCCCATCGCCATCCGTGACGTGCTGCACTACCTGACCGCTGCCACGGCGGTGCCGGAGACGACCAACCGGGCCTTCGATATCGGTGGTCCGGACGTGCTGACCTACCTGGAGATGATGCGCCGCTACGCGGTAGTGGCCAAGTTGCCCCGGCGCGTGGTCGTGCCGGTACCGGTGCTGACGCCCTGGCTGTCAGCGCAGTGGGTGAACCTGGTCACCCCGGTGCCACGCAGCATCGCTGTGCCGTTGATCGAGTCGCTGGTGCACGAAGTGGTCTGTCATGATCACGACATCGCCGGCTACATTCCCGACCCGGAAGGCGGGCTGACCCCTTACGAGCATGCCGTCGAGCTCGCTCTGACGAACACCCGCCGTGCGCAGGTCCCTACCCGCTGGTCAGACGCATCCTGGCCAGGCGCACCATCGGATCCGCTACCCACCGACCCGGAATGGTCGGGCGGCTCACTCTACGAGGACATCCGGGAGTACCGCTGCGCCGCCGATCAGCACACTCTGTGGAACGTCATCGAAGCCATCGGGGGCGAGCACGGTTGGTACTCGTTTCCCCTGGCGTGGTCGGTGCGTGGCTGGATCGACCGGCTGGTGGGCGGTGTCGGGTTACGCCGTGGTCGCCGCGACCCCCACCGCCTGCACGCCGGGGAGGCCCTGGACTGGTGGCGCGTGGAATACCTCGAGCGACCCCGGTTGCTGCGGCTGCGTGCCGAGATGCGCCTGCCGGGCCGCGCCTGGCTAGAACTCGAGGCCGTTCCCGACGGTAACGGCGGCTCCTGTTACCGGCAGCGGGCGCTGTTCAAACCTCATGGACTGGCGGGACATCTGTACTGGCACAGTGTCGCGCCCTTTCATGGCATCGTCTTCGGCGGCATGGTGCGCAATATCGCTGGTGCCGCCGAGCGCTCCAGTGCGCGCAGCCGCGTGGACGCGGACGGTGGGGCCGCGGCATGAGCGTGGCGATCAGCCTGTTCACCCGAGATCTGCGGGTGCACGACAACCCTGTCCTGCACGCCGCCTGCCACGCCGCCACCGAGGTCGTGCCGCTGTCCGTGCTTGACCCGGGAATCCTGCGCGGTGGGTCGATGTCCGCCAACCGGGCAGCGTTTCTCGCCGACGCGCTGGCGGACCTGGACGCCCAGCTGCGGAAGCTGGGCGGGCGTCTCGTCGTGCGCTCTGGCGACGTGGTCGACGAAGTGGCGCGCATGATCGCAGAGTGGGGCGCGGCCGAGGTACATGTAGCCGCCGACGTCAGCGGCTACAGTCACCGCCGCGAGC
>JAJPIR010000355.1 GCA_021324675.1 Actinomycetota bacterium
AGTCCTCGCTGCGGTGAGCGTCTGCATTGACAGACGGATCCGGTAGCCCGGCCCGACGTGGAGGACCCACATGACGATCACGTATGACTTGTCGCCAGCGGCAGCGCAGCTGGCCCGCCTCGTCGACGGAGTAGACGACGGCCATCTGGGCGCCGCCACGCCCTGCGCGGGCTGGCCTGTCGCCGTCTTGCTGGACCACCTGCTCGCGCTGACGGCCGCATTCACCGCGGCGGCGCGCAAGGACTCCTCCTTGACGAGCAGGCCAGAGCCGGACGGATCTCTACCTGCCGACTGGAGATCCCAGCTGCACGAGCGACTGGACACGCTAGTCGCCGCTTGGCGCGCACCCCATGCCTGGGAAGGCGAGACGGAGGCTGGTGGGGTCACCATGCCTGCCGGGATCATGGGCGTAGTGGCCCTGGACGAGCTTGTGCTCCAGGGCTGGGATCTGGCGCGGGCCACCGGTCAGCCATTCCAGGCCGATCCGGCTAGCGTGCAGGCGAGCCTGGGCTTCGCCGCCTCCATAGTCCGAGGCGGGCCAGGAAGCCGGCCGGGAGGGCCTCTACGGTCCGGTCTTGGCCGTCCCGTCCACTGCTTCCGATCTTGATCGGCTGCTCGGCTTCGCGGGCAGGGACCCTCACTGGGCGCCCAGCCAGGAGTGATCTGACCTCGATGTCTGGGGTAAAGCCAGATCAGGGCCTGGGCCGGGCGCCGGTCGACGGCCTGTTGTGCTCCCTGGTTCCACCGGCGTGCCGGTCTTGCATCCGTTCCTCGATCCGGGATTTTTCGACCCTGCCTGCTGGGCGGTACCTCGCCTGCTGTGCTCCCGGCTCACGCTGCCGGTCAACCCTGGATGGCTGGTACTCGTCAACGGGGTACTCGCGCATCGTGGCATCGCAGCGGCACGGCTCGGTACCGGCCGGTTGTGATTGCACATTTTCGGCGCGGGAGGCATGAGTAATCGTCCAGTAGCCAGAACCCTCGGTCGTCTCCGTTGGTGACGGCGACGATGGTGGCGGGAATGACGGCGATGGCGGCACTGCCCCGCGATCCGGCGCGGGCCGTGCAATCTGGGCGGATGGCAGATCACGCCGCGGTGCTGGCAATTGCTGCTGGGTGGCGCGCGCTGCGGGCTGGGTGGGAGAGTACGCCGCGGCCGATACCGGCTGGGCAACCCCTGCCGGCGCCTCGATGGGTGCGACGGTTACCGGTTGGCCACCGCTAACCACGGGCGTAGCGGGAGCCGGTAACCGGCCCGGAGCGGATTCGGCCACGGGTGACTCGGTGGGCGACGTTCTGAACATGGTCATCCCTGCCACCACGAGGACCAGCACGGCGCTTGCCACGAACGCCGTCACCGCCCCCGGCGTCCCGACCGCCAGGCCGGCCGCCCGGCTTGCCCATCGCCGTGCCGGCGGGACATACCCCGCCGGCGGCACCGGGGTCGAAAGCATCTCGCCAGCTCGTGCTGGCCCGTCGATCGGCGTAACCGGCTGGTCAGTGATGGCAGTTGAAGATGGGACGGCGGGCGGGGGCGGGGTGGTGGGCGAAGGTGGGTTGGAACTGGTGACGGGCTGGAAAAGATCACCAGCTCGCCGGGTGCGGGGTCGGACGGGGAAAGTCGACCAGCTCGTAGACGCGCGCTCGCCCGCGCGGAAGTCTGGACCAGCAGGCGACTGGTTCGGATTCACTGCTGTCATAACGTTCCCCCTCGGAGGGCCACCAGCCACCGGCGCCCGTCAGCTACTGTGTGTATCCAGCTGATTACACATTGACACACAAATCGCTAAGCCGGCCCAGCCTGTTACGCCGACCGCGCGAATTAGCCAGCGTGCGCAGCGCGCTGGCGGGCGACGAGCTTGCGCGCCCAGGCTTGCCAGTGGCCGGCCAGCTCGGGGGCGGCCAAAAGCTCCGCGGCCCGGGAGTGGTCACGGTGGTAGGCGTCAGCAACCGTCCGGACCGTGACACCGTGGCTGGGCCGGTGCTCAACGATCACCGCGTCACCGGCTGCGACGGTGCCTGCCGTGAGGATGCGCAGGTACGCGCCGGGTCGGCCAGCGGCGGCGAACAACCGCGGGAAGCCGTCCGCACCCATCCGGATGCCCAGCTTGTAACACGGCGTGCGGGGCCCGCAGACCTCGAGCACGACATCATTGACCCGCCAGCGCTCACCGATCACCGCCTCGGTAACCGCCATCTCAGCGACGGTGAGGTTCTCCCCGAACACTCCTGGTGCTAGGGGTACGCCGAGCCCAGCGGACCACCAGTCGAGGTCCTCTTGAGCGTAGACGTACACCGCTTTGTCCGGGCCGCCGTGCACGGTGCGATCAGCCTGGTCATCACCGGCGAGATTGACGCCTTGTACGGCCACCCGCCCCGCCACGGGATCTTTGAAGATCGACGTCAGCACGTCCCGGTTGCGCCAGCGCACCAGCCGCGGCGCGCCCACGTTGACCGACACGACGCGGGAGCCGGGCGCGATCACCCAGTCACCCCGGCTCGCAAAGCCGTCTGGGCGCAGCCCGCTGATCACCACGATCATCAGCTCCTGGAACAGGAGGAAAACGATCGTTCTCCACAGTGCAGAGTCTAGAGAGCCAGCGTTTTCCGTCAAGCCCTGGCCCGGCTTCGGTATTCGGCGAGGCCACCACCTTGAACTGCGCCGAACAGGATCGGGCAGCCCGGATCATCACGATGCCGCACCCAACCAGGCTGGAGACAGGTTCCAGTAGAGGATCACCGGGCAGCCATGCTCGTAACCGAGTCCGCAGAGCGATCCGGCGGACAGGCCCAACCATGCCCCCGCTTGCGGCTCCAACCCGAGCCATCGAACGGCCAGAACCCGCAGATTGTGCCCGTGCCCGACAAGCGCCACGTCCTGCCCTTGGGCCAGTACCGGCCGGACCCGCGCAAGAACCCGATCCACCCGCTTCGCGACCTGCTCGATGTCCTCACCCGGGCTTGGCCCGGCGGGCACCGAATGAGTCCAGATCCGCCAGGGTTGACCCAGCTCCGCGCTGATCTCGTCGGTGGTTCGTCCTTCGTAGGCACCGTAGTCCCATTCGGCGAGATCCGGGTCCACCTCGGGATCAGCCAGTCCCAGCAGCTCGGCGGTACGCCGCGCGCGCAGCATCGGGCTGGTCAGCACCAGCCCGAATCGGTGACCGTCGAGCAGCGGCCGCAGCCGGCTGACCTGCTGCTCGCCAACGGGTGTCAGCGGGATGTCGGTCACGCCAGTGTGCTGGCCGGTGGCACTCCACTGCGTCTCCCCGTGCCGGATCAACGTCAACTCACCCGTCGCACGGGATCCACGGTACATAGCCATAACACCAATCCTGCTGGCGAATGAAGGGCGTGCACACCGTTGCTGCCGCACTAACACCGGGTGATGAAATGGGGATGTGTCGGTTGTGCAGTGGAAAACGTTTGCCCACCCCGACTGGACTCCGCACCGATCATGTTCGATGCTCTGCGGGTGACCTCATCGCAAGACAGTCCAGGCATCCGAGTCGGCGTCCCCCGAGAATCCAGGGAAGGGGAGCGCCGGGTAGCGCTGGTACCCAAAGCGGTCGAGAAGCTGGTCCGCCGGGGATTACAGGTGGTCGTGGAGCCCGGTGCCGGCGTGGGCGCCCTGATGCCCGACGAGATGTTCATCGATGCCGGTGCGACCATCGACCACCCGTGGAGCGCTGACGTCGTGGTCAAGGTGGCGCCCCCAACGGATGAGGAGATCGGCCGGCTGCGGCAGGGATCGGTTCTGATCGGCTTCCTGGCGCCCCGCTCCGACCCGGACATCGCCGGCAAGCTCCGCGACGCCGGGGTCACCGCCTTCGCCATGGAGTCGATCCCCCGCATTTCCCGGGCCCAGTCGATGGACGCCCTGTCGTCGCAGGCCAACGTGGCCGGTTACAAGGCGGTGCTGATGGCCGCGGACTTGTCCACGCGGTTTTTCCCAATGCTCACCACCGCCGCCGGCACGATCAAGCCGGCGACTGCGTTGGTCCTGGGCGTCGGCGTCGCGGGGCTGCAAGCGCTGGCCACTGCCAGGCGGCTGGGCGCCCGCACCACCGGCTACGACGTCCGACCTGAAGTAGCCGACCAGGTGCGCTCACTGGGCGCCAAATGGCTCGATCTGGGCATCGAAGCGGCCGGCGAAGGTGGTTATGCCCGTGAGCTGACCGACGACGAGCGCGCCGAACAGAAGCAGCGGCTGACCGAAGCTACCAGCACTTTCGATGTCGTGATCACTACCGCGCTGGTACCTGGTCGCCGGGCACCCATCCTGGTCACCGCCGAGGCGGTGAAGGGGATGCGGCCAGGTAGCGTGATCATCGACCTGGCCGGCGAGACCGGCGGCAACTGTGAGCTCACCGAACCGGGCCAGATCGTCGTCCGCCACGATGTGACGATCGCCTCCCCACTGAACCTACCTGCGACGATGCCCGAGCATGCCAGCGAGCTGTACGCCCGTAACGTGCAATCACTCCTGGAACTGATGCTGGACGATCAGGGTCGGCTCAACCTGGACTCCGACGACGAAGTACTGGTGCGCTCCTGCATCACCCGGGAGCCGGAAGGGAACAACCGCTGATGTTGCTCGCCAACCTGGCGATCCTGGTCTTAGCCGGCTTCGTCGGCTTCGCCGTCATCTCCAAGGTGCCCAACACCCTGCACACCCCGCTGATGTCAGGTACCAACGCCATCCACGGCATCGTGCTGCTCGGTGGCATCGTGGTGCTGGGCACACGTCTGGACCTCTCGGCGTTCGACAAGCTGCTGCTGGTAGTGGCGATCGCGTTCGGCACCATCAACGTGGTCGGCGGCTTCCTCGTCACCGACCGAATGCTGGGCATGTTCAAGGGCAAGCAGCCGGCCAAGGCAGGGAAGGGCGTCCAGCAGCGATGAGCGAACTTCCGATTTATGTGCTGGCGCTCTACATCCTGGCCTTCGCCCTGTTCATCTACGGCCTGATGGGCCTGACAGGCCCGCGCACTGCAGTGCGCGGCAACCTCATCGCGGCAGCCGGGATGGGCATCGCGGTGCTGGCCACGCTGCTGATCCCGGGTATGGGCAACTGGGTGTTGATCGTGCTAGGCGTGGTGCTCGGCACCGTGGTAGGCATACCGGCCGCCAAGCAGGTCAAGATGACCGCGATGCCGCAAATGGTGGCGCTGTTCAACGGCGTCGGTGGTGGTGCGGTGGCACTGATCGCCTGGGTGGAGTTCAACACCAGCAATGGCTTCAGTTTCGAGCCGGCATACGTCATGGTCTCATCGCTGTTCGGGGCGATCGTCGGCTCGGTGTCGTTCTGGGGCTCCCTGGTGGCCTTCGGCAAGTTGCAAGGAGTTGTCCCCGGCCGGCCGATCAGCCTGGGTAACGCTCAGCAGCTGGTCAACGTGCTCGTGCTGCTCGCGGCGCTGGCTTGCGCCTTCGTCATCGGCTTCGGCGGTAACTCCGCATTGCTGATCATCGGGACATTGCTGTTCGCCGCTGCGCTGGGGCTGCTGGTGGTGCTGCCGATCGGCGGTGCTGACATGCCTGTGGTGATCTCGCTGCTCAACGCGCTGACAGGACTGTCCGCGGCGGCGGCTGGGCTGGCGCTGAACAACACTGCCATGATCGTTGCCGGCATGATCGTCGGGGCGTCGGGGTCGATCCTGACCAACCTGATGGCCAAGGCGATGAACCGGTCCATCCCGGCGATCGTCGCCGGGGGGTTCGGTGGGGGCGGCGTGGCAGGCGGGGGTCGGGAACTTGGCGACAAGGTCGTTCGCGAGACCAACGCATCCGACGCGGCGGTTCAGATGGCCTACGGCAACGAGGTCATCGTGGTGCCCGGTTACGGCATGGCTGTGGCGCAGGCACAGCACGCCGTGCGGGACATGGCCAGGCTCCTCGAGGACAAGGGCGTGGAGGTCAAGTACGCCATCCATCCCGTGGCCGGGCGGATGCCTGGGCACATGAACGTACTGCTCGCCGAGGCGGACGTGCCCTACGAACAGCTCAAGGAGATGGACGAGATCAACGGCGAGTTCTCCCGTGCCGATGTCGCGCTGGTGATCGGCGCCAACGATGTGACCAACCCGGCCGCCCGCAACGACCCGAACTCGCCCATTCATGGCATGCCGATTCTCAACGTCGACCAGAGCAAGTCGGTCATCGTGCTCAAACGCTCGATGAACCCCGGCTTCGCCGGTATCGAAAACGAGCTGTACTACGCCCCCAACACCGCCATGCTCTTCGGCGACGCGAAATCCTCCGTCGAATCCGTCATCGAAGAACTGAAGGCCCTGTAGCGAACCGCACCCCCGCGCCCGCCGTGTCGTGCCTCCGTGCCCGCCGTGTCGCGCGCCCGTGCCCGCCGTGTCGTGCCCCCGCGCCCGGTTCCGGCGCAGTCTGGATGCAGACTGCTGTTTTCACCGGCCCGGTAACAGCAGTCTGCATCCAGACTGCGGGGCGAGAGGTGCGGTGGGGTGAGGGGGCGGTCGCAGCTGGCGGTAGGAGAGGCGTGGCAGGCCATCGCCGAGCTTGAGCCCCCGTTCCGCCGCGCTGGATCTGAACAACGCCACAATGGGCGATTCCGGCGCCGGCAAGGACTCTGGAAACAAGGCCAGCCGGCGATTGGTCGCGACCAGCGTCGCGATCATAGGAGTGATCCGGCTTGTCACGGTTGATGCGCTGGCACCGGCGCTGTTCACCTTTATCGATTTCGGATGCAGCAATGATGTTCGTTGACAGTTTCCGCCGCCCTGGAGTTCTTCTGCGAGCATCAAGCGCGGCCACGCCACGAAAAAACCCATCGCTCGGCGTCGCTGGCTGAGCTGCGCGCCACCTGGTCGGGCGGATTGTGATCCCCGGCGTAGTCCGGGCATGCTCAATCTGCAGCACAAGGTCACGTTCTCACCGGTGCGGGGTGACCGCCTTAACCCGGCCAAGCGGTGAGGAGCTACCGGTGACCAGTGGGGTACACAAGATCGCCGCCCTGCGGGGTGCGCAGCAGGTCGGCGCTAGGGCCACAAGCCCGGATCTGTCCATCAAGACCCTCGGGCCGGCCCGGATCACCTCACCCCTGGCCGAACAGCTGGACAGCCGGCAGAC
>JAJPIR010000273.1 GCA_021324675.1 Actinomycetota bacterium
CCTCTCAGGGGCATAATATTATTTTCTTACCGGATCACACCTCCGCATTAAATGATCATTTCCGACATTAGGGATGACACTTTATAACGATACTGGCCGAACTAGTGACCTCTTGGCTGTGAACGCTGATCGGTCATGCGTTCGCCTACCTCGGAGTGTTATTTGCGTGCCGGCCCGGAGCTCCCGTACGTGTGACCAGCCCCAGACTGGGCTGTGTTCCTGGTCAGCGCTTTGCGGAAAGACAACCAAAGGCCTGATCGTGACACCGGCTGGCGCCAAGGTGCAACGTCCTGACCTGCGGGGATGCGCTACTTTGGGGCTGATGGCACGGACCCGAGCGTTGGGCCGAACTGCCCCGTGCCTCAATCGCCTTGGGATGCTCGTTTCGCGATGAGATGTTACCGATTGTGCTCAGTCGGTAACATAACGTCAGGAACCGTCGATAACGATGCAGGGGCAGCCTTCCCGGGCGCGGGGCGCGTCAGACCCGCGGCTGCCCCTGGCCGCGCCGGTAGCCTCCCGCCTGAAGCAGCCGGCGCGGCCCCGCAGTTTCTCAAACTTCTCTCAACGACGAACGGTGGACTCGTGTCACGATCCGTGCTCATATCGACCGCAGACGATGGCCTGGTACGTCCGGTGTTCCGGACTCGACGGCGTCTTAGCAGTTGCTCGCCCGTTACTGCGATCTGCCACATTCTCGGGGAGATCGAGCAGACCGCGCTGCCTCAACCACCGCGGTGGCCGGGCTATTCAGCACCTCTTGCAGGAAACGTGCAGGCAACCAGGCCGCCTCAACCAGGGGCCGGCAAGCTCGTGCTTTGTCGCAGCTCCCGTGGTTTGTGATCCGATAACTGACCTGACGATTTCGTTGTCCGATAACTCCGTGCCGTCGGTTGCCATTCGCACCGCCGCTGTCCGCGGTGATCAGCAGTCGGTCGGTGTTCGGGTAGGTATGCCGACCGTGGGTGTTCCACCAGCTCTGTAGGGTGTTCACGGCGAATGCGGCGGTCTCGTGATCGGTGCCCACCGACACCCATCCGGTGCTGGTGCCAGATCGTAGACGCCATAGGGGTCGCTTTGCCTGCCTCGCCGAGGAAGCACCATCAGGGACAACAGCACCACGTAGATCGATCGCCGAGCCGAGTTGTCACGATCTAGCCGTGTGCCTTCAAGCTATGTGTTGTGCTGCGGCGTTCCCGAGCGCGTTTGAGTCTTATGTCAGCCGATGTTTACGGCCGAGTTCTGGTGGGCAGGACCTTCCGGGTTGGTGACGGTGGTATGCGGACGGTGGGGTGATGGCCGCAGTGGAGCCGGGCAGCCCGGCGTCGGTCGCTGGGTTGTTCCCGACGAGGTATCTTCCTGCCCCGGAGGTTCGACTGATGCCTGATCCGCCGCGGTCGACGTGGCGGATCATTGGTCCGGGGGTGATTGCTGCTGGTGTGGGTCTTGCTTCTGGTGAGTTCGTCCTTTATCCATACATTGCCTCGCAGGTCGGTTTGGTGTTTGTGTGGGCGGCTTTGATTGGGTTGGCTACCCAGTTTTTTCTGAACATGGAAATTGAGCGTTACACGCTGGCTACCGGGGAAACTGCGCTGACTGGCTTTAGCCGATTCTGGCGGCATTGGGGCCTAGTGTTCGCTGCGTTGACCTACTTGGCCAACCTGTGGCCGGGCTGGGTGACCAGCTCGGCGACGCTGGTAGTCTACCTGTGGGGCGGCAGTGTCCGGTGGATTTCGATCGGCATGCTGGTGACGATCGCGCTCGTTCTCACGCTGGCGCCGGTGGTGTATGTGGCGCTGGAACGGGCCCAGATGCTCAAGGTCGCGGCTGTGCTCGTGTTGGTGATCGGCGGATCGTTGTTCGCCATCGGAGCATCCGCGTGGGCGGATCTGCCGCAGATCGTGACCGGTGCTCGCATCCCTTCAGCTCAGCTGGGCTTTGCGTTGTTGCTGGGTGCGTTGGCTTTCGCTGGCGCTGGTGGTGGTCAGAATCTGGTGCAGAGTAACTGGATCAGGGACAAGGGCTTTGGCATGGGCAAGTATGTGCCCCGCATCGCCAGTCCGGTCACCGGTCAGCCGGAAGCGGCTCCCGGCACCGGTTTTGTCTTCGAGCCGACCCAGGATAACCTCGACAAGTGGCGCCGATGGTGGAGTTTTGCGAACCGAGAGCAGTTGTCCACCTTTGTGTTGATCACTTTCGTGTCGATCACCTTTATGTCGTTGCTGGCGTACGCGACGGTGTTCGGGCGGCCAGACTTGCCCCATGACATTGGGTTTTTGCGTATTGAGGGGGAGCAGCTCGCGGCGGCGGTCGGTCGCTGGTTTGGTGCGTTGTTCTGGTTTATCGGTGCCTTTGCGCTGTTCGCCGCGGCGTTGGGCATCGTTGACTACACCAGCCGGCTGGCCGCCGACGTGCTCAAGACCTCCTACCTGCGCAAGGCCACCGAGAGCACGATCTATTTCACCCTCGTTTGGGCGCTGGCGCTCGTTGGTTGCCTGGTCTTGCTGGCGGGCTTCGCCCAACCGATCGTGTTGCTGGTGATTTCTGCCTGTGTCGGCGCTGTCATGATGGCCATCTACTCGGCGCTGCTCATCGTCCTTAACCGTCGGGTGCTGCCCAGTCAAATCCAGATCAGCAAGGCCAGGATAGCCGTGCTTAGTTGGTCGTTTTTACTGTTCGGCATCCTTTCGATCCTGACGATCATCACCCAGGCCGGCACGCTGTTCGGCGGCTGAGCACCGTATGCCTGGCCTAATAGAACACCGAGCCGATACCACGATGCTCGACTAACAGGTACTACAGAATGTGGGATGGCAGTCCTCGGCGTCAGAGACATGCCGCTCTTACAGTCAGTTGGAGTCGCGCAATCAACATTGCGTCTTTCGGATTGGATGTTGCCCACATTAGGTCCTCGCTTTTGTGTGCTGATACTCGACGTGCGTCAACCCCGCCGTAGGATCGGTTGTCTCGGCGTGCAGGGTTAGCCGTGGCTGGTGGTGCTGGGCAGGACGAGGCCATCAGGTGGTTGATCAGGCATCGGCAGGAAGCGTCCCGCGGCTGGGTCGATGAGGAGTAACCGCGCGGTAGCAATGGCGAGGAACAGTCCGGCGATGTGGATCCGGCCCACCGCCACCGATTCCCGGACGACGGGGTGGGTGCGCAGTACGTGAATCTAGTGAGCGACATTGACCATGGCGAGCTGGTCTACTAGCGGCCGGCCCTCGGATGCGGCCGCTAGCCCGACCGGGCACCCGCAGCGCAGGGCGTCCAGGCTGGGCAGGCCCCAGCGCAGCCATCGGTTGAGCGGTTCATCGAGGTTGTCGCAGTCGAGCTGCACATGCGTGGTTTGCGGGGCTGGCTCATTCGTCATCCAGGATGCGGGCCCGTTCAGGACGAAACTCACCCCGAACGTCGATGATGTTGCTGTCACCCACGGCACCAATTTGCAGCAGCCAATCTCCAGCCGCTTCCGTTGCATCTCCTGCTCAAGGCCTATCTCGGCGGGTCAACAGCAATCTGGTGGGTGCCATGACAGGACCGTGCCGTAGTACAGCACACTCGACAAGTCGCCGTGCTCGAGGTGCAGTCGTGCGGCTGACCTGACAGACCAGCCAACCGCATCACCGACAGCCGACAGACGCGTTCCGCCGGTAAGCCAAATGAGATCCGATAAGCCATATTATGACAACTCGAAGGGACCGAGTTGCATCCGCTGCGAAGACTCAGCACCTGCCGCTACAGGCCCTGACAGCATGAATGTCGTCGCGTCCCGGCGCTGGTGGGTCCGGTTGTGTTCTAGGCAACCTCACTTTGAGATGATCTTCGATAACAACCGGAGTGTGCTACGCGTCGCGCTCTACACTCATCGAACTGCCCGACCCTGGCTGGGCCCGGGAGTTGGATCTGGAACACCTCGCGCAGATCCGCCACGATCCGGCAGCCTTTGCTCCCAGCGGAGTTTTGCACCTTATCTTTGAAGAAGTACTCGCCTACGCGGCGGCCGAAGAAGCGATGAGCAATGGCTCGGGTCGAGCCGTCAAGAAGCCCGTCATCGGACCAAGGACCTCAGGTTCTTCCACTTCCCGAGGCAATGTTGCTACCTGACCGGCACCCGCAACGAGGGATGTCCGTAGTCCCCGCACTCACTGGATGGCTGGTGCACACCAACCGACGTTGCAACGGATCCTGGACGCAGTGTTACCAACACGGCATCCCAGTAACAGACCTGACATCAATCCCTACGACGGCACAACCGGGACCACCCTGCGATTCATGCCCGATTCGGCCCTGGTCACCAACACGCACATCTCGGGATGTGAGCTACCTCAGCTGACGTTTCCCACCTCGCCAACGGGCGCCGTTTAACCACAGATGCACCACAGCACAACTTCAACCTAGGGGTTGGTAACGGCGTCGGGCTGGGTGATGAAGTCGGAGTCGAGTTCGGTTGGTGGACGAGGTCATGCTGCACGTTCGCTGAGCTTGCGCAGCGCGGTTTGGCGTAGCCGCTCATGCGCGCGGTCGGCACCGATCAGATCATCGACGGTGGACGGTTCTGCCCGGATGACGCCCAGCAGCATGTGCCAGACGTCGATGTCCTTGCTTCCCCACCACACCGCTTCGCGCAGGGAACACTCCAGTGACTTCTTGGCACTCCGATGAAAGGGGATGTGCCCACCGCGCCATCGCCTCGCCGGTCGGTCCAGCGCACCCTCGCCGAAGTGCAACTCCACCGAGGCGCGCACCCGATCGATATCAATTCCCAGGCTGGCCAGCGCCTCGGTGTCAAACTCCTGGTCGCTATCCCGTGCCACCCGCCCACGCAGGTTCGCGACCTCGCATCCCACGTCAGCAAAGGCCGCTGCCACCTCCTTGTCAGATGCCAACGCAAGCAGCAGATGCCCGGCCTTGATCCGCTCACTGTGCAGATCCCGTGCCTCTTCCTGGGCGAGCACCACTGCGCTTCGCGCTTGCCTGCTGAACCGTTCGAACATCATCACCCACCCGCCTAACCGATGTCTCGATGTTTCTTGTGCACCGCCTGCCGGGTGACCCTGAGCACGTTTGCGATCTCTTGCCAGGACCAACCCGATCGGCGTGCGTTGGCGACCTGCAGGACCTCCAAACGCTCGGCCAGGTCCCGTAGCGCGCGCACCGAACGCAGGCCCATTTCCGGGTCAGGGTTGGCCGCTTGATCCGCCAGCGTCCACTGTTCCGCCATGGCAAGCAACCTCAGTTGACAAATCTCTGGTGTCAACTTCAGTTGACGATTACCCTGCACCATCGGTCGGCAGGTGGGGTCAGGTGGGCAAAATGACCGCAAGCGATCCCGGGACCGCAGCCCAGGCCGAGTCAGCGCGACTGTCCGGCTGACTCATCTTGTGGGGACTCCGCGAACTATCGCGGGAACAGGCCTGGCGAGAAGGTCGTGCTCTCCGCAAGACTCCTCGTGTGCAGGACAAGCTGTGGCCCGGCGCCCGCCTCGCGTCGTTGCGTCCTGACAAGGTTGACCGTGGCGGGCGGGCCACCCGCAGCAGCGCTCGCGCCGGTTCCCCCACCGACAGTACGGAGGTAACAGATTCCATGGCCATGGCCGGCAGCCTCAGCACCGTAGGCAGTGTCGCCGTTGCTGGCAGTGTCGCCACGGCAGGCAGCGTCGCGGTGGCCGGCAGCGTCGCGACTGCAGGCAGTGTCGCCACGGCAGGCAGCGTCGCGGTGGCCGGCAGCGTGGCCACCGCTGGCAGCGTCGGGGTTCTGGGCAGTGTCGCAACCATGTTCAGCGCCGGCATCAGAGCATGCATCGGGTGTTTGGCATGCGTTGGCTGCAGCCGATGCATCGGTTGCATCGGCTGCATTGACTGCGTCGGCTGTATCGGCTGTATCGGCTGCGTCGGACTGCGAGGCGCGGTGGGCCAGCGTGGTACGCGGGCTTGAGACTCACCCAGCCCGCGAACACCGCAGCTCTTGACACATGTGTCAAGGTGTTGGTCGCTGCCCCAATGTTGTCATGAGAAGCTGGTTATGGTCCGGACGGCGATTGATTGCAGTTGCCGGTGGTCGACGGGGGCAGGGTGGTGAGGTACGGAGACCATCACCGCAAGTGGCATGGATAGAACCAGGATGCCCGGCAGCTACTGCGCGGCATGGGTTTGTCGGAGATCACCACATTCCGGGCTGAGACGGCGTTAACTCGGTGCGCAAGCGGCTGGTGTCAGGGGCAGCGCGGTGGCGGGATGAGCTCGGAGCGGGCCGCGAGCAGTGCGCTGATCGTGGCACAGGCCTTTCCCTGGCACATCAGATCGATTGCCGAGCGCAGTTCGATGATCGCGCGGTCCGGGATGTCGTCCCAGTGGTCGGCCGCGGTGGCGATCCGGTTCACGAGGGGCACGATGTCGTCAAGCGGGGCATCGGACATGAAGGCGGCGACTAGGGCATCGACATCACGGAGGAGGTTTTGTTGGCTGGTGCCGGGTCCGCTCATGGACACTGACCGTAGTCGCTGATTGCCCGCCGTGGGTGTCCGGGAGTGTACCGTCACCCTCTCGTGACTAGACGTAAGGTCCGCCGACCGCAGCCGCTACCGTTGGGTGCGCTCTAGCGGTCCCTTGGCGCCACGCTGATCCCAGCGCCGAAACGAGATCGATGCTGGCAGGATCGAGTACGCACGGGCCATGCTCGTCAGCAGGCAACCGTGGCTCAAAGGGTCACGCAGGGCGTACGCCAGTCCGCTAGGTCTTGGTGGCCGCTCCGGTAAGCGACTGGGCGAACCTGATGTGGTTGCCGGCTGGATCACGGAACGCACAGTCGCGCACGCCGTAGGGCTGGTCGATCGGTTCCTGTAAGACCTCGGCCCCGGCGGCCTGGATCCGTTCGAATGTCGCATCACAGTCGTCGGTTCTAAAGATGAGATTCCCTAGCGCACCTTTGGCCAGCAACTCCGACAACGCCCGCGCGTCCTCGGGTGAGTGTCCCATCTCTGGCGGGACGAGCCCGATCTCCAGCTCCGGTTGACTCTCCGGGCCGACGGTCAGCCAGCGCACGGCACCGAGCGGAGCGTCGATGCGCAGCTGCAGTCCAAGCATATCCCGGTAAAAACTTAAAGCCTTATCCTGGTCGTCGACGATCACGAAGGTGTGCGAGACGGTCAATTTCATGGCGGTGAGGCTAGCGGCCTGGCCGAGCGTCGGCTTCTTCAATCCTGCTCAATCCGCGGCTCGGCTTCGGTCGCAACCACGACTTGGCGACGCAGGCCGGCACGGCGGCGGCCGGGGCCGCACGCTGGGCCGCCTGGTAGGCACTTGGACTTTGGCCGACCAACTCGGTGAAGCGGGCGCTGAACGAGCCAAGCGAGGATGCGCCGACAGCCAGGCATACTTCGGTTACCGTGAGATCGCCGCGACGCAGCAGTGCCATCGCCCGCTCGATGCGCCGGGTCATCAGGTAGTTGTACGGCGTTTCGCCATAAGCCAGGCGAAATCGGCGGGTAAAGTGTGACGGCGACATGAGCGCGGCTTGTGCCATCGTCGGCACGTCCAGCGGGGTGGCGTACCAGCGGTCCATCAGGTCCCGTGCCCGTCGCAAGCGGATTAGTTCCTCCGGCTTCATCCGTTCCCGGTGCATGATGGGGAGCATGCCACAACCGATCCTCGTATGAGCCGTACAGCTGCGCCCGGGCGACGCTCCGAGCTTCACCTTCCCGGTGGGAGACCGATATAGCAGATTCGAAGTGATATCCACGATCTTCGACAAGCCACTGCGTCGAGCTTGGGTGCGGGAAGCCTCCTGCATCTTCTTCGCCCGACGGATGGTCGGCCATCTCCCCAGAGGCAACACGGCCGCCGATATCCTTTGCGCTGTTGCCAAAGATGTGGCCAAGTGCACTGAGCAACTGCGCCAACGGGCGCGAGCTGATCAGCATCGGCTAGGTCCACGATGTTGACAGCCGCCCGGCTCGTCAGCAGTTCAGTGTCTCTTCCAGCATGGCGTATGCGCATCTGTTTCATGGACCCGGCACTGATGACTATCATACGTTGCGTTTAGTGGTTGATGGAATTGTCATCATATTTTGAACAGCCCGCAGTCTGCCACCCGAGCGATCCGACTGAGCATCCGTAGAAGAATGGATGTTGCGTTAACCGTTGCAAAGGAGTACCATTTGACATGACCTCTTTGATACGCGTAAGGGTTTTTGCGCCAATGATTGGGATGCATGCAGGTGGCAACGGGCAAGGTTGTGCGGTTCGATGAATTTCGCGGTTACGGTTTTGTGGCTCCCGACGTCGGCGGCGAAGACGTATTCATACATGTCAACGACCTTGACTTTGACAAACGCTTAATTGGACCCGGCACGCTAGTTGAGTTTGATGTCGAAGATGGCGACCGAGGCCCTAAGGCCTCCCGAGTCCGGATTCTGGGGCGTCCCACCGGCCCGCCAGCAGCGGCAAGTGCAACAAACGTTTCTTCGCGGATGACCACGGATGACGGTATTTGTGACGTGCTCTCTAAAAAAGAATTTCTTGCTGAGGTTACTGAAACTCTTCTCAATGCAAGTCCCACTGTGACGGCCGAGCAGATATTACGCATACGAGAGGGTCTGGTCAGGGTTGCCGATTCGCATGGGTGGATCGAGGCATAGTGCACTACACATCGCTGTTACTTGACTCGGTGACGGTCTGGGTCTGGCCGGTGGCGTCCAGCCGTAGTACGAGCGCGCCCAGTCCCGTGGCCAGACGCTAGTCCGGTAGCTGCCGGTGTCGTCTCCACGTAGCGGGCGGCAAGGGACCCGGATCCACGGCTACCAACTGGTCAGCTACGTCAAGGGGGCTCCCCATCCAGCACGTTGGGGGTCCGCTTGCTCTGCGCCAAAGGGGTCGCCTGATGCTTGGTCACACCGCCGACCCCGCGCTGGTCGCAGGCTCGCAGGAAACCGACCATCGCCTGGAAAGTTGGCGAGGATGTGAGCGCTGGGCCGATATGCCGGGCCTGGCAGCCGGTAGGTCTGCGAGCGACGCGCTGGTTCCACTTTGCCACCCCCGGTGGGCCCGGCGCGCGAACCATCGTGATCGGGCACACCCTGTACTCCGCCCGCCCGCTATCACGTACGCCGACTGGAGCAACCAGCAATCAGTTGGTGTTGGTGTTACCGGAGTTACGAACACAAGGAACCATCGTGTTCGTGTACGTCAACCTGCTTACGGATGAAAAGGTATGCGAAAAAATGTCGTCATCGCGTTCCGCCGCAGTGGCTTTGCCACCGAGCCCTACCCTCGCTTCGGTGACCGTTGGTAATGGGCTCAGTTGATCAGGCGTTTAGCTCGGGGCCGGTCCATGCGGCCAGAAAGAACATTACACTGGCATCAAGATGGACGAACTGTACTTTACACGGTGTCGGTCACGCGTGGGCGCTTTCTGTTATAAATGTTGTTTGGAATCACTGATTGATCCTCGCCGGCAAGGTAACCGGCGGCGGCCCGCCGTACCGGATGTGGTGCCAGTTTCCGCAGGTAGAGCGCCCCCAATGCGGGCGGCGACAGCAGCGCTCGTACGGTGTTGCCATCGTTTGTCGCTGGGTGGAACAGAGCATGACCTGCTGGGCATCGCCCACGTCGTCGCCGACCACAGTAGATGCCGTCCTACTTCATCACCATCGAGATGGTCTGGGCACCTGAGGTGTGCTACCGGCAGGGGTAGCAAAGCCGCCATGGGAAGAGTACTTTACGCACCGGGCTGTTTTGCCGTACGGATCTTACGCAGAGTACTCAAATAATTATTTTCGCTGCCTCTTCGTTAGGTACCAGCCGCTTCGGTCTACGTCGAGGCAAGCCGGTGCTACGTATGAGAAAACCAACTGCCAACTACGTAGCCAGCTGTCGCAGATTTACGTGCGTCTACTGATTGCTCATGAGGCTACACCTGGGCAGGGTATGGGAAACTGAATGAGCATTGCCATCGAAGCTGCGTTTTGCCCTGGTACCGCCGGAACGCTTTACCGAGGAGGATTTGATGTCTGAGGCACTAGGCCTTGCGGAGATCGACGAACCAGAGATCGAGCGGCCAGCCGCCGGTATCCAGTCGCCGCGATGCGCCAGTGCGGGGAGCGGATGACGCTTGGCGATGGCGTTCTAGCGGACGGTCAGCTCGTCCACCGGCCGCATCGCCGTCACGATGTCTCCGCCGAGAGGTGGTTGTCAATGCGTAGCCATCGCGTTACCCATCTCCCCCGATGTCTCAGTACTCCGATTCGGTAACTATGGGAAATGGTCCGCTGCCGCCGTTCTAAAGGCCGGCAGCGTCGCCCGGATCCCGGCAAAACTCAATGACGACGCAACGCCAGGTCTGGGAGCTGTTTCATGATCCAAGTCTCGTCTCATCGTTTGGAAGAACTCCGCACGGTGCTGGCCGGGAAGGTGATCACACCTGAGGATGCCGACTATGACACTGCGCGCATCCAGTGGAACAACGACATCGATCGCCGCCCGGTAGCGATCGCTCGCTGCTTGTCGCCAGCAGACGTCGCTGCGGCAATCATTTTCGCCCGAGAGCAAAATTTGGAGGTCTCGGTGCGGGGCGGCGGTCACGCGTTCTCCGGGGCGGGAGTCTGTGACGGCGGACTTATGATCGATCTCAGTGCGATGCGTCGCGTTGTCATCAGCGCGGACACGCGCTTGGCCCGGGTAGGCGGTGGTGCCACTGTGGCCGAGTTGGACGCGGCAAGCCAGGTGCATGGCTTGGCGGTACCTACCGGGGTGATCAGCCACACTGGCGTAGGCGGTATGACGCTCGGCGGTGGCATCGGATGGCTGACCCACAAAGCTGGCTTGACCCTTGACAACCTGGTTTCGGTCGATGTGGTGCTTGCAGACGGCCGCTATGTGCACGCTTCGCCGCACGAACACGCCGATCTGTTCTGGGCGATCCGTGGCGGCGGTGGGAACTTTGGCGTGGTCACGACCTTTGAGTTCCAGCTGCACCCTGTCGGACCGGAAGTTCAATTAGGCCTGTTCTTTTGGGGGATGGAAAGCGGAGAGCAGGTGCTCCGGTTGGCCCGCGATGTCGTGCCCAACTTACCTCCCGATGCTGGCGCGCAAATCGCTATCGGGCTCAATGCGCCACCTGCTCCCTTCGTACCTCCGCAGTACCATTTTACTCCTGGATATCTGCTGCTCGTGGTAGGATTTTCCTCCGCGGCCGAACACGCTAGGACGATCGCGCCGATTCGTGACGCACTGCCGCCGTTGTTCGAACTAGTCAGCCCGATCCCATATCTCGCATTACAGCGCACGCTTGACGAGACCGCACCGTGGGGACTTTTGGGCTACCAAGAAGCAATTTACCTGGACGAACTTACTGACGATGTCATCTCGGTGATCGTAAACCGGATACCCGCCAAGCGGTCCCCACTAAGCTACTGCCTGATCTTCCGCCTGGACGGTGCGTATTCGGAGGTCGGCGATGATGAGACGGCTTTCGGCGGGCGGCGGGCGCCTCGATACATCATCAACATCGCGGGCATTGGGGCAACTCCGGAGATCCTCAGAGCAGACCGATTCTGGGTGCGGTCGGTGTGGGATGCGTTGCGGCCGTTCGCCAAAGATTCCGGCGGTTACATCAATTCCATGACCGATGACGATGAGGATCGCGTACGGGCGTCCTACGGACCAGCCAAGTACCAGCGACTAGCCCGGATCAAAGCCAAGTACGACCCGGACAACATGTTCCATCTCAACGCCAATATCAAACCTTACGAGCCGCCCCGCCCCGGCTGAGTCGGAGATCCCCAAGCGGTGACCGGAGCGCGGTAGCCTGCGGTTCGGCGACCGAACCACGCTGGCTTCAGCCGGCAACCGACCTGGATCACCGGGAGATCAAAATCCGACACGTGACCGGACTAGCAGCGCCTCGCATACGGCTGCTGATCGCGGTGTCCTTATTGATGGCAGCTACTGTCACCGTTGCGGTGATGCCGGTACCCACGCCGCTGCAGATCCGGGCCTGGGCACAGTCGGTCGGCGTGGCCGCTCCACTGTTGTTTCTACTAGGACACGCCCTTGTGACCGTCGCACCCGTGCCCCGCACTGTCTTCACTCTTGCTGCCGGGCTGCTGTTCGGACCGCTGCTTGGCGTTGGTCTGTCGCTGGCCGCGACCATGCTCTCCGCAGTGCTGGCGTTTGGCTTGGTCCGCCGGCTGGCCGGTGGTCCTCTCCGGCCGCAAATGGATCGACAGGTACTGCGCGCAGTAGATGCCCGGTTACGCCGCCGTGGCTGGCTTGCCGTGGCGTCCTTGCGGTTGATCCCGGCGGTACCGTTCTCGGTACTCAATTACTGCAGTGCGCTGTCCTCGATCTCTTTTCGTCACTACTTGGCGGGCACCGTGGGAATCGTGCCCGGATCGGTAGCAGTGGTCGTGCTCGGTGATGCTCTCACTGGCACCACCTCGCCCGCATTGCTCGCCGTGTCGCTGGTGGCTGCGGCAATCGGCGTGCTCGGGTTGATTGCCGAGGCCCGCTTCCCCGCACCGGCGGAGGCAACATCACGGTGACGGCGAGTTCGGACAGCTGTTAGCACACATCTAGCCTGCTCCGCTCTGCGATAATCCGCCGCACAACGTGGTGGGCCACCCCGCAGGTACATAAACCGACAGCGGGCTCGGCGCGCCGCCAAGACAGGGAGCACGCCGTGAGCACGCCCGCCGACCTCACTGCAACCCAGCTCGTGGCCGCTTACCGTGCTGGTGAGCTGTCGCCCGTTGAGGCCACCCAAGATGTGCTAGAGCGAATCGATCAACTTGACCGTCAGGTGCGGGCATTCTGCCTGGTCGATGCCGATCGTGCGCTGGAAGCAGCCAAGGCCGCGGAGCAGCGCTGGCAACAACAGCTTCCGCAGGGCCTGATCGATGGTGTGCCGGTATCGATCAAGGACGTCTACTTGACTCAAGGCTGGCCGACTCTTCGTGGGTCGAAGCTTGTTTCACCAGTTCAGGAATGGCCGTTTGACAGCCCGGCGATCGCTCGTCTGCGCGAGCACGGGGCTGTGCTGGTGGGCAAGACGACGACATCGGAGTTGGCCTGGAAATGCGTCACCGACAGCCTCGTGGGGGGCGTCACCGTCAACCCTTGGGACACCAGCCGAACGCCGGGTGGATCCAGCGGTGGTAGTGCGGTAGCGGTGGCACTAGGTATGGGACCGCTGGCTGTGGGCACCGACGGAGGCGGTGGGGTGCGCGTCCCGGCGTCGTTCACTGCTACCGCGACGATCAAGCCAACCTCCGGCAGGGTGCCACACTGGCCGGCCAGCCCGTGGGGCAGCTTGGTCAGCGCGGCGCCGATGGCCCGCACGGTAGCCGACACCGCGCTGCTGCTCGACGTGATCTCCGGCACTGACGCCCGAGACTGGTCTGCGCTACCACCGCCCACCCGCTCATACTCAAGTGCGTTGGGCAACGGGGTGCTGGGATTGCGCATAGCGCTGAGCCCCACCTTGGGTTACGTCGACGTCGATCCGGATGTGGCCGAGGCTGTCCAGTCCGCCGCCGCGGTCTTCCGGGACCTCGGCGCACATGTGGAGCTCGCCGATCCGGGATTTGCTGACTGCGTGGAGGACTTCCATGTGCTTTGGTTCAGCGCGATAGCCAAGACCCTGGGACGTTTGACTTCCCGCGAGCGAGAGCTCATGGAGCCCTCATTGCAGGAGGTTGTTGCAGAGGGCGAGCGCTGCTCGGCGCTGGACTATCTCACCGCTACCGCGGCAAGAACTGCCATGGGCGCCACGATGGGGACCTTTCATGACGATTACGACTTGTTGCTCACCCCGGCCGTTCCGATTACGCCATTCGTTGCTGGAGAGGAGGTGCCAATCGGATGGCACGCGCCGCGGTGGACCAGCTGGACGCCATTCACCTACGCGTTCAACATGACCCAGCAGCCTGCCGCCAGCGTGCCGTGTGGGTGGACCAGCACCGGCCTGCCGATTGGCTTGCAGGTGGTGGGGCCACGACATACGGACGACCGGGTCCTTGCCGCCTGTGCGGCCTACGAGCAAGTACGGGCCTGGGCTAACCGGCGGCCGCCATTGCTGGTGCGTTCAGGCTAAGTTCCCATTGCTGTCGATCAGTCGGCCGGCGGCCGTTGTGGAGGGTGAGTTCGGTCTGCTGGAGGTCGCTGCCCAGATTCGCCAGATCGGGTGGCTTCTTCGTGGTCGGCATCGGGTGGCTCGCCGGACGAGGGCCGTATAGGCGGACTGAGTGACGCACTCATGGGCACCTCTTTGTGCGCTACCTCCTCGGCGGCCCGAAGGGCAGCGGCTACGTGGGGATCGCTGGGGGTCTCGAACCACCCTGCGACACCTTCATCGTCATCCTCGGGCCGGCTGCTGGACACGTAATCCCGGCTGGGTTCGAACCGGAACACCCCGTCGTCTCCCGGAGCGCCGAGCATCCTGGTGAAGCCCTCGAGAGCTTTACCGAAGTCGCTTGGCACGATCCAAACTTTGTTCGCGTCACCCTGCGCCATCTGCGGCAACGTCTGCAGATACTGGTAAGCCAGTAATTCTGGGGTGGGTCGACCCGCCTTGATCGCGGAGAAGACCTTTTCGATTGCTTTGGCCTGCCCCTGCGCCTGGAGGTAACGCGCCGCGCGTTCACCTTGGGCCCGCAGTATTCGGGACTGGCGCTCGGCTTCCGCGGTGAGGATCGCCGCTTGCTTGGCACCTTCAGCAGACAGGATCGCGGCCTGCTTCTGACCCTCCGCCGTCTTGATTGCTGACTCCCTGTGGCCCTCGGCCGTGAGAATGGTGGCGCGCTTCTCCCGGTCGGCGCGCAACTGCTTTTCCATCGAGTCCCGGACGGACACCGGCGGATCGATTGCCCTCAGCTCCACCCGCCCGACCCGGATGCCCCAACGCCCGGTGGCCTCGTCAAGCACGCCCGACAGCTGACCATTGATGTAATCCCGTGAGGTCAGGGTGTCATCCAGGCTCATTCCACCCACAACGTTACGTAGCGTAGTAGTTGCCAACTGCTCTACTGCGGCGACGTAATCGGAGATCTCGTACACGGCGTCTTTCGGGTTCGTCACCCGGAAGTACACGACGGTATCGATATCGACAGTCAGGTTGTCTTTCGTGATCACTGACTGTGGTGGGAAGGAGACCACTTGTTCACGCAGGTCGATCCGATCCCGGATCCGATCGATGAACGGCACCAGGAAGTTCAGTCCGGGATTGAAGGTGCTCCGGTAGCGACCTAGCCGCTCGACGACAGCGGCGGAGGCCTGCGGGATCACCACGACGGCCTTGTAGACCGTGACGACGATCGCCAGCATGATCACAACCAGCACCACGACCAGGGCAATACTCATGGAAAATCCCCCACAACAACGGCGGTGGCACCGGAGATGGTCATCACCGTAACTTTCCGGCCGGGCTCCAGTACCTCGGTTTCGTCGTACGCACGGGCGGACCACAACTCTCCGCGAAGCTTGATCTTGCCACCATGCGCATCGACGGTGCTGACCACGATCGCTTTATCGCCGAGCAACGCATCGACGTTGGTCAGCACGTGCGCGCTGTACATCCGGCGTTTGAGCACCGGCCGGGCCAGCGTGGTCAGCGCCATCGAGGTGATGGCGAACACTGCTACCTCCAGCCAGATCGACCCGCCCAGCGCCGCAAAGCCAGCCGCGACCAGCGCGCCCACACCGAGCATGATCAGCACGAAGCCGCCCGTGAGAACTTCGGCGGCGATCAACGCAAACCCGGCGATGAGCCACACGACAGCGGCCATGGGTCCATAGTGGCAGATCTTCGACCGGGATGGCGCGATGATCGTCAGGTGATCACTAGGCGCCCGTTGTGACGAAATCGATCAATGACTCAACAGCGGCCAGCAGGGCCGGTTCAAGGTCACGAAAACTGGCCACGGAGTCCAGGACCCGGCACCATCCCTGCGCCGGATCTGGGATCCCCTGCCGGTTGACCCAACCCAACGCCTGGCACACACCCTCTTTCCACGGCACGCCATGCGGTACTTCAGGCCACCGAGGAATGGCCAGTGCCGCCGGCCGTACGGCCTGCCAGATGTCGACATAGGGATGGCCGGTGACCAGTACATGCGGCGAGCCCACCGCCTGCACAAGGCGGCTTTCCTTGCTGCCGTCGACAAGGTGATCGACTAGTACCCCGAGCCGTCGGTGTGGCGCGGGGTGGAATTCCGCAACGCGCTCCACCAGTTCGTCTACGCCGCCGAGTGGTTCCACCACCACGCCCTCTACCCGCAGATCGTGGCCCCAGACCCGTTCCACAAGCTCCGCGTCGTGCTTTCCTTCGACCCAGATCCGGCTGGCCCGGGCGACTCGAGCTCGACGGCCCACCACCTTGAGGGAGCCGGAGGCGGATCGGGCGGTGCCCGTGGTCGCCGGGCTCGCCGGGCGGACCAGCGTGACTGGATCGCCATCGATCAAGAAGGCTGCGCGCCGGAGGGGAAACGTCCGAACCCGTCCCTTGCCGTCCTCGAGCAGCACTGCATCCCGTTCGCAGCGGACAACAGCCCCGCAGAAGCCAGTTGCGGCGTCCTCCACCACGAGACCGGCCTCGGCCGACAACTGCGGCACTTCCCGGCGCCGGTGTGGCGGCAGGGCCTCGGCACTGACTCCCCCGTTGCTCAGTGACTTCCACCACGGCATGGCAGCGACGCTAGCCGGACGAGCGATTTCCGGCGCAGTGGCCACGCCGCATGTGCACAAGGCGAGTTGGCGTTCTACTCTCCTACTCCGTGCCATGCCGCAGCGCGACACTTACCGTGTGGGCCTCAGCTTGGCTGCACGGCTCCGCCGCCCCTGATGCCGTGATTGACGGCCTGCATATGTGGGCGGGCCTCCACGAGGTGGTAGCCGCCGACGATGCCACTGCGCGGCAGCTCGATCTGCCGGACCCGGGGGCGGTACCAACCTCCGTGGTCGGCTTGCTCGCCGCGACCCGGCGAGCCGGCGCCGGTGCTGGGCAACTGTTGTTGCCGGTAGCGGGCGACATGCGAGGACTACCGCCTAACGGACCACTTGCCGCTGCGGCGTTAACCAGCGGCGAGGTCGCTGTGTTCGCCGACGCGGAACTGGCTGTGGTGCCAAGTGCGGTTGCTGAGGGGGTGCTGCGCTGGACGGTGTTTATCGACGGTCCGCTGCCCCCGGCACCCGAACCTGCCCTGGTCGATGCCGAGCACGGTTTGCGCGGAGCCGTCCGCCAAGCGGCGACCACGCTGGTGGAGCTGGATGTCGCGCGGCACCGGCCAGGCGTTCGTGCGGAGATTGCCGAAACCTTGGAGCACCGGGTCCGGCCACCGTGGCCAGAGGGCATGCCGGGTCGCGCGCTGCGCGTGCTTGAGCAGGCTGACGAGGTGGAAGCCATCCTCCGGGTCGCAGATACCGACAATCTCGGCGGTGCGGTGTCCGCATCCGTGGCGGCAGCTCGGGCAGCGGCACTACGACCTTTGTTCACCGCGGTGCGGGAAGCCCGGCGCTCGGCGGTGGCCGAGGCGGTGCGGGCGCTGACCCCACGTGCCGGACGGCGTTGAGCATTCGGTTCGGGCACCGCCCACCCGACCGGCTGCCCGGCGTGTTTACCGGATGACAGCTCGCCGTACAGGCTGACAACAGTCCGGCGCGCAGGGACAGCCGTTGGATCCCTGGCCGGCCGCCGGCACCTGTGAGCACCGGCGGGCGGGTGTTCCGGTGGCCTGCTCGGCGACCAGTTCCACCACCATCTCAGCGAAGCGTGGGTCCGTGCCTGGAGTGGCGGCACGCACGAACGTCATCCCCAAGTCAGTTGCGCGTTGCCGGGCTTCATGATCGAGATCCCAGACCACCTCCAGGTGGTCGGACACGAAACCGATTGGTGACACCACGACGCCGCGCACCCCTTGCGCATGGAGAGCCTCAAGATGGTCAGTGATATCCGGTCCTAGCCACGGCACCTCCGGTGGCCCAGAGCGTGACTGCCAGACGACGTCGTAGCAGTTGGACGCTCCGGCCGCCGCGGCGACCAGCCGGGCCGCCTCAGTGACTTGCCGCGAGTAGCGGTGACCACCCTCCGCAGTAAGTCCCGCGGCGGCATCCGCAGCCGTGGGCACCGAGTGCGCAGTAAAGATCACCCTGGTGCCAGGGCCCGCCTGGTCATAGGCCGTGCGTAGGGCGTCGGCGCACGCGGTGACGAACAGCGGATGATCGAAGAACTGCCGGAGCTTGATCAGTTCCGGCGCCCCAGACCCGGCGGACTGCCGGGCCCTGGCGATGTCTTCGTGGTACTGCCGGCAACCCGAGTACCCCGCCCACGCCGAGGTGGCGAACACCACAGCTCGGCGTATCCCGTCGGCGGCCATCGCGGCAACGGTGTCCTCGACCATCGGGTTCCAGTTGCGGTTGCCGAAGTACACCGGAAGCTGCAACCCGGCGCCGGCGAGTGCCTGCTCGATTGCGACGATCAATGTGCGGTTGCACTGATTGATCGGCGAGACTCCCCCGAGATGCAGGTAGTGCTGTGCCACCTCGTCCAACCGCTGCGCTGGCACGTCGCGGCCGCGGGTGACATTCTCCAGGAACGGACGCACGTCGTCGGGTCCCTCAGGACCGCCGAAGGACAGCAGCAGCACCGCGTCGATCAACGTGGCGAGCCACCCGGGGTTGGCAGCTGGCGGAGACGCCGGGGATCGGGGTTGGTGGTACTTGAAGGCGTGCCCACTAGACGCCGATCGCGTGGAAACCACCGTCTGCCCACACCATCGAGCCGGTGGTGGCGGGCAGCCAATCCGACAGCAACGCGCACACGGTGCGGGCCACCGGGCTGGGATCCTCGATATTCCAACCTAGGGGGGCGCGGGCGTTCCAGGCGTTCTCGAACTCGGCGAAGCCCGGAATGGATTTGGCCGCCATGGTGCGCACCGGCCCGGATGCCACGAGATTGACGCGGATACCGTCCGGGCCTAGTTCGCGGGCGAGGTACCGGCACACCGATTCCAGAGCCGACTTTGCTACCCCCATCCAGTCGTAGGCGGGCCACGCCTGCCGGTTGTCGAAATCCATCCCGACGATCGAGGAACCGCGACCGAGCAGTGGCAAACATGCCATCGCCAGCGATTTGAATGAGAATGCCGACACCTGCAAGGCAGTGGCAACGTCTGTCCACGGAGTATTGAGGAATTTGCCACCCAGGCAGGACGCCGGTGCGAAAGCGATGGAATGCAACACTCCGTCTAGACCATCGATGTGCGCACTCAGTCGATCGGCCAACGAGTCCAGCTGGGTCTGGTCGACCACGTCGAGTTCGATGACCGGGGCCGGCTGGGGTAGCCGTTGCGCGATCCGCTCCACCAAGCGCAACCGCCCGTACCCGGTGAGCACCACACGGGCACCCTGCTCCTGCGCCACGCGCGCCACGTGGAACGCGATCGAGGCATCGGTGATCACTCCGGTGATCAGCAACCGTTTGCCATCGAGCAGACCCGCCACCGAATCCTCCCTTGCACCCCTTCGTTACCCGTCAATGACCCATTCCCAGGCCACCGTCAACCGGCAGCACAGCCCCGGTGATATACGCCGCTGCGTCCGAGGCAAGGAACGTCACGACCCCGGCGATCTCATCAGGGGTGGCTTGACGGCGCAACGGGATCGAACCCAGGATCTCGTCTTTGCGCGCCTGGCTGACGTCCGCGGTCATCTGAGTGTCGACGTAGCCGGGTGCTACGACGTTCGCTGTGATCGATCGTGATCCCAGTTCCCGGGCGATCGATCGGGCCACGCCGATCAGCCCGGCCTTGCTGGCGGCATAGTTCACTTGACCTGGCGCGCCGGATAGCGCGACGACAGACGAGATAAATATCATCCGACCCCACCGGGCCCGCAGCATGCTTTTCGCAGCGCGCTTGGCGACCCGGTAGGCACCGGTGAGATTGGTATCCAGCACCCGCGAAAACTGGTCTTCGGTCATCCGGAGCAGCAACGTGTCGTCTGTGATCCCGGCGTTGGAAATGAGCACTTCGATCGGCCCGTGGGCCTGCTCTGCTTCCGCAAAG
>JAJPIR010000324.1 GCA_021324675.1 Actinomycetota bacterium
CAAGACTTAGCGCTTCACTGAGCCTGCCCAAGCGGCACAGGCCCTCAATCCATGCGATTGCCGCACGGATAAGCGTGACTGGCTCGCAGCGTCGTTCGGCGGAGGCGAGGATTTCCGTGAGCAGGCGTTCAGCATCGTCAAATCGCTCAGCATGCACCGCCACCGTGGCGTAGCTGAGAGCCGGATGCCAGTATCTGTGCCGGTCTTGGGCCCGAGAAGTGGGAACCACATCCGTGCGCGTGGCCGCATCGGCCGCTCTGTGCAGCCCTTGCAGGGCGCCCCAGCGCTAGGCGATCGCACCCCAGGCCGCCTGAGCCGCAGCCTGCATGACCCCTGAATCGGTAGCCAGCTCGGCGGCCCGCTGAGCCCATGGCAGGGCAGCCTGCGGACCGAACAGCATCTGATGATGTAAGACGTGGTCGAGCAGGGCTCCAACGGCCAGCGCCGGATGGTCATGTTCGGCCAGATCTACGGCAGTCTCATAGCACGCTGCTGCCAGCTCCACCTGGCCGGTGAGTGACCTGGTCTCGCCCAACTGACGCAAGACAGCGATACGGTCCGTGGTGGTCAGCCCTGGCATATCCAGTAGCCGCTCGTAGACAGTGATCGCTTCTTCGCTGGCACCGTCGGCGACCAGCGCTGCTCCCAAGTCAAACAACAGGTTCGTAGGCACCGTGTTGCCGGCAAGGCTGATCCCCGATTCCAAGTGCTGGCGGGCAGCGCGCACTGCCCCGACGCGCAGCGCCGCCCGGCCCGCGTGGGCTATGGCCGCCACCGCATCCGCATCACCAGCCAGATGAGCTGCTACCGCATGTTCGGCCACTTCAGCCGGGTGGGCACCACGGGCAACGAGGGCTCGGAAGGATGCCTCGTGCAGGTCCCTGCGCAACGGAGGTGCAATATCTTCGTAGACGCCTTGGCGAATCAGTGCGTGCGTAAACCGCGCCCACCCGTCATCTGCCTCGCAGAGCAATCCACCACGGAACAACCCGTCGATCTCCGTGGCCACCTCGGTGGCGGACAGGCCCGCTACCTCGGTGGCGACGGCGACGCGAAATCGAGTACCCAACACGCTGGCCGCCTGCAGGTAGCGTTGCCCGGCGACACCAACCCCCACGAACCGAGAAAACCGCAAGTGTCCATCGGGCAGTCGCCCGGTGCGGCGTACCTCCAGGGCGACTTGGTGCAGCAACAACGGGTTACCACCGCACAAATCGATGGCTTGATCCATTACCTTGGCACCAATCTGACCGCCCGACTGAGCAGACAGCAACTCACGGGCGGCAACGCTGCTCAGCGGGGCTAATGACTCAATCTCAGCCAATTTCTGAGCCGCCAGGTCGTGCGCCGAGGTCAACGCCGCGGCCGGCCAGGGGCGTGCACTCCCAATCAACGCCACAGGCAACGATGGCAGGCGACGGCACAGTAGATGAATCACGGTCAGGGAGTCCGGATCCGACCAGTGGACATCGTCCAACGCCACCAACATCGGACGGACTGCTGCCTCTCGCAAATCGCGCAAGATCCCGTAGAAGCGCGCCTGCGCCGAAACGTTGCCAACATCACCGGCTTCGGCGTGTGGCGCTATATCACCCCCGGAGAACTTTCCGTCGAGAAGTTGATCGAGAGCCTGGCCGATTAGCCCAAATGGCAACATCGCTTCCACTTGGTCCCCACGCCCGATTCCCACCTTAAATCGCGACTTGGCCATGGCGATTGCGTGTTCAAGAATTGTGGTCTTACCCAACCCGGCCGATCCAATAACGAATAGCGAACCACCCCGACCCTTGTAGGCGTTAGCGAGGAGGCGTTCCACCGCAGCGACCACGTCACCGCGTTCGGTCATCGCTGGACTAGCCGACCTCTGCCCTGCCGCGGTCATGTCGACCCTCCGCCGCTCCGCCCAGAAGGGCGGCATCTCCGCCCACGACGCGTCCCACCTTGGGGACGGCGGATAGCACCTGGTAAGTACGGGGCGGTGGTAGCGAACTCATGAACTGGTGCACCGCCGGCAGGTACCACCCGCAGCGTCACTCCCTGGTAGCTCACGATCCCCCGGTCCCAGTTAGTGCCGACTGGCAAAGTGGGCAGTGACGGTGGCCGCTGGCAGGACGGTGTTGTATACGGCGGCGTCGGCGATGCTGCCGGCGAAGAACGTGGCCCCGCTTTGGAGCGCTCCGATTCGCAATCCGGGTGCGGACGTCAGGCGCTGCGTACCGCCGTGGCCGGTGGCGACCGGCACGCCGTCGATGTACAGCGTTATCTCCCCGGTGGTCTGGGCGCGAGTGAACACCAGGTGATGCCATTCACCGTCGTTGAGGCCGGGCGCGGAATGGATCGAAGTGTCGGGATTGCCGGTACCGGCCCATACCTGCCCGGAAGCATCAAGTGACGTACCGAAGTCATCGACGACGCCTGGAACCTCGGCATCCAGCAGGCCAGCCGCCTGCCACCACTGCGTGACGCTGGTGCCGACTCCGCCGCCGTCGGTGGCGAACCACAATTCAATACTGAGATCGTCCCGGATATCGCGAGGCAGCAGCACGTATTGGTGCACCCCATCGAAGGTTACCGAGGTGGCCTCTCCTGGGCCTGGCGCACCAAGATGCGGGTGGTTGTAGTAGCTGCCGTGGTGGTCCCCCACGATGTCGAAAGCCACCGTTCCCCTGGTCTCCGCCAGCGGCCAGTAGGCAACCAATCCAGCGGTGCCCAGTACGGCTTGGGTGTATGCGCCGGCTGGGACCGCATTGCTAGGCGCAGCAACCAGGTGGATCCAGCGGGCTACTGACGGGACTCGGTCGTGATCGGTGAGAAACAGCATGTACCAACCAGGTGGTGCGATATTGGGTTCCTCAGTGACTTCGACCTGCACGACGCCGCCACCCTGGGTGATAATCGGCAAATCCACTAAACGTTGAGTGGTATTGAATGAATGGGTAGTCGCACCTGGGCGAATAAGGCTCACCCACTGGATGGCGCCGGCATCAGGAGTAGCAATACTGACAGTTTGCCCGTAACGCCACTCGGTGGTAACCGTGTTGATCGTCGGGCGTGCACCCCGGAAGAGATACGGCGGAGAGTAAAGCTCCAATTTCAGTTCTTCGTTGGGGTCCGGTGGTTCCCAGTTGACCTGATGACCACGGTCCGGATTGCCACTGGCCGTGATGACCCGCCCATCAGGCAGTAGCAGCGCCACCGAATGATACATACGCGTCACCGATGCTTCCGCTACCTTGGTCCAGCCCAGCTCCGGATGCTCTGGATCGAAGATTTCGGCATGATTAGTCGCTTCTGCTTTTTCTTCGTCGCGTTGCGAGCCGCCAGTCACTAGCACGGTGCGATCAGGTAGCAGCGTGGCGTTGGGGTGTTTGCGGGGAGAGTTTAGTGGATCCGCCGGCCGGTAGACCGGCGTCTGCTGGGTGAAGTCAATTACGTCGACGTTGGCGATGGCCTCACCTTTGCCGGGTGCCCCACCGATGATCATTACTTTTTGAGCCTGAGCGGGTGGGAGTAACACGCTGGCGCACTGGTCGCGAGCATCCACCCGAGAAATACCGCTCACCGGGGTTACGGTGGCCCGGCTGCGAGTCAGATCTAACCGAAGTGGCGGGGCAGGCCCGTCATCCATATGACCCCCAGCGTAGAAAACCGATCCGTCGGCCAGCAGATACAAATGCGCATACAGCGGCAAGCCGCCGAAGCCAACAGGCATCTGCAGCGGCTGCCAGAAATCAGCGGCCGGAAAAAAGCTTTCCACGCTGGCGTTGCGTGCGCCCGCGGCGTTTTCATCCAGTCCCGCGGCGGCCAGTACCCGCCCATCCCCCAACGTGATCACACTGGGGTACCAGCGGCCGTGGGCCATTGGCCGTACAACCGCCCATTGCTGAGAGATCGGACTGAATACCATGGTGTCGGGCCGACCCGCAAACGCTTTCCCGTTGCCGTCATAGGCGAGCGTGCCACCGGTTGACAATATTCGGCCATCAGCGAGCGCCGTCTCCCCGCCACAAAACAAATCCAACACCTTGTTCTGCGCGTTGCGTGGC
>JAJPIR010000062.1 GCA_021324675.1 Actinomycetota bacterium
ACCGACGTAGTGGCTCGTACGGTGGTGCTTGCCACCGGCGCCCGCTACCGCAAGCTGCCGGTACCGCGCCTGGAGGAATTCGAAGAGACCAGCGTCTACTACGCGGCCACCCCGATGGAGGCCCAGATCTGCGTCAACGATCCCGTTGTCGTCGTGGGAGGCGGCAACTCGGCAGGGCAGGCGACGGTCTTCCTCGCTGATCACGTGCGCAAGATCCGCCTGGTAGTGCGCGAGCACCGGCTCGACGAGTACATGTCGCGCTACCTGGCCGACCGGATCAAGCGCGATCCGCGGATTGAAGTGCTGCTGCACACCGAAGTACGCGAGCTGCTCGGCGACCGGTTGTTGGAGGCGGTGGTCGTCGAGGACAACGAGTCCGGGGAGCGGCGCACCCTGGAGGCCAGGGAGCTGTTTGTCTTCATCGGTGCAGATCCCTGTACCGACTGGCTGGCCGGCACGCTAGCCCTGGATTCCGGTGGTTACGTGCTGACCGGATCCGCTGCCACCCGAGTAGCCAACGGCCAGTTCGACGAACTGGGCCGCCCACCGATGATGCTGGAGACTACTCAGCCTGGCGTGTTCGCAGTCGGCGACGTCCGTAGCGGGTCGATCAAGCGCGTCGCCTCAGCAGTCGGTGAAGGATCCATGGCCGTCCGCCTAGTCCACGAACACCTCGCCGCTTACGGCTGACCGCCTCCCGGACCCCCGCGATCAGGACGCGACGGTGATGTGGTTTTCGACGGTGGTGACTCCGGGGGTGGACCACACGACGCGTTCGGCTTCTTCCCGCTCTGCCCAGCTGCGTACCGCTCCCCGAAGGATGACCTTGTCGCCTTGTACCTCGACGCTGACCTGCTGGGCATCGGTCTCCGCGTTGCGCACCAAGGCGTCGTGAATCTGGTGGGTCAGTTGCTCCGGCGACGGACCCACAGGAGGCCGCACTCTGATGTTATTGACCACGCCCCGCACGCCCACCAGCCGGCGGACTGCCCCCTCGGCGGCGCGCTTCTCAAACTCCCACGTCACCTCGCCGTCCAGCGTAATGACCCCTCCCGACACCGTCACCCGGATCCGGTCCGCCGGCACCAGCGCATGCCGCGCCAACGCGCCGCACGCTTCTGCGGCGATGTCGGCGTCGGTCCGCTGCGCGAAAATCGGCAGGTGCACCTGAATGTCGTTGACCACGGCCCGCACGCCACGCATCCGGCGGGCGGCACGTTCGGCTGCCAACTTCTTCACATACGAGTCCACGCAGCCGGTCAGGGTGACAACACCATCCTTGACCGCGACACCAATCTGGGTCGACCGAACCCTCGGGTCCCATTCCAGCTCGGCGAGCACATGATCCTGGATTCGCTCATCGGCGTAACTGATTGCCGTGGCGGTCATCTCAACTTCAGCGCTCCGATTCATCAAAGAAGGTAACCAACGTGGTGGTGCCGTCCGGTTCGACGATTCGCACCGCCGGTTCCGGTACCCCGTCAACGGCAAGATCAACCTCCGTGGGATGCCACATCATGTGCCGGAGCACGACTGGGTACCGGCATGACTTACCACCGACGGCGACGACGATCACGTCGTCCTTGGGATCGAAGTTGATGTAAGCGAATGGCAGCCGCTCCGCTTCGTGCTGGTGTCCGACTGACGGATCGAGCAGTTCGATCGTCACCTGTCGCCCTTCATGATCGGCGGTCAGCTGGTCGAGAGTGTTCTTCCACTCACCGCGCTTGAGCGTTGCAACTCCGGCCATCAGTCCATCCCTCTCATGCGCACTCGTGACTTTGGTATGCACCCAACCGTCCACTACGCCGACGACTCGCCACCACGACCCACCGGGTTAAGGTCACCGCGGCCGACTAGGCCTGCCAGGCGGGTTGATCACAGTTTCGGTTGCCTGTCGCGCGGCACGCCATCGTCTCTACCATTGCCATATGCCGCACAATGGGCCGCCGATCGCGCATCGACGCCAACCCAGTGCGAGACCAGGAGATGGCGATGTCTCCTAACGACGAGCAACGGGTCGTGACCGCGTGACCGGAGTGTGGGACGTCGATGGATACGCTGTGTCGATCAATCCTGTACACGAAGGTACGTTCGGGTGGTCCATCTGGGAGCTCTCGTCAGTTCCATTCTGGGAGCTGCTGCATCCTGAAGACCGGGACCGGTCAGTTGAAATGCGCGAGCAAATACTGCTGAATGGACCCGAATCAGTGATCGGTTATAAGACCCGGGTGCTCTGCCGGGACGGCACCTACCGGAATACTCAATGGAGCATCCGATCGGTTTCTGAAGAGGAACGCATGTACGCGGCCGGTCTGGACATCAGCGACCAGAAACCCATCGTGAATGAAGAACGGGTGCGGGTCGGTTCCTGGGAATGGCGCATCTCTTCGAACACCGCGACCTGGTCGCCCGGCATATTCGAAATCTACGGGCTTGCGCCAATGCTCGAATGTAATCTTGAGACCGCCCGGCAACGCTGCTACGCCAAGGATCGAGTGGTTGTCGAGCGAGCAATCCAGCGCAGCGTCACCGGCGGCGAGCCGTACAACGTCGATCATCGCATCGTGCATCCAATTGGCGGGATCCGGTGGTTACACTGCGCCGGCCGCGTTTTCCTTGACAGGAACGGAAATCCTCAAGAGCTTCGCGGACTCACCTGGGACATTACCGAGCTGCCTGGGTACCGGGTCCCCGGTTAGCCGCGGTCCCGCATTATGCCTGAGGAGAGCCGGGGCAAACGCGAGTCGTCGCACGCGGTTGCGGTGTGCCGGCAGGTTGGTAAAGGGCGACCTGATTGGTGCTGCCAGGTCCAAGTGAACGGCCGCAGGGCGGGGGAGCATTGCCTTGGTATCCATCCCGAGCCAGGTCAAGGGGGCTGACGTGACCGAGCATCGCACCGAGACCGATGTTATCGACGAATTGGTATCCGACCACCATGAAGCTCTTGAGCTTCTTCCCCGGATCCCGTCGGTCACCGATCCTGATCCGCGACGTAATCTCGCTGACACCATGATCAGTGAGATCGTCCGGTGTCGGGCTGGTCGACCGGTTACGCGACAAGCTGACCGACCGGGCCCACACCTGAGTGGTTCCGGCCGCCGGGCCACAACATCGGTGTCTTAAGTCTCCCCATCGGTTGCTGCTCATGACCGCAAGGGAAAACTGTCGCAAGTCGCATAATGGTGCCGTGATGCCGTCGGACGTGTTTCGAAAAGGAAGTTAGCCAAGCGAATGCGCGAGTGACCATCGATGCCTGCCAGGACCAATGCCTTGCCGTACCCCAGCTCCGGCGCGACGCCGTGGTGTGCTTCCTCCGCGGTTGGATGGGCGCACCCGGCCCCGGACTGGCCAGGAGATGGCATCGCGTGGGCCGCGACGGGGGCGAGCATGAATCCATGACTGGTGCGTGGGCTTCCGGTATCTCTCCACCGGCACTGTCTGGTGACTGCGGGATGATCACTCTCATCGAGGGGTCGACGTTTTGTCTGTCGTCGACTTCGGGCGACATCCTGCCGGACCGTCCGCAGGGACTGTTCGTGTCCGATACCCGAGCGATCTCCGGCTGGCGCGTGCAGGTGGACGGCATGGCCGCCGAGCCGTTGACCACGCTAGACGGGGACCGGTACCGGGCGACGTTCGTCGGGCGCATCCCGCCACGCCGCGGGCGGGCCGAGAGTACCTTGATGGTGTTGCGCACCCGTTACGTTGGCGACGGCATGCGGAAAGACATCGTGCTGCGCAATGTAGGCGCTGAGGCTGCTGGGGTCCTGGTCACCGTGGCCGTCGAGGCCGACTTCGCTGACCTGTTCGAGGTCAAAGAGTGCCGGGTGGTCCCGGCTGGCGGGGTCGGCGTCGACCTCGGTGCCAACAGCCTGACCTATACCTGGACGATGCCCGGTGATACCCGCAGCATGCAGGTCACCGCCACCAGTGACCTAGTACTGACGCCCGGGATGATGACCTTCCGCGCGGTCGTGCCGGCACGCGTGGAGTGGTCCACCTGCCTGTCGGTGCAGGTGGCGATCAACGGCCGGCTGCTTCGGCTGCGCTACCAGTGCGGTGAGCGGCCCAACGGATCCATCCCAGCCCGCCGGTTGCGCGCCTGGCGCCTCACCAGCCCGACCGTGACTACGCCAGATTCCCGGCTGGTCCGCACGTTGCAAACCAGCAGTGAGGATCTAGGCGCGCTCCAGATACACGATCCGGACCACCCGGATCGCCGGGTTGTGGCAGCCGGTGCTCCCTGGTTCATGGCGCTTTTCGGGCGTGACTCCTTGCTCACCAGCTGGATGGCGCTCCCGCTGGATCAGCAGCTGGCGTTGGGCACGCTGCAGACGTTGGCCGAGTTCCAGGGGACGAAAATCGACCCGCTCACCGAGGAACAGCCGGGACGGATCGTGCACGAGGTCCGGTCCCGGCGGGAGGCGAAGCTCGCGCTCGGGGGCGGTAAGGCCTACTACGGGACGGCGGATGCAACTCCGCTGTTCGTTGCGCTGCTCGGTGAGCTGCGCCGGTGGGGACTGCCCGGTGCCGAGTTGCACACTCTGCTGCCTGCCGCTGATCGGGCGCTGGGCTGGGTCGAGACCTATGGCGACATCGACGGCGATGGGTTCGTCGAATACCGTCGCGCCACCGATCGCGGACTGATCAACCAGGGCTGGAAGGACTCCTTCGACGGCGTCAACGATGCCGCGGGCGCCTCGGCTCACCACCGATCGCGCTGGCTGAGGTACAGGCCTACGTGTATGCCGCTTATCGGGCCCGGTCGTCGATTGCCTCGGCCGTCGGCGACGAACGCACAGCGGCGACCTACGAGAGCAAAGCCGAGACCCTCAAGGCCGCCTTCAATGAGCGGTTCTGGCTGCCTGACCAAGGTTGGTATGCGATCAGGCTGGATGGGGACAAGCGCCGGCTGGACGCGCTCACCTCGAACATGGGGCATTGCCTGTGGTGCGGCATCGTTGACGACGACAAGGCGCCGGTCGTGGCCCACCACCTGCTCGATCCACGGATGTGGACCGGGTTCAGCATCCGGACCCTGGCCAGCACCATGGGCGCCTACAACCCCATGAGCTACCACAACGGGTCCGTCTGGCCACACGACACCGCGATCGCTGCGGCGGAGCTCATGCGGTACGGCTACGTCGCTGAAGCGCAGCGCGTGGCACTGGGTCTGTTCGATGCTGCCGACCGGTTCGACGCTCGTTTGCCCGAACTGTTCTGCGGGTTCGACCGGGCAGAGTTCCCTTCCCCGGTGCCCTTCCCCACCTCCTGCTCGCCCCAGGCCTGGGCAGCGGCAGCACCCGTCTTGCTGATGCGGACCCTGTTGCGGTTTGAGCCGGACATACCGGCTGGCCGGATCTGTTTCGATCCTGCCGTGCCAGAGCGCATGCTGCCGCTGCGCATCGAGAACCTGCTTCTGGCGGGCCGGCGGCTCACCCTGGACGTCGGCGTGGATGCCTGGCACATCGAGGGGCTTCCGGAAGGGGTGACCCAGTGCTCCAACGCCGCCATCACGGAGGGGACTCATGACTCGGCGCGATAAAAGCTTCGCGAAGGACCCCGTCACTGAGCAGGTCACCGACCGGGCGCGGGACAAGCTCAAATGCTTGGATTTCTACCAGCGACGGCATCCGGCATTGAGCGTGCCGATCGCGGTGCTCCGCAAGTTTGTCGAGGACGAATCGACAGGCCTGGCCAGCCAGATCGCCTTTTGGGCATTTTTTCGGTCTTCCCGCTGTTGCTCATTCTGGTCACACTGCTTGGCTACTTTGTGCCGCCCAGCCTGCAGGGTGTGGTGCTGGGGCAGGTGGCCAGCTTTATTCCCTTGCTCGGTCCGGACTCGATCGGGCACCTCAGCGGTCAGTGGTGGACGCTGGTGTTGGGTAGTGTCAGCGCGCTGTGGAGCGGATCGTTGGTCGTTACGACTACACAGTCGGCATTCAACAGGGTATGGGAAATCCCCATTGCGAAGCGGCCCGGCTTCGCTGCGCAGATCAGGCGCAGTTTTGTGGCGCTGGCCATTATCGGGCTTGGCCTGGTCGTCAGCACGGTAATCAGCAGCTATATCGCGGGCGCCGCCGCAACGAATCTCGGTGTGGTGGGTCGGCTTGCTGGTTACCTCATCGCGGTCGCGCTCGACATCGGGTTGTTTCTGGCGGCATTCCGTTTGCTCACCGATCGTGAGATCGCTACCCGTGATGTGGTGCCGGGCGCATTGCTTTCAGGCGTGGTGTTCTGGGTACTCCAGCAGCTGTCGTCGATCATCATCTCCCGGTACCTACACACTGCTGCGCGGACCTACGGCAACTTCGCCACCGTGATCACCATGCTGTGGTGGTTTTACCTGCAGGGCATCGTGACCTTGCTCGGTGCACAGCTCAACGTGGTACTCAAGGAACGGCTGCACCCCCGAGGATTGGTGGACACTCCGTCCACCGAAGCGGACTACCGCGCCTACGACGCCTACGCCAAGGAGCGCACCTACTCCGACGACGAGCAGGTCCGCGCCAAGTTCCGCCGGCATTCACGCGACCGAACCACCCAAAACTGAGCTGGTGTCATGCCGCTGCTGTCGGGCTGCGGGTGCCGAACTGGCCATCCATGGCGGTGACCTGTGGCATCGCTGGGCGGCGGTCGTCGGGCATGACGCTTCTATTTGTGTCAAGATCTTTTGGGAGGCTTCGTCCTCTCGGGTGGGCCGGTGCGGTTGGTTTATGCGCTCGTCGTGGTGTTGGGTTTCATCGCGGTGGTGAGGGTCCGGTGAGCTGGCGGGCGATGTATCGCTTGAGGCAGCGTCGGATCTCACGCTTGGACTTGCCTTCAGCACGGCAACGGGCCACGTACGCCTTGGTGGTGGGGTCGCTGCGCATTCTGGTGCGCGCGATGGTGTGGAGGGCTTTGTTCAGTGCACGGTCTCCGCCTCGGTTGAGTCGGTGGCGGGTGGTTTGACCACTGGATGCCTCAAGGGGACTGGTGCCGGCGAGTTTGGCGAAGGCGGCGTCGTTGCGACAGCGTCCGGGATGGGAGAACGACACGATGGCCTGGGCAGCGCTGACCGGACCGATCCCGGGTTGACTGAGCAGCCCAGGGACTAGGTCATCGATGATCGTGGTCAACTGGGCGCGGTTGGTCTTAAGCGCGCGGGCAGCCTGGCGCAGCGCCACGGCGAGTCGGCGGATCTCGGCGTGGCGTACGGCTTGGTCGCGGCTGGCGTGGCAGGCGGGCGGCGGCGAGCCACGCTGGCCAAGACAGTATCGGTCAACCGCGCGCGAGCGAGGCGCCGGTCAGTGTCGTCGCCGTCACGCAGCAGCGCGCGCAGCCGGTTGATCTGCCCGGTGCTGGTGGTGGTCAGCTCCTGGCGAGCGCACAGCAAGATGCGCAGGGCTTCCCGGTCCCCATCGGTGCGCGGGGTGGGCAGCTTGGCGGCGTCGAGACCGACCGCGGACAGCACCGCCAGGTGCGCGTCGATCGAGTCGGACTTACCCCGACCCCGGCGGTGCTTGCGACGGGGTTGCTCGGCTTCGATCACGGGCAACCCTGCGGTGGCTGCCGCCCGGGCCAGACCGGCGCCGTCGCTGCGGGTGCCCTCGATCGAGAGCACCCTCCTTGGCCCGGGCGCATGCTCGAAGACCCAGGTCAGTGTCTGGGCATAGCCGACGCTGTCGTTACTGAACGAGCGGGTCGCGATCATCGCGCCGCTCCGGTAGGCGATCACGACCTGAGGGAAATCGCGGTGGGTGTCCACCCCGATGACTTCCATCCACGACTTCTGCCAACATGGCCACTGGCCGGGTGTCCTTCCCGTGGGCAACGGTCAACCGTGGGCACCGGCCTGGGTGCGGTCACCACAGCGGCAGATCTGTGAGGGGTCACGCCCTCGGGCGGACAGGCTTCTCAATCAGGCCAACTGGTGAGCCAGGCCGGTGCCGGCAACCACCACGGACAGGTCAACGACAGGACACGCCACAGCGGCCAAATCGTCAGAGAGTCACATCGGGTCACCGGCGCCGAGCCTGGCGGTCCTCCACCCAGGAGCACCGCAACGACACTGATGGCCTTACCTTCCTTCGCGGTGGATCCCGGTGGGGAGCGCTTACGACACTTGTCCTGCGAGGACTGCAGTGAGACAGCGCCCCTGCCGGGTCCCGGTGAAGGCCCGACGCCCAGGAGGGTGTCGTCCCGTGAGGACTGGTCCATCAGCACGACGCCGTGCCTTCCCGATCCGCCGAGCATGAGGGTGGCGAAGGAAGGAGCAGGGGTGCTGGGGGTTGGTATCGACTGGGCGGAAGAGTTTCATGACGTCGCCCTGGGAACGGTAGCGAAGGGCGTGACTGACCAGTTCCGGATTGAGCACAGTCCGGCCGGGGTAGAGCGGTTGATCGAGCGCTGTCTGGCGCTGGAGCCCGATCCCGCTGAGATTCGGGTGGTGCTGGAGACCCGACATGGGCTGCTGGTCGAAGCTTTGCTCGACGCGGGATTTAGCGTGGTTCCGGTCAATCCTGACCTGGTCGCTCGTCGTCGTGGTCCGGCGCGCAAGAAAGACGACGCTGAAGATGCTCGGATTTGCTGCCTGCTGGCGTTGGACCGCCACGCCGGGCTGCGCACACTCATTCCCCACGGTCAGTGGGGTGGGGAGCTGCGCGCGATCGCCCGCGACGATGAACGCGCCGCGCGTGACCAGCGCCGACTGCTAAACCGACTGCGCGCGGATCTGCAAACCACTTACCCCGCGGCGCTGGTGCTGGCCAATGATGACCTGGGCGCGCCCACGATGTTGCGGCTGCTGCAACGCTGGCCAACCCAGGCCGAGCTGGCGGCAGTATCGCGTGCTGAGCTGGTCAGCTTCGCCCGAGCTGGCCGTCACGGCTGGCCCGAACGCTTCGCCGATCGCATCAGCACCGCACTGAGCGCACCGTCGCTGCCCACCCGCGATTACCTGGTCCACGCCAAAGCCGCCGGCATCCGGCTGATTGCAGTCCAGCTGCTGGCCCTGCACGACACCCGCCGCGTGTGGCAACAACGAATGAGCCAGCTGCTACGCGGACCCCGCACCGGCCGCGATCACTCCACGAAGGATCCCGACCCGGGCAACACGTTCCCCGGCGGCGAGATCTACCTGAGCATGCCTGGCCTGGGTGATCGTCTCGCCGCCCGGGTCGCGGGCGAAATCGGTGAACACATCACCCAGTTCGATTCGCCCAACGCGCTGCAATGCTATGCCGGCACCGCTCCGGTCACCCGCCGCTCGGGCAAGCACGACTTCGTCGTCGCTCGCCGTCTGGCCCACAACCACTACCTGGGCGCCGCGGTGCACCAATGGGCTTTTTGCAGCCTCAGCCGCAGCGGCTGGGCGCGCGAGTTCTTTGATGCCAAGATCGCAGCCGGTAAGGCACACCATGCCGCACTCCGTGCCTTGAGCAACCGGTGGCTGGAAATCCTGTGGCACTGCCTGACCAAGAGCGTGCTCTACGACGAAAACGTCCACCAAGCCAACCGCGCCGCCTAATCGCCAACCCGCCCGACCAGCGGCGGCGGCGCCGACTCAGGCACGCGCCGCCCCACCACCATCGACACTGCCCAAGCCCAGCATGGACACGCACCGCCTTTGAGGCGCACGGCCGAACCGTCCAAGCGCCACTACCCCCACGACCACTCAACCGAGCAAGGACCCGGAGGTTGACAGAGGGTGTCTCACAGATCGTCGGTCGTGGCGGTACGACCGTTGTATCTGATCTTCCGACAGGTCATGGCGTTGGCTGGGACTACTCGCGCGCAACGCACAATCCAAGAACGTGGAAATCCTTGTGCTCCGGCACAAAGTCACCGTGTTATGCCGCAAGGTGAACCGCGATTGTCCTAAGCAGATCGAGCGGTGTTCGCGGCACTGACCCGATTGCTGTCCCCGGCCTGGCGACTGCCGTGGGGGGTGGTGCCCGGGAGCAGGCCTACTATCCAGTCCTTGATGGCCCGGTGGTGGGTCATCACTTTTGTGCTGGGGTGGACAGACTTAGCTGGGGGTTGTCGTGGCGTCAGCAGCGGAGCGGTCAGGCATGGTTGACGCGTCGGAGCAGTCCAGCCGCAGGGATAGCGATCGGGACCGGAGTCGGCTGTTGCCGGTGCTGGCGGTGGAGCGCGTGATCCGTGCGGTGCTGTTGATTGGGGTCGGTCTGATTCTGTGGACCCATAGCCACGCGGATTGGACGGATGTCGCGCGAGGCTTGGTTGGGCGGGTGGGGCTTGACCCGAGTCGTAACGAGACCGGTCGGCTCGTCGTTCATTTGGCGGGGTTGGGACCGCGGCAGGCGCAGCGTTACGGTGCGATTGCCCTTGGGTACGGAGTGTTGGAGGCGGTGGAGGGCTACGGCCTGCTGCGTCGTCGTCGGTGGGCGGAATATCTGACCGTGGTGGCGACAGCATTGTTGTTCATCCCTGAGGTTCAGGAGCTGCACAAGCACCCCACCGGACTCAAGGTCGCTGCCTTGCTGGTCAACGTCGTCATTGTCGTCTACTTGGTCATTCGACTGGTCCGGCGTCGTCACCCCGTCTAGCGGGAACAGCCGTCCTGCGCCGAATAGCTCATTCACAGCGGTGACCTGCGATCTTGCTTGACGGTGGACGTCGGGCATGATCGCCGACCGTGGCCGTGCGACTGCTGTATCTCATCTTCCGGCAACTCGTGGGATGGCTGGGACTGCTGGGTCCTGAGGTCGCCATGCTCCGCCGCCAGGTCGAGCGGCCGCGGGCGATGACCGCGGCGTTAGTGGCCTCCCAGGTGCGAGCCGTCTTGCGGGGCCACGAGGCTGCGGTTTGGGCAGTGGCCTGGTCACCGGATGGCCGGCAGCTGGCCACCGCATCAAACGACCGCACGATCCGGGTGTGGGATACCCAGGCTGGCAGCGAGCTGGCGATACTGCGCGTGTCGACGGCACGCGAAAAATGACCCCGGCGCGGCAACGGCGGATTCCAGGCATCGTCGCAACACAAGCGACTGTTGCTGACTCGCGAGCGTAGTCGGGGATCAGCGGATGATGGTGGGGATGAGCTTTGCGTGGGATGTGTCGCTGCGCTGAGCCCAGGCGTCGGTAGCGGCGGCGAGGGCGAGTGCGGAGCCGGCCAGTACTTGTGGCCCGCCTTGGCGGGTGAGCAGTTTGTCCAACGAGCGGAATGCTCGTCCTTTGCGGGCGAGGAAGAGGATGTCGGTCGCGGCGCGTTCCCCGCGCCAGTGCCCGGCGGGCAGTGTGGTGTGGTGGCCGAGCTCGGTGGGTGCGTTGCGGGTTTGCCCGCTCATCCAGTTATCGAGTAGTCCTAGGGCGATGCCGATGCAGCTGGCGACGGTGGCAGTCGAGTTGTCCGGCGACTCGGGTTGTACCTGGTCGAGCAGCGTGGCGGCGAGGATGGTGTCGCCGTCGAGGATGGCCTCCACGACCAGCCGTAGCGTGACCAATGCGATGTCGCGAGTGTGACCGATCGGGCTGAACAACTCCAGGTTGCGACGTTCGACCGCGCGGTTGAGCGCCCGTTGCAAGGTGTCCAGGTCGGGGATGTCGATGTTGTCGACGTCGATGCCTTCTTCGGCCAGCAGTGGCGCCAGATCGCGCAGCATCTCGTTGGCGAGCCCCGGCTTGAACTCGATTTGCGGCATCCCTGGTGGTGGTTCCGGGCTGCGCCGACGCATGTTCGCCATGCGCCCATCCTGGCAGCGCCGTCGCCGCTGCGTCAGTCGGCTCCGACGCCGAGGAACGCCTCGAGCTGATCGGCCGGACAGGACCAGCCCAGCGTCTTGCGGGGTCGGTCGTTGAGCTCGGCGGCCACCGCAGCCAGATCCTCTGGTTGGTGTACGCGCAGGTCAGTGCCCTTAGGGAAGTACTGGCGCAGCAGCCCGTTGGTGTTTTCGTTGCTGGGCCGCTGCCACGGGCTGGCCTTGTCGCAGAA
>JAJPIR010000196.1 GCA_021324675.1 Actinomycetota bacterium
GACATCGCCCCCTGCACTGGTCAGCTGACCACGCGCCTGTCCGCCGCGTCGGCGGCAACGCAGGGACAAAACATCGATATCTGGTTCGATCCCGATCGGATCCAAATCTTCAATCCAGGTGACGGCCGTAGCCTCACGCTGGCCAGTCAGCAGATGGTGGGAGCCGCAACGCGCCACTGAGAATCTGATAGGCGTGTGTTATGCAAGAGTCGGGTCGGTGACGTTTCACAGCCGCAGTGTCTGGCCATTGCTGCCGCTGGCCACGAGGTGCCCGTCGGGGCTGAACGTCACCGAGCGAAGGTAATTGGTGTGACCGGTAAGTGATCCGCTGACGCCTCCACATGCGCTGGACCCTGCTGTCGGCTACGCGTCGCGGTACGCCGAGTGATGATTCAGTGGCGGTACTTGTCGATGAACAGCGCGTACCGCTCGGCACCAATGCCTTCGGCAACGTCGGATATCCGCAGCACGGTGAGCCCGAGGTAACCCCAGGTGCCAAAGGCGTCGTGGATGTCGTCCCAGCCGATGTCGGAGTGCACCCCGTCCGGTAGTGCATTTTCGCCTTTAAGCACTACGTGGTCGTCGTGGGCGTACTGACCGATCCAGCCCACGAGCGTCTTGGCCAATGAGTACGCTGGCTGGGAGTTCTGGTCGCCCATTTCCAGCGCCGTGAAGTACACAGTCACGGTGCGCCCGCAGGCGTGGACCCGGTTGGCCAGGTCGATGATCCGTCGGTAGCCGTGGCCGGTGGCTCGAGAGTCGACGTCCACGCTGGTCTGGATCAGGCCGGTGGTGACTTCCGCGGCGCGGGGGTATGCCGGGCTGGTCATCGTCCAGTGGATGCCGGGTAGCTTGTAACCGATGTTGGCTCTGGGGAAGTGATGCCCGAGCGCCTTGACCACTGTCTCCAGCACTCGTTTGCCGTGATCAACCAGTGAGCCGTTGTACCAGTCCACGAAGTCGCGCCCGTAGGCGCTGTTGCGATAACTTCCGCTGACGAAGAACGTCTGGGCATCGGCGGGCGGTGTGATCTCGTTAGGGGATCGGTACGCGGTACCCCAGGTCGCGTTGATCCCGGCCACCGAGCGGTACTTGCGCAGCATCGTAGTCCGGAAGTCCGCCACTGCCAGCGAGGAGTAGGACTGCAAGGCGCCCCGGGTCGGGTAGCCGGTGCCGACGTCGTGGGCGTTGTAGGACGGGTAGCGCAGCTCGCCCGACGGGCCGAGCGACACGTTGATCTCGACGATGTCGTCGCGGTAGCGCTGACCGAAATGGTCGGCGAAGGCGCGGGTGAAGTCGCGGTATTCGCTTTCTACCACCTCGTCGGCCCAGCCTTGTACGGTCTCTGGAGAGTAGTGGCCCTGCTCGCTGCGGTACTTGAGCCCGTCAATGCCGAGCCGGATCCCGTGGTACCAGCGCTGGTCATATTTCGGCCACAACCAGGCCGGCAACAAGCTGGTGTAGGTGTCGTTGACGTTGCCGCCGCACTGGTGAAACGACAGGATCGGCGCGATGTGCAGTCCGTCCGCGGTGATCAGCTTGAAGACGCGGTCGTAGTAGGACCAGTCGAACCGGTTATCAGCTTGCCCCTCGACGTCGCCCCACCACACGTCGATGTTAACGCCGTTAACGCCGTAGGCTTTGACAGTCTTGAGGTCATTTTCGAATGCCGGGAAATCGGTAATTTTTAGCGGCGCCATCACGTTGGCCGTGAGTCCGGGGTTGCCCGCTGCCATCGGGCCGGGGACGTCCTCTTGGCCGACAGCCACCAAGCTGCCGCTCCCGACGACCAGCGCCGTCACCACTGCGACGACGAACGACACTGGTTCGCGCATGGCTCCCCAATTCAGCAAGCGGCAAGCCCCCGTGAGACCACACCACCTCACAACTCTGCTCACTTTGCTCAGCGCCACCCGGACCAGTCAATCCCCGTGGCGCTCTGCCCCACCGTGGTCTCACTCCGTCCGCGAGGGACCGTTGTCCGCAGCCGGCCAGGCGATAAGTAGCCCCGTTGTTTCGGTGCGCTGCCTCGATTAGACAGCGTGGGCGAGTTCAGCGAAGATCGCAATGAGTCGGTTCTGCGGATCGATATCTACGCTGAGCAAGGGCCGCGTCGGAAGTTTGCGCGAATGAGCCACCAGGCTGAAGGAGTTGGCCGCACAGTCAGGCAAGGTCGACCTGTTCATCACCGATCGCTCATCGCTCGACTGTCCACGGCGTCGGTAGCCACCGAGGATGACGAACTCAAGGTCTGGTCCGCCGACCTAGATCCATCCGCGCTTTCGATTGATCGTGTTGATGGTCGCAAACCTCGCCCTCTCATCTAGCTGCGAGAATAAGAATGATGGCCTGGTGTCTAGGCCGGGCGCTGAGCTGAAAACACCTTCTGGCATCGAGCCCGCTTCCACAACCGCCTCCCGAACTGTGCCCATGCCGCAACAACCACTCGCCCAGCAGTTTTCAGCAGGTCGGTTCTAATCGCCGGAACTAAATCGGGCGGGGCGATGCTGATCTCGGCGAGCATAGCTTCTCGGTATTTCTCACCCGCAGCGGGCGGCTGCAACCCGCCAACAGCGCACACCAGCAGTTCAGCTCGCTCGCGTCGATCGCCCAGAGCAAAGCTAACAGCATGGCACGACAATAGAGCCGTCAACTTCAAAGCCAACGCAAGCGTGAACGGAGCCAACACGACCGCGGAGATGAAACTCAGCACGGTGGGCTGAACAAAAATCAGCAATACCAGATTAGCCACGCCTAAGGCATAGCTACCAATCTTAGCGACCTTCGCCCACCGGCCGCGCCGCATCCCGGCTCACCTACCAGGGTCCACGGTGATCGATCGACGCCGCCCATTGACAATCTCCATTGACTGTTCTCCCTTCGCCAGGGATGCCACCGACTACGAAGTCTCATGCCCAGCAGTAGCTTGGAGCCCACGGACCCACGCTTGACGTCTCGCATCCGAGCGTGCCGACGCCTTCTCCAGTGCCTCGCGAGCTTGCGAGGCGCCTTCCTCAGTGAGTCGGTAATAACGACGCCGCGGCCGGGCCGCCTCACGCGGATCTAAATCTTCCCACTCGTCGGTCAACCACCCATGGTCCAACAGCCGCTGCAAGATCGGGTAAGTGGTGCCTGGCAGCAGCCCAGTACGTGCGGTGATCTCTAAGCCGTAAAGAACCGCGGTGGGGTCGTCATCCCAGGCCCGCAACAAGGCCTCCAGCACTAAGCGGACGGTCGTCGTCATCTTCAGGGCCATACCCGAAGTCTAGTGAGGTGTCGCCCGAAGTCAATACAGCCCTTGCTAGAGTTCGGCAGAGACTGTATCGTGTTTGTTTATGGAGAGTTGTATCTTCACACCAACGATGGGGGAAGTCAGGACGATCACGTCGTCGGTATGCCTGTGTACGACTTACTTTCCTTCGGCACGGTTACCCAGTGACCGTGAGCGGACAACACGATGCCATGGCACAACAGACGGCAATTCGCCATGATCATTCAGGTGCTGGTCCTTGTTCTTCTGCTGTGCCTAGGGCTGCTGCTCGGATCTTCCTGGACCCTCCAGGCCATCCGACCGCAAATTCGCCGGCAGGCAGAAGAGCGTCGCAGGCTCAACGATGAGTGGTCAGCGGTTCGCGCGATCCGCCACGAGCTGGACCACTGCCCACATTGCGGAACTCCACTATCCAAACAACACTGGGGCCCCGTCCGCTCATACTGGTAGGCGAACGACCAGGCAATCCCCATTGATATCTCACCATGTGACCGCCCATGGGCGTATTCGGCGGCGTTTCGCTCACTGTCAGCCCAAACTACCGCAGAGGCAGAATTGTCGATGCGGATGATTCGAACTAGCTCTGGCCACCACTGACGATGGTCGGCGCGGCGAGTGACAAAAGACAAATCCACATCATAGAGCGGGGATGCGGAGGTGCGGCTACATTGAACTGCACCGTAATCTGCAAAGAGATCCAGTCTTGGCGCACTTGCCCTAGCTATGGCCAAGTATGCCCTTTGGTAGACCGACCGATAGTGCCGTAACTGCTAATCCC
>JAJPIR010000028.1 GCA_021324675.1 Actinomycetota bacterium
AAGCCGAATCCCGCCGCTTCCAACACATCGCCCTACCCCAATTACACACCTGGACCGACATCCCCGGCGGAACACGCCTGTTCGACAGCATCCTGGTGTTTGAGAACTACCCGATCAACAGCGAGGCAGCCACCGCGCACGGCCTGGCCATTCGGGACATCACCACAGTTGACACGACCAACTACCCGCTGGTCATGGTGGTGTCTCCCGGCCGCCAGCTGCGCCTCGAACTCGGTTACGACGCTGGCCTCTTCGACCGCACCACTGTCGAAACCCTCGCCACCCGGCTGACTCGTGTGCTGGACCAACTCATCACTGATCCGCACACCTGCCTAGGCCAGATCGACATCCTCACCGATGACGAGCGAGCGCACCTGCTCATCACCTGCAACAACACCCGACAGCCCATTCCCTCGGGCAGCCTTGTGGAGCTTTTCGAAGCCCAGGCCACCCGGACGCCTGGCGCCATCGCCCTCACATCCGGACATGACACACTCACCTACCAGCAGCTCAGCGCACAAGCAAACTGTCTCGCGCATCGGCTGGTCCGGCTCGGAGTTCGTGCGGAGCATCTGGTCGGCGTGTTGATGGAGCGGTCCATTGCTTTCGTCGTGGCCCAGCTAGCGGTGTTGAAGGCGGGCGGGGCGTACCTGCCGTTGGATGTGCGGGCTCCGGTGGAACGGATGCAATTATTGTTGGCTCAGGCCGGTGTGTCCGTGCTGATAACAGACCGAGAGTGGCAGTCGATCGCTAGTTGTGTCCACGGCGGGCAGATCGTAAACGTATCTGATAATGCGCCGCCATGGAATGAACCGGATTCTCATCCTGGCGTGGCCGTCGATCCGGGTCAATTAGCTTACGTGATGTACACCTCCGGTTCCACCGGTGTGCCGAAAGGTGTGGCGGTCCGGCACCGAGATGTGGTGGGGCTGGCCTTCGATAGGCGTTTCAACAATGGCGGACATGAGCGGGTGTTGTTGCATTCACCGGCCGCGTTCGACGCGTCCACCTATGAGCTCTGGGTGCCGTTGCTGCGTGGTGGCCAGGTCGTGGTCGCTCCGCCAACCGAATTAGACGGACACATCCTGCGGAGGATGGTCACCGAGTACGGGGTGACCGGGTTGTGGTTGACCGCTGGATTGTTCCGGCTCATTGCCCAGGAAGCGCCGAGCTGCTTGGCGGGAGCCCGTGAGGTATGGACCGGTGGCGACGTGGTACCCGCTGCCGCGGTCCGGCGGGTCCTGGAAGCATGCCCGGATCTTGTGGTGGTGGATGGTTACGGGCCGACCGAGACCACGACATTTGCCAGCTCCTACCGGATGACCGGTGCCCGGCCGGTGCCCGAGATGGTGCCGATCGGCCGGCCCTTGGACAACGTGCAGGTGTTTGTCCTTGATCACCGGTTGCGCCCGGTGCCGGTCGGGGTGGCTGGAGAGCTGTATATCGCTGGAGCTGGACTGGCTCGGGGTTACCTGTACCGCCCGGGACTGACCGCGTCCCGGTTCGTGGCTAATCCCTTCGGTGCGCCCGGTGAGCGGATGTATCGCAGCGGGGATCTGGTGCGCTGGAATGCCGAGGCGCAGCTGGAGTACCTGGGCCGGGCCGACGAGCAAGTGAAAATTCGCGGCTTCCGGGTCGAGTTGGAAGAGATCGAGGCTTTCCTCAGTTCCTGTCCCGGAGTTAGTGAGGTTGTGGTGACCGCCCGGGATCATGGCACGGGCACCAAACAATTGATCGCTTACGTCGTGGCTGGTACCGAGAATGCGCCCGGGTCTGCCCAGTTGCGAGATCGTCTGGGTAAGGTGTTGCCGGATTACATGGTTCCGGCAGCGTTCGTGATGCTGGATGAATTGCCGTTGGGGGCGACGGGAAAGGTCGACCGGGGAGCCTTACCGGCTCCCGGCGGTTGTCTGGGAATGGTGACGGAATACGTTGCTCCCCGAACCGGTACCGAGCGGATTGTGGCGGGTATCTGGGAACAGGTGCTGGGCGTGGATCGGGTCGGGGTTGAGGACAACTTCTTCGAGCTGGGTGGGGACTCGATCCTGAGTATTCAGGTGATGTCACGGATCCGCCTGGTATGTGGGGTCGAGCTTTCCCCGCGCGTGTTGTTCGTAAGCCCGACGGTGGCGGGATTGGCCGCGGCCATCGCGGAATCGGCGCAGTCGGCGTTGCCGGCCATTCCGGTGGCCGAGCGGGTCGGTGAGTTGCCGTTGTCGTTTGCCCAGCAGCGGTTGTGGTTCCTGGACCAGTTCACCTCGGATGCATCCGGATATGTCACCCCGTTCGCGGTGCGCTTGCGGGGCGAGCTCGATCTGGATGCGCTGGCCGAGGCATTGCGCCTGGTGGTGGCGCGGCATGAGTCGCTGCGTACCACGTTCGAGACTGTTCAAGGGCGGGGAGTGCAGGTGGTGCACCCAGCGGCGGCTGTGCCGCTGCCGGTGTGGGATCTGTCCGGACTGCCCGCCGCGCAGCGGCAACAGGAGCTGGAGCAGATCCTGATCGAGCAGGCCAGCGAGGGATTCGACCTGGCTCGCGGACCATTGCTGCGAGTCGGCGTGGCGCGCCTGGACGGCGATGAGCATGTGCTCAGCGTGGCGATGCACCACATCATCACCGATGGTTGGTCGTGGGGTGTGCTGGCGGCTGAGTTGAGCGAGTGCTACAACGCCACGCTCGCTGGACGCCCGCCCCGCTTGCCCGAGCTGCCCGTGCAGTACGTCGACTACGCGCTATGGCAGCGCGAGTTGCTCACCGGGGCCGTGCTGGATGCCGCCATGGAGTACTGGCGTGCGCAGCTGGCCGGGCTGCCGGTGCTGGAGCTGCCGACCGACCGGCCCCGCCCTACGGTATTGAGCTCGGCGGGTGGGGTGTGCGAGTTCGTCGTGCCCGCCGAGGTGACCAGCCGGCTCAAGGAGCTCAGCCAGCGCCAGGACGGCACGTTGTTCATGACGTTGGTCGCGGCGTGCCAGGTGTTGTTGGGCCGTTATTGCGG
>JAJPIR010000257.1 GCA_021324675.1 Actinomycetota bacterium
AGAGTCCGGCCCGGTCGTCCCCGTTTTACTGAAAGCCGACTTACCGGGCGCCGACTCCCTCAGGGACGGCGCAGAGCATCTTCGGCTCCTGCGCCTACCGGCAAGACTGGCGCAGCGTCGCCCGCGACACCACGCGGTGCCCCGTCGTTACCCTCGAGCAGGTGCTTGCCTATGGCCTGGGGAGGAAGCGCGATCGGATAGCGGCCATCGAAGCACGCCGTGCACAGCCGGGACGCCGGCTGCTCGGAGGCCGCAATAAGGCCGTCCAGGCTGACATAACCAAGACTGTCCGCCCCGATAGAGCGCCGGATCCCGTCGATATCAGCACCATTGGCGATCAGCTCGGCGCGGGAGGCGAAGTCGATGCCGTAGAAGCACGGCCAGCGCACCGGAGGGCTGGCGATGCGGACGTGCACCTCGATCGCGCCGGACTCGCGCAACATCCGGACCAGCGCCCGCTGGGTATTGCCGCGGACAATGGAGTCGTCCACCACCACCAGGCGCTTGCCGCGGATGACGTCCCGCAGCGGGTTGAGCTTGAGGCGGATACCCCGCTGGCGGATCGTCTGGGACGGCTGGATAAAGGTGCGCCCCACGTAGGCGTTTTTCACCAGACCCTTGCCGTACGGGATGCCCGAGTATTCGGCGTACCCGATCGCCGCTGGGGTGCCCGATTCGGGTACCGAGATGACCAGATCTGCATGGACCGGATGTTCCTTGGCCAACCGGCGGCCGATCTCCACCCGGGCGGCGTGCACCCCCCGGCCGGCGATGGTGGTATCCGGGCGGGCCAGGTAAACGTACTCGAACACGCACCCCTTGGGGTTCGGGTTGGCGAAGCGTGAGCTGCGCAGCCCGGCGGCGTCGATGGCCAGCAGCTCACCTGGCTCGACCTCCCGGACGAAGCTGGCTCCGACGATGTCCAGCGCGGCGGTCTCGCTGGCCACCACCCAGCCCCGTTCCAGCCTGCCCAACACCAGGGGTCGGACCCCGTACCCATCACGTGCCGCATATAGGGTCGTCTCATCGCAAAAGACCAGCGAGAAGGCACCGCGCAGCCGGGGCAGCACGCGCAGGGCGGCGTCTTCCAAGCCGGTCCCGGGTCGGGCGTCCCGCGCCGCGGCGGCGAGTAGCCCGGTGATCAGGTCAGAATCGGTGGTCGCCCCATTCCGGACTCCTCCCCCGCGGGCCTGGGCCAGCAGGTCAGGGGTATTGACCAGGTTGCCGTTGTGGCCCAGCGCCAGGCCGGACCCGGCGGCGGTGGTATGGAAGGTGGGCTGGGCATTTTCCCAAGTGGTGGAGCCGGTGGTGGAGTACCGGCAGTGCCCGACGGCGATGTGTCCGGTCAGGCTGGACAGCACCTGCTCGTCGAACACCTGGCTGACCAGGCCGAGGTCTTTGAACACCAGGACCTGGGCGCCGTCGGACACCGCGATGCCGGCGGACTCCTGGCCCCGGTGTTGCAGGGCGTACAGGCCGAAGTAGGCGAGTTTGGCGACCTCCTCGCCGGGCGCCCACACCCCGAACACCCCGCACTCTTCGCGCGGTTGGGCGTATTCGTCGCGGTTGTTGGCGTATTCGTCGCGGTTGTTACCGTCGTCTCGACCTTGCCGGGGCGGATCGTTGCCCACGTGGGACTCCACAGCAGAAATGTCGGGTTGCTTGGTGGATGGGTCGACGCCACCCAGTTTACGTGTTGGCTATGGCCGGCGCCCCACCAGCGCCAGCAGCCGGGTCTGCTCGTCAGCATCGTCGCCGATCTCGACGGGAGGGGCGAACAGCCCGGTACCGGCCAGTTGGTCGGCCTGCGGTTCGATGAACGCCAGCACCGCGGATACCAGTTCCTCGTCGAGCTTCTCGTCCACCCCGATGGCTCGGGCCAGGTCCCAGGTGTGCACCGTGAGATCCATGGTCATCTCCTGGCAGTAGCCCTGCGCGGGACGGCGCCCGTAAGACAGTTCGACGGATCGACGCAGCGCGCCGGGCGCCGCGAACGCCTCGCGGGATGCGGTGGCTGCGCTCGCCCAGGCCGCGACCGGGTCGTCGCCGAGCTGATCGCCGTCAAACCGATCACCGACATCATCGACGGTGGCGCCGTGCAGTAACAGCGGTGCCCACAATTGTTCGACGACCAGGTGATTCACCAGCTGCCGCACATCCCAGTCAGCGCACGGTGTGGGCTTATGCCACTGATCCGGCGCGACGCTGCGCACTCTCTTGTCGAACTCGCCCATTGCCTGCACGAACATCGCCAACGTCATGGCCCCATCGTGCCGCTCTTATCTCTAGCAGGCTCGGTGAGGCTGCGAGGGGCCCCGTTTACCCCGCTGAATCCGCTGAATGCAGCAGCGGTAGCCAGGGCGACAGATCCGCGCGAGGGCCGGAGGCGGTCAGGCGGCCCGTGGTGAGGGCTTCGGGCCAGGTGAGGCGAGCCGTGGCCAGTTGCAGCCAGGTTTTCGGGTCGGTCTCGATCACATTGGGTGGCGTGCCTCTGGTGTGGCGGGGTCCCGCGACACACTGCACCGCGGCGAACGGAGGTACCCGGACCTCCACCGTGGCGCCGGGCGCCAGCTGCGCCAACGTGCGAAGGCTGCGCCGCACGGCCCGCGCCACCTCCTCCCGCTCAGGTTCAGGACCCACCCCCTCAAGCCACGCCGCCACCGCGTCTACCACGTGCTCTCCTTACTTTTCGCAGTGCGCGTGCGGGATCAGGGGGTGCCGAACAGGGCGGGGAGGACGGATTCCCAGGCGGTACGCAGTTCGCTCAGCGTGAGCGCAGCAAGGGGGGCGATATGCAGGGTCGCCTCGGAGTGAACCTCGCCGAGTCGGGTCACCGGGACGCCCCGGGCCGAGCACAGTTGCGCGACACGCGGGGCATGAGCGCGCGACACACCGAGGAGGGTGCGGGAGGAGGACTCGGAGAACAGGGCGACGAAGGGGTCAAGGTCTGGGGGAAGCGTGATCCGGGCACCGTGGCGACTCAGCAGGCAGGCCTCCACCAACGCTTGAGCTAGACCGCCGTCGGACAGATCGTGGGCTGCGCTGACCAGGCCATCCCGCGCAGCGGTCGCCACCACCTCGCCGAGCGCTCGCTCGCGAGCCAGATCAACCCGGGGAGGGCGACCGCCGAGATGGCCGTGCACCTCATGCGCCCACTCGCTGCCACCGAACTCGTCGCGGGTGTCGCCGAGCAGCCAGATCTCATCACCGATGCTGCCTAGCCCGGTGGGGATCCGGCGGCGCACATCGTCGATCACGCCGAGCACCCCGACTACTGGAGTGGGCAAGATTGCCGTCTCGCCGGTCTGGTTGTAGAAGCTGACGTTACCGCCGGTGACCGGGATGCCCAGCTGGGCGCAGCCGTCGGCGAGCCCGCGGACTGCTTGGGCGAACTGCCACATCACCCCTGGGTCGGTGGGGGCACCGAAGTTGAGGCAGTTCGTCACGGCCACCGGGGTGGCGCCGGTAACCACCACATTGCGGTAAGCCTCGGCGAGCGCGAGCTGGGTGCCGGCGTAGGGGTCCAGCGCGCAGTATCGGGCGTTGCAATCGGTGGCCACCGCAACCCCGCGCTGAGTGGTGTCGTCGATCCGCACGATGCCCGCATCACTGGGTTGGGCAAGGACGGTGGCGCCGCGCACGTAACGGTCGTACTGGTCGGTGACCCAGGCTCGGGAGCACAGCCCAGGACTGGCCACCATCCGCAGCAGCGTGGCCCGAACGTCGTCCAGCGTGGCAGGCCGGGCCAGCCTGTCCGGAGTGGCTGCTTGCAGGGTGTCCTGGGTAGGCGGCCGCCGCACGGGACGGTGGTAGACCGGGCCCTCGTCCGCCATGCTGCGCGGCGGCGCGTCCACCACGGCGTCGCCGTGGAACCGGATCACCAGCCGGTCACCGTCGGTAACCTCACCGATCACCGTGGCGGTGACGTCCCACTTCGCGCACACGGCCATAAAGCTGTCCACGTCGCAGGGGCGCACCACCGCACACATCCGCTCCTGGGATTCGCTGCACAGGATTTCGGCCGGTGCCATGCCCGACGCCCGCAACGGCACCGCGTCGAGGTCTACCTGCATGCCACCGTCGCCGGCACTGGCCAGCTCGCTGGTGGCACACGCCAACCCTGCCCCACCCAGGTCCTGGATCCCGACCACCAGCCCCGCGTCGTACAGCTCAAGGCAGCATTCGATCAGAACCTTCTCGGCGAAGGGGTCCCCGACCTGAACGCTGGGTAGCTTCTTGCGCCCTGCACCGTGATCCCCGGAATTGGCGGTGAAGCTTTCGCTGGCCAGTACCGACACTCCGCCGATGCCGTCGCGGCCGGTGCGGGCACCAAACAACACGATCTTGTTGCCGGCCCCGCTGGCGCGGGCCAGCTGCAGGTCGCTCACTCGGAGCACGCCCACGCACAGCGCGTTGACCAGTGGATTACCCGCATAGGACGGATCGAACGCGACCTCGCCACCGATGTTGGGCAGTCCAAGGCAGTTGCCATAGCCACCGATCCC
>JAJPIR010000091.1 GCA_021324675.1 Actinomycetota bacterium
CAACGCATCACGGGTGACCAGGATGACGTGGCCGGACCCGGCTGCATCATCCAATCCACATTCGGCACCGGGCTACCCGGCAACTTCGAAGTCGTGGTGCCCATACGGCAAGCCAACGGCACCGTGCAGCTGCACCACTTCTACCGGGACAACAGCAACGCGCACCTACCCTCTCCGTTGCGCCAGAGATTGACCATGACTGTACACACGCCCTGGATACGCGGGCAGGGCATCACAGGTGCTTCGCACCATGTGGCCGGACCCGGTTGCATCATCCAATCCGCCTTCAGTACACAGCAGCGCAGCAGATTCGATGTAGTAGTGCCCCTGCACCTGGAAGACGGCGCGATAGAGCTTCGGCATTTCTTCCAGGACCGAAGCGACGTTCCCGGACCTTGGACCACAGGTCGGTTTATCACCCAATCCTGCGCGGGGTTTGGCGCGATCATCCAATCCAGTTTCACCTCAGCAGACAATGCCGGATTCGAAGTCCTTGTCGATGAGCGGCGCGGCTCAGTCGTTCATTACTGGCATCCGAACGAGCCCGCCGGGGAGGCTTGGATTCGAACTAATCGATTCACGATTCTGGAACGACACCCCGTTCGCGCCCACCGTGCCCAGAAGGTCGTACAACTCACCGGAGAATACGACCGCGAAGGTTGGAACGGAAAGGGGACGCCAAAATTCGCTTTCAACCAAACTGAGAGCAGATCCGCCATTATAGGCACAGACCTCGGCGTATCGTTTATCCATCGCGACCACCTGTATTTCCTGTTTGGCGACACCTGGCGCGTAGGCCACAGCATACCGAACGACGATCTTGATGCGATCGCTTATTCCGCAGACAAGAACGCCGACGGCGGCATCAAGTTAACGTTTCTTCCCCGGCCGCCGCTGGTCCCAGGCATCTCCCAGGCCGCTTTCGAGGTGCCACTCGATGGAGTGAGCTGGGACAGTAGCATGTATGCCTTTTTCAGCACCAATCACCGCCAGGTGGGAAAGTATGCCCAGATGGGCAGATCCATACTCGCCCGATCAAATAATGACGGTCTCGACTTCAAAGGCCTCTACGAGATCTCACACTACAAATTCGTCAACGTCTCCACCTCGATCGTGGACCCGCATGGACATGGACTGCCGGGTGACGGCCCACAACTTGTCGTCTTTGGCAGCGGCCGCTACCGCTCCAGCGATGTCTACCTCGCCGTCAAGCCGGCGGCCGAACTCGACGAACCGGGCGGTTTCCTGTTCTATGCCGGCGGGCTTGATAAACCAGCCTGGAGCACTGACGAGGAAGACGCGGTTCCGCTCTTTGGCGAGGGCTGCGTCGGCGAATTGTCGGTACGCTGGAATCCACTGCTCAGCGCCTGGCTGTGTCTTTATAATGCAGACTGGCCCGCAGATAGGTCAGCCGTGGGTGGGGTTGTGATGCGCTGGTCGAGGCGTCCTTACGGGCCCTGGTCGCAGGGCGACCTCGTCTTCTCGGTGAACGATGGGCTCGGGAGATTCATGCACTTGCCCGGCGCCGACCATACACAGGAGGGCTTCGGCTCCGACCGTAGCGCCGATTTGGGAGGGATGTATGGCCCGTATCAGATCCCTCAATATGCTCGCCGATCGGACAATGGTGCGCAAATTTTCTTCACGATGTCGACCGCCAACCCTTACCAGGTGATGCTGATGACGGTCAATATACCTACACCCCTTTAATTAAAATAACGCCGAAAATCCATGCCTACCGGCGCCGGCAAATCGGCGGGAAGCGCCGAACCCGGGTGTCGGCAAACGGAGGGTCGAACTGATGGGCTTCGAAGGCTTCCGGTTGGCGCAGATAACGGTTGGTGAGGTGTCGTTGCGGGTCCGCCACGGCGGCTACGGTCCGCCGCTGGTGTTGCTACACGGCTATCCACAAACACACATGATGTGGGGCCAGGTGGCGGCCGAACTGGCCGAAGACTTTACGGTGGTGGTGCCGGACCTGCGCGGCTACGGCGACAGCACCAAGCCCGCAGCCATGCCAGGTCACGAAAGCTACAGCAAGCGGGCCATGGCCGGGGATATCGTCGGGCTGATGAACCACTTCGGGTTCGAGCGCTTCGACGTGGTTGGCCACGACCGTGGCGGCCGGGTCGCCTACCGGCTGGCCCTGGACTACCCGCAGGCCGCACGCCGCCTCAGTGTCTTGGACATCATCCCCACCGGCGAGGTGTGGGCCCGCGCCGATCAGCGCTTTGCGTTGGGCTACTGGCACTGGGCGCTGCTGGCCCAGCCGTATCCCATTCCCGAGACGCTGATCGCGCCGGATCCGGAGTGGTTTTTCTTCGGTGCCCAGTTCGGCGGCGTGGTGCGAGGTTTTGAGCCTGAGGCGGTCGCTGATTACGTCCGCTGCGCCCGGGAGCGATCGGTTATCCACGCCATCTGTGAGGATTATCGCGCCGGCGCGACCTACGATCGATTTCTCGATGAGCAGGATCAGGCCGTGGGCCTGACAATCACCTGCCCGACCCAGGTCCTGTGGGGCGCACGAGGCGCGCTGGCGGCGTGGTATGAGCCCCTCGATATCTGGCGCGACTGGGCCAACGACGTCACCGGCCAGGCGCTCGACAGCGGCCATTTCCTGGCGGAGGAAAACCCCCTCGAGACGCTCGCCGCCTTGCGCCGTTTCCACACCGGGGGGGCATTTGAACCTCGGTGACCCTCAGGGAGACCCCTGCGGAATGCCCAGATACTCCGAGTCTCGCATCGGCGCGGTCAACGCCGGCCGTTGCCCTGCACTGGCGGTCCCGAAACGGCGGCCACCGCGCGCAATAATATCGGCAGTTGCAGAACGTACTTATCATTGACGCTGCGTGACTGCCCCGAAGGGACCGCGATGCTGCATGCGAGTGCGCAACCTTGCGGATCGCTGCCTTGAGGTCATCGCGGCTCGCCGCGGGGCTCATCACGCTAGCCGCTCTGCTGTTGCCAGCCTGCGATGCTGGGCATGAGCACAACTCTTCAGCACGTGACCACAACTTTCCTGAGACCCTGGCACCGCCAAGCCAGGTCGCATCGGCACCGCTGGGTATCAACGGCGCCGCAATACCATCACTGCACTGGCGTCACTGCGGCCGGTCATTCCAGTGCACCACCGCGACGGTGCCACTGGACTACAACCAGCCACGCGGCGCAACGATCACGCTGTCGATGATCAGATTGCCGGCGACCGATCCGGCACACCGGATCGGTTCACTATTCGTCAACTTCGGTGGTCCAGGAACCCCCGGTGTCGGTGGGCTCCAGCACCTCGGCCCTTCCTACCCGGAGGCGCTGCGTCAACGGTTCGATCTGGTGAGCTTCGACCCTCGCGGTGTCGGGGGTAGCACCGCTGTGCGGTGCACCGGCAACGCCGCAGCCGCCAACGAGCCGGTGGGTTCGCCCGTGCGTCCTGAGCAGCAGGCGCAGTTTTTCACCAGCAACGCGGCGCTGGCCCACAGCTGCGCGGCAGCATCCGGTGAGCTGCTGGCACACACCTCGTCGGCCAACACGGCCCGCGATCTGGAACTGCTGCGGCAGGCAGTCGGTGACAGCAGTTTGAGCTTTCTCGGCTATTCCTACGGCACCTATATCGGCGCCAGCTACGCCAACCTGTTTCCCGATCGCACGCGCGCCATGGTCTTCGACGGGGCGCTTGATCTGGTGGCCAACTCGACCGGTTTGCCCGGCCAGGAGCAGCTACCGGTCGACGTGCGCGCGGACACCGCACGCGCGAAAGCCGAGGAACTGGACGCGTTTTTTGACCGCTGCACCCAAGCCGGGGCTCGATGCGCATTTTCCTCCGGTGACCCGCGCCGCAAATTCGCCGACATCGTTGCCAGGCTCAAACAGGGTGGCAGCGGGCGAACCAGCCTGCCCGCGCTGTTCAGTACGGTCTCTTCCGGCCTGCGGGGCTCAACCCGCTGGAGCTATCTCGCAGCGGCGTTGCAGGGCATCTACGACTCGCTGCACCCCGCCGGCGCCGGCGCGAAGGGTCAGCCATTGACGCTCGATCCGTACATACCCAAGTATTCCGCATCCTTTCTCGCCGTCCAGTGCGTGGACAGCGATTACCCGCGAGACCCGCAGGCCTATCAACGGCTCGTCCCGACGGAAGATCGGCGCCAACCGTACTTCGGGCTGACGGCACTGTTCGACATGGCGCAATGCATTACCTGGCCCGCTGCCGACCATGACCGCTACCTGGGCCCATGGAACTACCCCCGGCAGCACCCGATCCTGGTGGTGAACAATCGTTACGACCCCGAGACTCCGTTGTGGAACGCGCAAGCCACCAGGGAAGAACTGGGCGACGCCCGGCTCCTGACCGTCGAAGGCTATGGCCACACCACGCTCAATGTGCAGAGCACCTGCGCCAGTGACGCGGAGGCCAACTACCTGATCACCCTGCAGCTACCCGGCGACGGCACCACCTGTTCCGCAGACCACCAGCCATTCGAATGATCGGTACGACACCGTACTCGTTACCAGATTTTCGTTTGCCAGATTCCATGCTCCAGATTCCATGCCTCAGATTCCACACCCAGATTCCATGCCACTGGCAGATCTCGGCGGCATGCGATCAGGAGTGGGCGCATGGCACAAGGCCAAGATGGGTTTTTGCCTCGACAATGCGTCGTTCGGCCTCGGTGATGCGCCTCCCGAATTCGGGATCGCTGTTTGCGGTAGACAGTACCTCGTCGATCATGGGGCCCAGGGTGGCCGGATCGGCAGTCAGCACGATATCTCCTCCGGCGCGGAGGAATCGCACCGCGCGTTGCCCGGGCGGCACAGCGGCGACCTGCTTGGCCCGGCCCAGGTCGTCGGACACGATCAGTCCGCGGTAACCGATTTTCTCCCGGAGCAACGTGGTGATGATGACGGCCGAAAAGCTGGCCGGCTGTTCGGCGTCGATTTTTCGGTAGATCGCTGAGGACACCATCACCCACGGCGTTGCCGCCCTGGAAGCGTTGGAAAACGGCAGCAGGTCGGGATCGGTCGCGGTGGTCTGGTCATCCACCACGCCGGCGGAGAAGTCGGTGTTGTCCCGCACCCGGCCAAGGCCGGGGAAGTGTTTGGCCGTACTGACCACCCCAGCGTCATGCATGCCCCGGGCAAAGGCCAGGACATGGTCTGAGACCGCCCGTGGCTCGGTGCCGTACGCCCGGTCGTAGCGACCGATCGCCGCGTTCGCGGTGCCCAGCTCGGGGGACAACACATCAGCGACGGGAGCAAGATTGACGTTCACGCCGGCATTCCGTAGCTCATGGCCCCAGCCGGTGGCGGCAGCCTGCAACGCTTCCGGCTTCCAGCTGCCTTGAACCTTGGCGGTGGGCATCTGGGAGAAGCCAGGTCCAGACAGGACCTGGACCTGGCCGCCTTCTTGATCGGTGGCCACGAACATCCCGATTCCACCACTGGCCCGGCTTCCGACTCGTTGGATGCCGGCAGTGGCGGCAGCCGTGGCGGCGACGCCCGCGGTGCTGCGGCCGGTGAGGAACACCCCACCGGGAGCCAGCCGCTCGATCACCGGCGAAGGCTCATCGGCTGCGTTCGCAGGTACGCCGAGGAGGAACAGCTGACCCGCTCGGGCCCGTGGCGTCAGCGCATCCCAGGTGGCCTGCGTGCAGGAAACCCGCGCCGGTCGTGAGGGATCCCGTGGGGCTGGGTTGCTGGTACACAAGATCGCGACTGCGCAGACCGCCGCCGCACCGCCTATCCAGAGCTGTCGAAGCATCGCGCTAGCTCAGCACAGCCCAGATTGTGGGACCGGCCACCCACCCGCTCAGGAGGCCCTTCGCCGGCTCAGGAAGCCCCTTCGCCCGCTCAGGAAGCCCCTTCGCCGCAGTCTGGATGCAGACTGCTGTTTTTGGGGCCGGTTTAACAGCAGTCTGCATCCAGACTGCGGCGGGGAAGCGGGCGTTACGTGCGGATCAGGGGCATCACGATGTCATCGACGATCTCGATGATGACCTGATCGGGGATGCAGTGGTGTACCAGGAAGTGTTCGCGCAGCAGTGCGGGGCCGATGCTGGCGATGCGGGTGGTCAGCGCGCTGGGGCGGACTTCGCCGCGCGCGACGCCGCGGGTCATCACGCTGATGAGCTCGCTGACCGTGGGATCGATGAAGCGGGCGCGGATGGCGTGCATGAGTTCAGGGTCGCGGACGGTGTCGGCCATCAGCCCGCGGATGGCTTCACCAGCAGGGCTATTGAGCACGTCGGCCATCTGCCGCAGGTGGCCCAGCAGGTCCGCGCGCACGCTGCCGGTGTCGGGTAGCTGGCTGCGGCGGGGCAAGGCGTGCTCCATCGCGTCGGCCACGAGTTCAGCCCGGCGAGGCCAGCGCCGGTAGATCGATCCCTTGCCGGCACGGGCACGGGCAGCCACGCGCTGCATCTTTAGCCCCCCGTAACCGGCTTCCCGCAGTTCCTCGAGGGTGGCGTCCAAGATCGCCGAGCACAGTTCCTCGCCCCTGCGCCGGGGCCCCTGGCGGTGATCGACCGGACCGGCGCTGGTCACCGTGAGGCCGTCAGCCGGGACGCCGGGCGCTGGGGACTGGATTGCGCGGTGCTGGTCATAGCTTTACCCGGTGGCGACGGTGGAGCGATCGGCGCTGTCGGTGGTCGCGGGCCCGTGGCGCAGGAACAGGGCCAGCAGCGCGGCGACGAGCAGCAGGATGGTGATGATCAGGAAAATGTTGCTGTAGGCGCTGGCCAGCACCTCCAGGTTGGTGCGCTGCCACAGTGGGTACAGACCGAGCGGGCCTTGCCGCTGCAACGCGGTGGCACGTGGATCAGTGGTAAAGGAGTTCAGCAGTCCGGAACGGTCAGCGAGATCTTGGGCTTGCAAGGTAGTGGCCAAAGCGGTCAGTCCAGCCAGGCCGATGGCTTGGGAGACGCGCTGGACGACGTTGTTCAACGCGCTGCCGGAGTTGATCATCTCAGCGGGCAGGGTGGACAGTCCGCCGGTCATGATCGGCATCATGGCCAGGCCGATGCCTAGGGCCATCACCATCAGCCACCAGATCACCTCGGTATGAGTCATGTCGGCGCTGATGCCGCGCAGCAGCCACAGCCCTGCGGCACAGATGGCGAGTCCGGTCACGGCGGGGACGCGGGGACCGATCCGGTCGTACAGACGCCCGGCGATGGGCATACACACCAGCATGACCAGCGCTTGGGGTAGCAGCAGCAGGCCCGTGTCGAAAGCCGGCAGCTGCTGGCCTTCCTGCAGGAACAGGGGGACGTAGAACACGGTGGCGAACAGGCCGATGGACACGATCGAGATCAGCAGCAGTGAGTTGACGAATGGCCGGTACCGGAACACCCGCAGATCCAGCAGGGGCTCGCTGACCTGGGGTTCGGTGACGACGAACAGGGCCAGGCTGAGGGCAGCGACGGTGAACAGCATAAGGACCCGGTAACCGGTCCAACCCCAATCTGGTCCTTTGGACACCGCGAGCAGCAGCGCGAACAGGCCGGTGGCGATAGTGGCGAAGCCGGGAACGTCCAGTGCGCGTGATGCTGGCTTGGCGAAGGTGGGCAGCACGGCCAGCGCTGCGGCGGCTCCGAGAATCCCGATGGGTACGTTGATGAAGAAGATCAGCCGCCAGCTGACGTACTCGACCAGGTACCCACCGAGGGTGGGGCCGACCGCGGGGGCGACGACCAGGCCCAGCCCGTACAGGCCCATCGCAGTGCCGATCTTTTCCTTCGGGACCACTCGGTACAGCGCGGTCAAGCAGGTGACCGGGATGATCCCACCGGGGATGGCTTGCAGGATCCGGAATATGATCATGCTGTTGAGGCCACCGGCCAGCCCGCACAGCGCCGAGGCCATGGAGAAGGCGACCAGGGAGATCAAGTAGAGGCGTTTGAGGCCGACCCGATCGCCCAGCCAGGCGCTGGCGGGCACCACCACGCCCAGGCACAGGGTGTAGGCGGTAGAGATCCACTGGATGTCCTGAGGGGTGGCGCCGAAGTCGTTTTGCATCGTCGGGATCGCGACATTGACGATGCTGGTGTCCAGAATCGACATGAACATGCCCACGATGAGCACCGCCAGCGGCATACCCCAGCCCACCGCAGGTGCGCGAGTCGCTGCGGGCGCCGGAGTCGGCCGGGGGGTAACGGTCGTGAGCTGGTCGGTGGCCGGTGGGGTGGCCAGTGAGCTGGTCATCTGAAGGTCCTCCCGTCTGCGGCGCGGGTCAGTGCTTGTGGATATGCACCGTGACGTTCATGCCGGGAACGAGATCAACCTGCGGGAGGCTGGCCAGAGCGATCTTGACCGGGATGACCTGGGTGACTTTTTGGAAGTTGCCCCCGGTGTTGCTTTGGGGGAACAGGGAGAACACTCCGGCGGCACCGTTTTGGACTTCGACCACGCGTCCGGTGATGTGAGCATCGGGATAGGCGTCGACGTCAATGTCCACCAGCTGCCCGAGATGCACTGCTTTGACGTCGGTCTCGTCGACACGCGCCGTGACGTAGATCTTTTCCAGGTTGTATGCCACGGCGAGCTGGGTGCCGGTGGTGACATAGGTGCCGACCACGCCGTTGTCCACGGCGACGGTGCCATCGCCGGGTGCCTTGATGGGCATCTGGGGTGCCGCGAACCCAGCTTGTATCTCGATACGGCCGACGCTGCGGCCTTTGTGTACGTCGGCACCCTGGGTTGCGGTCCAGTCAAGCAGGGTGCCGGTGGCGGGCGCGTTGATGGAGATCTTGTCTCCGTCGATCTGGGCGTTATCGGTACTGACATAGTTGCGGGCGTTGAGGAAATAGCTCACGCCGAAGGCGCTCCCGGCAAGCACCGCCACGATCGCGATCACGATCAAGGCAATGCGGGTGGAGCGCTTCAAGCCGCGCCGCGGCGGTGCCGGCGGGGTGGGCGCGGCGCCGTTGGTGGGCAGGTCGGTGGGCGCGGGGGGCGCCAGGGTGGGACTGTCCATTGCTCACACCTCCCGGGGCTGGTTACCAGCCCTCACCCATAGAGTACGACTCGTACCGTACCCTAGTAAGGGCCGTTCCGTACTCTATATGGGTGGACTCTCCCCAAGGGTGTTCCAGGGCGCTACTCGCACCTCCTTGCCGCGCCTGGCTCAGGTAGTTCCTGCCGAGCTGGTTGCGCAACCGCGGTAGTCGATCCCTGGAACGAGCCGCGATTCATACCGGCGGCCTTCTCCCCAATCACGATCGTCAGGGCGTTGGGGTTGCCTCGGGATGACTGGCATGGCCCACCCCGACAGCAACCTGCGCCCGTCTGATCCCGTGAGGGGCTCGATCACCGGGCTGATCAGGTCACAGTGCGATGGGACGAATCACCCATCATCTGACGGTGGTGTGGGTCGGTCCCGCTTCGGCCCGAGGCCACCCCGGCTTGGGTCGGCGGCTGATCGGGCACGAATGGCGAACCGAAGACCAACGCCGCGAGCCCGATGGGAACGTTGACGTAAAACACCCAGCGCCACGATGCGTCGGTGACGAGCAGGCCGCCGATCACTGGGCCGGCAGCGGGCGCCAGGGCGGTGGGTACCACCAGGATCCGTGATGCGTGCGCCCGGCCGGCCGGTGGGAATGTGCGACACGGCATTGCCATCCCGACCGGCGTAAGCATGCCCCCGCCGGCGCCGTGCAGGATGCGGTAGATCACCAGCTGGTCCAGGCTACGCGCTGTTCCACACAGGGCCGACGCCGAGGTGAACAGCACGAGCGCGAGCAGGAAGACTTTTCACACCCCTACCCGAAATCTGCCCCGCCAAGTCACCTTGGACCAAGCACAAGGGTTGCCCAGTTGTCGTGATGTGTCACCAGCCGACGCTTTGCCCCTGGGACGATGGAGCAAACTTGGAGAAATACCGCATGACGCAGCATGAGCAGATTGACCCCCCGGTTGCACTGATCACTGGAGCCGCGTCCGGGATCGGTGCGGCCTGCGCCTACATGATCATGATGAACAGCGCAGCCGAGCTGGTCATGGTGGACCGGGACGGGCAAGGCCTCACCGCGGCGGTTGCCACGCTTCCCCGGCCCCAGGACGTGCTCACGATCACCATGGATGTCATCGATGAGGCCGCCTGGGCAACGGCTACCGCCAAGATCGAAGACCGCTTCGGTCGGCTGGACTGGGTGGTAGCCAGCGCCGGTGTCACGTTCGGTGCTGCGATCACGCAGACGCGCATGGAAGACTGGCGCCGCGTCCTGGCGATCAACCTCGACGGCGTGTTCTTGACGCTGCGCGCGACATTACCGCTCATCCGCGCAGGCGGGCAGGGTGGCGCAGTGGTCATCGTGTCGTCTGCCGCCGCGGTCAAAGCCGAGCCCGGGGTGAGCGCTTACGGGGCTTCCAAGGCGGGTGCGTTGCAGCTGGCCAAGGTCGCTGCGAAAGAATGCGCACCGGATCGCATCCGCGTCAACGCGCTGCTGCCCGGCGGGGTCGAGACACCGATGTGGCGCAATCTGCCGATGTTCGACCAGCTCGTTCAAGAACACGGCAGCGAACAGGCCGCCTTCGACGCCCTAGCCAGGCTCGCCACTCCATTGGGGCGATATTCCACCACCGAGGAGATGGCCACCCTGGTGCTGTTCCTGCTCCGCGACGCTGTCACAGTCACCGGAGCAGGACTCGTCGCTGACGGTGGATACACGCTGTGAGCCTCGCCTCAACGCAGGCTGGCAGTGTGCCGATCCCACACCGTGTGATCGAGGCGCATGCCGGCTGAGGGCAAAATATCCCCATTGCCCCCGCTGTCTGGACAGCCGGAAAACTGATCTCGCTCCCCGCGAACTTCGAGCAAATCCTTGCTAATTACTAGCTCTGAACCCTGGCGCAGGGCCACGATGGTGTGTGCCGCTGACGACCGGGACAGAAGGTCTGGTCATGACCACCCATCCAATTCGACCAGTACAGCTGTCACCGCGCCTCCAAACATGCCGACGGCGACTTTCGTCCCGGCCCTTAGATCCAGCACCTCGCATCCCCTGACCTGGAGTCACCCATGGTCCCGTCACCATCCCCGGCCGGGCGTCCCGACCAGGATGACCAACCCAGCATCAAGATCGGCGTGGCCGCATCGATGCTGCGCCGCGGATACCAGCCGCTCGATGTCGCCAACGCCACCGACGTGCCCCTAGCCCTGGTGGAACTCATCGCCACGGAAAGCCGCCCTGACCCACCTCAGCGCCCTGCACCGACACCACCGGCGGGGACGACCGGTTCGATGCTCGATGAACCCCGCCCTGTCCCCGACGACAATCCGGTCAGACCGGATTTATCGGTGCCGCCCAATAGATCGGGTACTTCCCGGTGGGCAACCGGGATTTGTTGCGCCGCGGTGCTGGTCGTTCTCGGAACCGTCGGCTTAGCCGCCGCCGCGGACATTACGCACAATGCGGCTTTGGCCATAGCCGCAGTGATTCTCACCCCCCTGCTCCTTACGGTCCTAGGGTTGTGCGCGATCGCCTGTGCCTGCACAGGCCCAGGCGGATCACGGCGACCACGTTGAGTGCGCCCGGGCAATCTGCCGCGTTCAAGAGGCTCCGGGATGAGATACCCGTGCACACAAGCAATCGTGGCGGGCATAATCGCAGTCAGTGTCTGCGGTCCTACGGTAGGTGGGTGACGAGTGACCAAGGGGGACTCGCCGTCAGGCGGGGGATAGACGCGGCGGCCCGAGCAGCACGGGCGCTGCGTGAAGTGGTGGCCGCGATTGATGCCGGTGAGGTGCCCGATGCCGGGGCGTTGCGCAACTACTTGGTAGGGGTCGTGGTGGCGCTCGACATGCTCAATGCCGAGCAAACGCAAAAGGGCGCACCGTAGACATCACGATCCCACGAGACGGGCAAGTTCAGAATGTCCGAATAGTCCCGGAAGCCCACCGCTGTGCAGCAATACGGTGCGGTGTGCGGCTGTGATGCGTCCGTCTGCGATGCGGGCGATCAGGCCGGCCAGAGCGCGCGCGGTATAGGTGGGATCGAGGAAAATGCCCTCCGTGCGAGCGGCGAGCTTCATCGCCTCACGAGCCGACGGGGTCACTGCCCCGTAGCCTTCACCGACCTGGTCACTGTCGAGCTGCAGATCCTCATCCCGCACGGTGACTCCCGGCATCCCGCCGAGCAGCTCCATGAGCGTCACGCGGGCGTCGGCCACCGCGCCGGTGTCAACGCCGATCACCCGCTCAGCACCGAAGTAGGCAACCAAACCTGCCATCGTCGCGCCCGAACCGAACGCGACCACGACATAGTCCAGCTCAGGCAGCTGCGTCACCAGCTCGACGCCGCAATCCACATAGCCGCGCGCGGCGTAGGAGTTGGAGCCCCCGAAGGGGATGACATGCGGAACTCCACCATCGTC
>JAJPIR010000356.1 GCA_021324675.1 Actinomycetota bacterium
AGCACAACTTCCGCGAGGGCCTGTCGGTGCTGGAGTACTTCATCGCCACCCACGGTGCCCGCAAGGGATTGGCCGACACGGCACTGCGGACAGCCGACTCGGGCTACTTGACCCGGCGTCTGGTGGACGTGTCGCAGGACGTCATCGTGCGGGAGCAGGACTGCGGTACCGAGCGTGGTATCCAGATGCCGCTGGCTGAGGACGTGCCGGGCTCGGACGGGCGGCTGGTCCGGCACCGTTATGTGCAGACCAGCGTGTACGCCCGGTGCACAGCAGAAGATGTGCTGGACGACTCCGGTTCGATGATCATGCCTCGAGGCGCCGACCTCGGTGACCCGGCGATCGATGCGCTGCTGGCGGCGGGCATCCGGCGAGTCAAGGTCCGTTCGGTGCTCACCTGCGAGTCCACCACCGGCGTGTGTGCGGTCTGCTACGGCCGGTCCATGGCCACCGGCAAGCTCGTCGACGTGGGTGAGGCGGTCGGTATCGTGGCCGCGCAGTCTATCGGTGAGCCGGGTACGCAGCTGACCATGCGTACGTTCCACCAGGGCGGCATCGCCGGTGAGGACATCACCACCGGTCTGCCCCGTGTCCAGGAACTGTTCGAAGCTCGGGTGCCCAAGGGCATGGCGCCGATCGCGGACGCCGATGGCCGGGTGCGCATCGAGGACGGGGAGAAGTTCTGGAAGATCACCATCATCCCGGACGACGGCAGCGATGAGATCGTCTACGACAAGCTGTCCAAGCGGCAGCGGCTCGCGGTGATCAGCGTCGATGGAACTGAGCGGCCACTGGCCGATGAGGACCACGTCACCGTGGGCCAGAAGCTGCTCGAAGGTGTGGTGGACCCGCACGAGGTGCTGCGCGTGATGGGCCCGCGAGAGGTGCAGTTGCATCTGGTCCGTGAGGTCCAGCAGGTGTACCGGTCGCAGGGTGTGGACATCCACGACAAGCACATCGAGGTCATCGTCCGGCAGATGCTGCGCCGGGTGACGATCATCGACTCGGGTGCCACCGAGTTCCTGCCTGGTGCGCTGGCCGAGCGTGGCGAGTTCGAGTCGGAGAACCGCCGGGTGGTCGCCGAAGGTGGCGAGCCAGCATCCGGCCGTCCGGTCCTGATGGGGATCACCAAGGCGTCGCTGGCCACCGAGTCGTGGCTGTCCGCGGCGTCGTTCCAGGAAACCACCAAGATCCTCACGGATGCGGCGATCCAGGGCAAGAGCGACAAGCTGCTCGGCCTGAAGGAAAACGTGATCATCGGCAAGCTAATCCCGGCCGGTACCGGGATCGGCCGGTACCGCAACATCGAGGTGCAGCCCACCGAGGAGGCCCGGGCCGCGGCGTACGCGATCCCGTCCTACGACGATGGCTACTACACCCCCGACGTGTTCGGCACCGGCACCGGCGCAGCCGTCCCGCTGGACGACTACGACTTCGGCCGCGACTACCGCTAACCCGCCGGTTGGTGGCTCTTCAAGGACCACCAACCTCGTCGGGAAGTGCCCGTAACAACAGCCAACCCGCCGGCAAGCCGGCGGGTTGGCTGCCGTTAAAGACCATTAGCACCGGGGTCGGTGGTCCTTGAAGAGCCACCAACCGGCGGTGTGACACCCCAGTCGGCGAGTACCGCAGCAGCGTCGGCGCCGGGTCGGGGTGGTGGTGTGGGAGTGTCGGGCACGGTGCGCGAGAACCGCGGTGCCGGGGCGGCCTGGGGCACCCCGCCGATCGTGACGATGGTGCCGCGAGCGGCGATGTGCGGGTGCGCGGGAACCTCCGCGAAGGACAGCACCGGTGCCACGCAGGAATCGGTCCCTTCGAACACAGTCATCCACTCGTCGCGGCTACGGCTGGCGAAGGTCTCGGTGAACCGTTGGCGCAACACTGGCCACCCTGCTGGGTCCGACCGGTCGGGCAGGCTCGCATCGGCGAGTCCCAGGCCGTCCAGCAGCGCTGCATAAAACTGCGGTTCCAGCGCTCCGACAGCGACGTACTGACCGTCTGAGCAGGCGTAGGTGTCGTAATAGGGCACGCCCGAGTCCAGCAGGTTGCTGCCGCGCTGGTCGGTCCACAATCCGCAGGCTCGCAACGACCAGAACATCTGGGCCAGCGCGCTCGCGCCGTCCACCATGGCGGCGTCGATCACCTGACCGGCACCGGAACGTTCCCGCTCCCACAGCGCGGCCAGCACGCCCATTACCAGGAACATCGAGCCGCCCCCGAAGTCACCCACGAGGTTCAACGGCGGCACCGGCTTACCATCTGCAGAACCGATGGCATGCAGTACGCCAGATAACGCGATGTAGGTGATGTCGTGCCCGGCGCGGCCGGCGAGGGGGCCGTCTTGTCCCCATCCGGTTATCCGCGCGTAAATCAGTCTCGGGTTACGGGCCCGGCAGTCGACCGGTCCGATACCCAACCGCTCAGTGACGCCGGGGCGCAGGCCTTCGATGAGGACGTCAGCCTGCTGCGCCAGCGCCAGCAACGTTTCGCGATCAGCCGGATTCTTGAGATCGAGCATGATCGAGCGCCGGTTACGAAGCAGTTGGTCTTGCTGGTTCGGGGCGAGCTGCAGGCCCCCTGCCGGCCGCTCCACCCGGACCACGTCGGCCCCCAGGTCCGCCAGCAGCATCGCCGCATGCGGACCCGGTCCGATTCCCGCCAGCTCCACCACGCGCAACCCGACCAACGGACCTGGCATTGCTCACATCTCCTTACTGTGCTGCGTGCCTGACCAGGAATACCGCCCCTTCGGCAGGCGTTGTCACGTGTGCCCGCAGTGAAGGGTGCCCGAGCATCCGTAAGACCCGCGACAACCTGGTTGGAGTGTGCATAAGCGTCCATCGCACCTGTGGGCACTGGGGAATTCGGCTAAGGACGGTCCGCGGTGGCGGCCATTTGACCCCGTTTTGACCCTGGGTGAATGGCCCAGGTATTCTGAAGTCCGGTCCCGGCCCCGGTCGGGCCGCTCTGTGTGCCTGTTGGCGGTGCGCCACCGGCAGTGTGGGTTCTGCAGGACTCCCACTTCCGGCATTGTGTCGGCGCCGCCCAGCCCCCGTCGGGTTTTTACCCGACCAGGCGGCTGGGCTCACCGCGACACGCCCGACCGCGGGATACGGAGTGACCGGCCACGAAACACCATCGGTGCCGGAAGTACCACCTGACGAACGACCACATGACCACAGCACGCCCCGAAATGAAGAAAGCTGGTCCATGCCTACCATCCAGCAGCTGGTCCGTAAGGGCCGCGAGGACAAGCTCGCGAAGACCAAGACCGCAGCGCTGAAGGGGAGCCCGCAGCGACGCGGAGTGTGCACGCGCGTCTACACGACGACGCCCAAGAAGCCGAACTCGGCGCTGCGCAAGGTTGCTCGGGTTCGTTTGACCAGCCAGGTCGAGGTGACGGCTTACATTCCGGGCGAGGGTCACAATCTTCAGGAGCACTCCATCGTGCTGGTGCGTGGCGGTCGGGTGAAGGATCTTCCCGGGGTCCGCTACAAAATCATTCGCGGGTCACTGGACACTCAAGGGGTGAAGGGACGTAAGCAAGCCCGCAGCCGCTACGGCGCGAAGAAGGAGAAAGGCTGATGCCTCGCAAGGGTCC
>JAJPIR010000305.1 GCA_021324675.1 Actinomycetota bacterium
AACGGCAGCTTGGAGGAAGTCGACCAAGAAAGCAAGCGAGCGACACCCGGCGACGGAGCGTGGTGTCGCCTTGCGTCTCCACGCCCGTTGCTGACCGGGTGGACCCCTAACTTACCCCCTCCCGCACCGGATCACCCGAGTTCTTATGATCTTCTCAGGTTTTTCTCAGGCTTCTGACCTGCATCAATAGCAGCTTGCTCAGAAAGGCTGGTCAGCGCGACGGGATGCCGTGTGCCCGGTTCGACGCCTGGAGGACGCCCGGAGGGGCCCTCGATCCAGTTGCAGAGCGTGACCATCACAGTGTGTAATACGTTGGTAACGTACCGCTGTCGGGTGTTATTTCGACCTTTTCGCCACCGCTGGTTATGCATTCACTCGAGTGGGTGGAGATTGGCTCATTCACCCGGAATAGCCGTCAGCGGAGGTCACACACGCGGTGAAACACACGGTGATCGGCGCGCCGAAGTGCGCACGGAGACGTGCAACGCGGGATAAACGTCGGCAAGGGCCCTGAGAGAACTGCGATGCAGAAGCGATACAGCCGCTGCCCGGCTCAGGTAAGCCGTTGCAGCAGACGCACCACAATCCAGGTAACGACGAGCCAGAACGCGGCGGCAAGGCCGTAGTTGACGACTACTCCGGTCCTGGCGTCGGCAGGGGTGAACAAGCCTCGAAAACCTATTTGCAGGCGGTCTGCCCACGAAGCGACGAGCTTCGTGATCGCATTGGCGGGGTTCGCGTCACCTAACGTCAGCACCACGTGCGCCACCAGGATCAGCACGGCGAGACCGCCAACGATGCGGACCACTGTGGCGAGTACTGCGGCGATCCGGTGGCGCGTCGCGCGCACCGACGTGCGGCTGGAGCCCATGCCGGAGAGTCTGCCACGAGCGTCTCGGCGCCTGCAGCCGCACTACCTGTGACGCCCCGTGACGTTCCTGAGACGTCCTGTCCAGGTCATAGTGATCCTCCAGGTCATAGTGATCCTCCAGGTCGTAGTGGTCTCCAGGTCGTCATAGTGGTCCTCCAGGTCGTCGTGGGTGCGGCACTGACGTCTCTCACGATCCGGGAGACCGGTTGCGTACTGGGCGGTCGTCCCGGCTACGGTGCTCGCGTGGCATGCGCCCTCCTGCTTCGCTGCCGCGACGGGGTCTGACAACGACCGGCCCCCCGTCGCGGAGTTGCCCGCGCGCATCTGCCGGTCGGATTCTCCGACTAGCCAAGGGCCGTAATGTGCCCGGGAAGCGCAGCAACAGACGATGATTGTCAATCCGACACCGCAGCCTGCCAGCATGGGCGTCAATGCATTCGCGGCAGGAAATACCAGCCGTATTCGGCTTCCCCAGCAGCCGCCACCACCTGACCAGGAAATCTGGAACCCTCAGCGCGGCAGTGCCATGCCCATACACCGCTACCGACCCTTTGCCCAGGTCGTCGAACCGGTCTCGCTACCGGACCGCACCTGGCCCGACGTGACGATCAGCCGGGCACCACTGTGGTGCGCCGTCGACTTGCGAGACGGCAACCAGGCGCTGATCGATCCGATGAGCCCAGCCCGCAAACGGCGGATGTTCGATCTCCTGGTCCGGATGGGCTTCAAGGAGATCGAGGTCGGATTCCCGTCGGCCAGCCAGACCGACTTCGACTTCGTCCGAGAGATCATCGCCGAGGATGCGATCCCCGACGATGTGCGCATCCAGGTGCTGTCGCAATGCCGCCCTGAGCTGATCGAGCGCACCTTTGAAGCCTTGCAGGGCGCGACCAAGGCGATCGTGCACATCTACAACTCGACGTCGATCCTGCAGCGCCGGGTGGTGTTCCGGGAAGACCGCGAGGGCATCAAGAAGATCGCCACGTCAGCAGCCGAGATGGTGCGGGAGTTGGCGGGTAAGTATTCCGATACCGACTTCCGGTTCCAGTACTCACCGGAGTCCTACACCGGCACCGAGCTCAGTTACGCCGCCGAGGTATGCAACGCGGTCACTGAGATCTGGCAACCTACGCCGGAGGCGCCGGTGATCCTCAACCTGCCGGCCACCGTCGAGATGGCTACCCCGAACGTCTACGCCGACTCGATCGAATGGATGCACCGCAACCTGGAGCGGCGCGACGCGGTGGTGCTGTCGCTGCATCCGCACAATGACCGTGGCACCGCAGTGGCCGCCGCCGAGCTCGGTTACCAGGCTGGCGCCCAACGCATCGAGGGCTGCCTGTTCGGCAACGGGGAGCGCACTGGCAACGTCTGCCTGGTGACGCTGGGATTGAACCTGTTCAGCCAGGGCATCGATCCCCAGATCGACTTCTCAGATATCGACGAGATCCGCCGCACGGTGGAGTACTGCAACCAGCTGCCGGTAGCCGAGCGGCACCCGTACGGTGGTGACCTGGTCTATACCGCCTTCTCCGGCAGCCATCAGGACGCGATCAACAAAGGGTTGAAGGCTCTGCATGCCGATGCCGCCCGAGCCGGACTCGACGTCGACGAGCATCGCTGGGAAGTGCCCTACCTCCCCATCGACCCCAAGGACGTCGGGCGCACCTATGAAGCGGTGATCCGGGTGAACTCCCAGTCCGGTAAGGGCGGGATCGCCTACGTGATGAAGGCCGAGCACCAGCTCGATCTGCCCCGCCGGCTTCAGATCGAGTTCTCCCGAGTCATCCAGCAGCACACCGACACCGGCGGCGGCGAAGTGTCGCCGCAGCAAATGTGGGACATCTTCGCCGCGCAGTATCTGGAACGGCAGACTCCGGTGCGGGTGTTGCGGCACCGCTTGTCGGACGACGGCGCAGGCCACGATGAGATCTTCGCTACCGTGCTTGTGGAGGGCGAGGAGCACCACATCGCCGGTTCTGGCAACGGCCCGATCGCGGCCTTTGTCGATGCGTTAGCTGCGCTAGGCTTCGACGTCCGGGTGCTTGACTACTCAGAACATGCCATGTCAGCGGGGGACAACGCCGCGGCAGCCGCATACGTTGAGTGCGCCATCAACGAGCAGGTCCTGTGGGGCGTGGGTGTCTCAGGATCCATCGTCACCGCATCCCTCAACGCGGTCGTGTCCGCCGTCAACCGGGTCATGCGATAGCAAACACATCGGGGTGTAACAGTAAGTAAGACTTACCGTTACACCCCGACAAACAGCGTCAAAGATCGAACTCGTCGTTCTTCACAGAGGAAACGAAATAAACCCACTCCCGTTTGCCGAACGCGAGCGGTTCACGGGTGCGGTCTGTGCTATCCCGCACGGCCCCTCCGCCGTCGGGAAGCAATGCCACCTCAACACAACCTCCCTGAGAACACCGGCTGCTCCTGCGAAATAGCAGTTCACTGCGGAGCGCGTCGGCCATCTGAGCTCCCTCGCCTCGGCGGCCATGCCTGCTTGACCAGGGTAGCTGACGGGTTTCGAACTCAGAGACTGATCAACTCAGCCGGACGCTGGCGACGTCTGAGGACCGACAGTCGGACTCGGTGAATGCGACGCAAAGTCGAACTCGCCATTTTTCACGCCGGAGACGAAATCGATCCACTCTTGTCGATCAAACGTGAGCGGCTCACGGGTGCGGTCTTTGGTGTCCCGCACGACAGCACCACCATCGGGCAGGGGCGCCACCTCCACACATCCCCCTGAACTGCACCGGCTGCTCGTGCGGTATGCCAGCGTGGGGTGGAACGCAACGGTCACTTGGTTCCTTCCTTTTCCTCAGTGATCCGGCAGAGCCGCAGTGATAAATGCCACGGACTCCTCAGCAGTCATTGACATGTCAACCAACTCATCGAACATACGTTCGTAGACCTCGACATCGTGTTCTTTTTCGAGGTAAAGATCACCCAGATGGCCCTCGACATACACAAGATCGTTGTCGTCGGAACCAGGGAAAGTTAGCACCCCGAAGGGACCTGTCGTCGCCGGGTGTGTCCCGACACTGAAGGGAAGCACTTGGATAGTGATGTTCGAACGTTGTGCGTCGTCGACCAACCTCTTCAACTGCGTTCGCATCACCTGCTTTCCCCCCACCACACGGTGCAAGGCACCTTCGTCAAGTATCAGGTGGACTCTTAATGGGTCCTCGTCAACGTAAAGCCGATCCTGCCGTCGCATCCGCAGTTCAACGAGGCGGTCAGTGGCGTCAGAGTCCGCAGTGGATAGTGTCGTCAAGACCGCGCGGGCGTAGTCTGCGGTTTGCAGCAGGCCGTGCACGACGGTGATCTCGAAAGCATGTACCTCGCTGGCGTCCTGTTCCAGAGCAACGTATCGACTGAAGTTGTCTGGCAGTAGTGGATCTTCAGGATCTGGGGCCAGGACGTCAGAAAAGTTGTGCCACCAACCCTGGCGCTGCCCGTCCCGCACCCAGCGCATCAACCGGTCTCGATAGGCTTGGTCAGTGACGCCGTAGCGGTCAAGTAGGTCACGAACATCGCGACCTTTAGGGATGCCTTGGCCGGTCTCCAGCCTGCTGACCTTGGACACCGAACACTCGAGTTCTTTGGCTACCTCTTCGATGGTGAGTCCAGCCTGATCACGGAGCGCGCGAAGTTCGGCACCAAGCCGGCGCCGGGGCACCACTGGACCACGTACTGGGGACATCACGCGCCTCCACCTTCCGGCGACTTGGCCTGCGAGCAGGATGTCCAACCACGCACAGACCCGAAAGACGACACGCTACTCCTGTTCGGTGAATCGCATGAGTATTTTGTTTTTTGCAATTGCATAACGCTGTTGCCTACTGCATCCTAACGACGAGCTTGCACACCAGCTAAGCCCGGGTCTGCGTCGCTCCCCCACCCCCAGCTTGCGTCCGCGGCCCGACCATCGACCAAGGGAAAGGGGCGGCCGTCATGTCGGCATCTCACCGGAGCGCGACACGCTTCCCCGAGGCCGAGCGAGTGGGCCACGGTCAGGAAACGCAACGTCGTGGCGGGTCGCACCGCAGTGCACGGTGACCATCCAGGCTCTCGGCCTGATCCTGCTGGGCTGCCTGTTCGTCGGGATGTTGCTCGGGACGACGTTCACCGTCCAAGCCATCCGGCCCGAGTTTCGGCGGCAAGCCGAGGAACGGCGCAGGCTCGATGCCGAGTGGCGGGTGATTCGGCAGGTACAGCAGGTGGTCCAGCCCAGGTGGTGTCCGCGTTGCGGGCATCTGATGGCGCAGGCAGCTTCGTACGCCGCAGTGGAACCAGTAGAGGAGGAGACGGATGATGACTGATGGCGCCGGCGGCCGCTAGCCTGCCCGGCTGAAGATGTGGGTGCAATTGCACAGGGTGCTTTTACACTAGCTCGGGTATGGTCCCACCGGGCTGCCTCTACCCCAGGCACGTCCACCGAGCCAAGCACCGACCACGGGAAGGGGCATGCGGTTATGTCGACCTCTCACCGGAGCGCGACACGCTTCCCCGAGGCACACAACAGCCAGGGAATGCACCGTCGCGGCGGCAGGCACCGCCGAGCATGGTGACCATGGCGGTAGTCGCTGCGGTCCTCCTGGTCTGCATCGGGGCGCTGCTTGGAGCCACCTGGAGCCGCCGGCTCTTAGAACGACGGCTTCACCAGGAGGCTGACCAGCAAGCCGAGGAACGTCGCATGCTGGCGAAGGAGTGGGCGGCGATCCACCAGCGGCGAGGCGAGTGCCCCCGGTGCAGCGATCCGCTGCCAGGACCCCGCCGGATCACGTCGCGGACCGTATCCGACTGAGTACCGCAATACCGTTGCAGCGTTCAGACCGCGCGGCGGCCGGACAGCGCGCGGCCTAGCGTTAGCTCGTCAGCGAATTCCAGGTCGCCGCCCATCGGCAACCCGGAGGCCAGCCTGGTCACCGACAAGCCCGGGAAGTCGCGCAACATCCGTGCCAGATAGGTGGCGGTTGCCTCACCCTCGGTGTTCGGATCTGTCGCAATGATCACTTCGGTGATGTCGTCGGCGCCGATGCGGGTCAGCAGTTCCCGGATCCGCAGCTGATCCGGGCCTATTCCAGACAGCGGATCCAGCGCTCCACCGAGCACGTGGTAGCGGCCGGTGAACTCGCGCGTGCGTTCCACCGCGAGCACGTCTTTGGGCTCTTCTACACGCAGACCACTCGCGGCTCACGGCGTGGATCCGCACAGATCCGGCAGGTCTGCTTCTCCGAGACCGTGCCGCAGATGGCGCAGAACACCACTCCGTCCTTGACCCGCTGCAGGGCCTCCTGCAACCGCGTCACGTCAGCCGGATCCGCGGCCAGCAGGTAAAAAGCCATCCGCTGCGCACTCTTGGGCCCGACGCCGGGCAGCCGCCCCAACTCGTCGATCAAATCCTGGACGACACCCTCGTACACCAGCCCATCATGCCGCACCCGCCCACCCGGCATCCCGCAGTCTGCATCCAGACTGCGGTAAAAGACCCGCGAAAAACAGCAGTCTGCATCCAGACTGCTGGTGATGCCGGTCGGCGCGGGGGGTTACATGCCGGGCAGGTTGAAGCCTCCGCTAGGGCCGCCGAGCGCGCTGGCCAGGGGGCCCATTTTCTCCTGGGTGAGATCTTGCAGGGCGCGATGCGCGTCAAGCATCGCTCCCATCACGAGATCTTGCAGGGTCTCCACGTCGTCGGGGTCGACCACTTTCGGGTCGATCGTCACGCTGCGCACCTCTCCGGAACCGGCCAGCGTGACCTTGACCAGATTCCCACCAGCCTGGCCGGTGACCTCGGACTCGGCGAGTTCGGCCTGTGCGTGCATGAGATCTTGCTGCATCTTCTGAGCCTGCTGCAGGATCATCTGCATGTCAGGCGCTCCACCGGGTTGCACCGCGGCTCCTCCCATCGCTTCCGGGCCGCGCGAGGTAGCGGCCCGTGCGGCACAGGGTAGCCACTCAGAGCTCGATGAAACTGGTGCGGTAGGGCCTCACTTGGTCGTAGCGTGGTGCCCGTGCAGCTAACGAGGGCGCATCACACCCATCACGAAGCTGTACAGCGGCTGCAGGCCAGCTACCGAGCGATCCCTGCTGGGTCACCGGTACGGCTGGCCAAGCGAACCTCGAACCTGTTCCGGCCGCGCGCGTCGACGGGTCAACCGGGCCTGGACGTGTCGGGATTGACCGGCGTGCTCGAGGTAGATCCCGCCAGCCGCACCGCCGAGGTCGCCGGGATGTGCACCTACGAGGATCTCGTCGCGGCGACGCTGCCTCATGGGCTGACCCCGCTGGTGGTCCCCCAATTGAAGACAATCACCCTGGGTGGCGCGGTCAGCGGGCTGGGCATCGAGGCGGCGTCGTTTCGTAACGGCCTGCCGCACGAGTCGGTCCTGGAACTTGACGTGCTCACCGGCACCGGGGAGATCGTCACGGCCAGCCCCGGCAATGACCACGCCCAGCTGTTCGCCGGGTTCCCCAATTCCTACGGCACCCTGGGCTACGCCACCCGGTTGCGCATCGAGCTGGAACCGGTGCGCTCGCACGTGGCGCTGCGGCACGTGCGGTTCGACGACCTCGACGAGCTGAGTGCCGCAGTGGCGCAGATCATGCAGACCCGGGAGTGGGACGGCGAGGACGTTGACTACCTCGACGGCGTGATGTTCTCCGCCGCCGAGTCCTATCTGACGCTGGGGCGGCGCGTGGACTACGCCGTCGGCGGAGCCGACAATCCGACCACCGGCCCGGCCAGCGACTACACCGGCATGCAGGTCTACTACCGGTCCATCCAGCAGCGCCGCCGCGATGTGCTGACCACGCACGACTACCTGTGGCGCTGGGATACCGACTGGTTCTGGTGCTCCGGCGGCTTGGGAGCCCAGCACCCGGTGATCCGTGCTCTGTGGCCGGCCAAGCTGCGCCGCAGTGACGTCTACTGGAAGATCGTCGCGCTGGCTAACCGGTTCGATCTGGAGAACCGCTTCGAACAATGGCGCGGCCGCCCGCGCCGGGAACGGGTGATCCAGGACGTCGAGATCCCCCTGGAGCGCACCGCGGAATTCCTGCGCTGGTTCCTGGCACACGTCCCGATCGAGCCGGTGTGGCTGTGCCCGCTGCGCCTGCGTGGCAGGCGTTCGTGGCCGCTGTACCCGCTGAAGCCCGGACAGAATTACGTGAACGTGGGGTTCTGGTCCAGCGTGCCGATTGCCCCGGGTGGCACCGGGAGCGAGACCAACCGGGCGATCGAGCAGCAGGTCGACGTGGTGGGCGGACATAAGTCGCTGTACTCGGAATCGTTCTACTCGCGCGCCGAGTTCGACGTCCGTTACAGCGGCGAGCATTATGCGCTGCTCAAGCAGCGTTATGACCCGGACCGGCGGCTGCTGGACCTCTACTCGAAGGCGGTGCGACGTCGATGACCACTTCCCGAGAACGGCGCTACCCCACTGCGGCGCAGGCCCCGACGAGTACCGAGCGGCTGTCGCTGGCCGGGATCGTGGAGCTGCTCTCCGATGGCCGGTTCCCGGTCCGGTTCACCGCCTACGACGGCAGCGCGACCGGCCCGGCCGACTCCGAGATCAGCGTGCACCTGGCGACCCCGCGCGGGGCCACGTATGTGTTCACCGCGCCGGGCGACCTCGGCATGGCCCGCGCGTACATCGCCGGTGATCTGCAGGCGTCCGGGGTGCACCCTGGTGACCCGTACGTGGCCATGCGGGTGATGGCTGACGAGCTGCGCTTCCGGCGACCGACCCTGGCGGAGCTGGCGTTGATCACCCGCTCACTGGGTTGGGAATTACTGCGACCGGTGCCACCACCGCCGCAGGAGTCGCGGCCTCGATGGCGGCGGACGCTCGACGGACTGGCGCATTCCCGCAACCGCGACTCCGTGGTGATCTCCCATCACTACGACGTCTCCAACCGGTTCTACGAGATGGTGCTCGGCCCGTCGATGACCTACACCTGCGCGGTGTTCGACCATCCCGAGGCGAGCCTGGAACAGGCCCAGGAACGCAAGCACGAGTTGATCGCCGACAAATTAGGGCTGCGGGCTGGGATGCGGTTGCTCGACGTGGGCTGCGGGTGGGGCGGCATGGTGCGCCACGCGGCGCGCCGCGGGGTACGTGCGCTGGGCGTGACCCTGTCTGCGGAGCAGGCTCGTTGGGCCCAGCAGGCCATCGAGGCCGAGGGGCTGTCCGAGCTCGCCGAGGTGCGCCATCTGGACTACCGGGACGCTCCGGGCCGGGAATACGATGCGATCTCCTCGATCGGGCTGCTCGAGCACGTCGGACTGCATTCCTACCCGTCGTACTTCAGGCAGCTGCTGGCCAAGCTGCGTCCCGGCGGGCGGCTGCTCAACCACTGCATCACCCTGCCGGACAACCAGACCAAGGCCCGCAGCGACGCGTTCATCGACCGCTACGTCTTCCCGGACGGTGAGCTCGCCGGCGCCGGCAAGATCATCACAGAAGCGCAGAACGCCGGCTTCGAGGTGCGCCACGTGGAAGACCTGCGCGAGCACTATGCGCTGACGCTCACGCAGTGGAACGCCAACCTGGTAAGGCGCTGGGACGACTGCGTGGCTGAGGTCGGCGAAGCCACCGCCCGGGTTTGGGGCCTGTACATGGCCGCCTCACGGCTGTCCTTCGAGCGCAACGGCATCGAGCTGCACCAGGTGCTGCTGGTGCGTCCGGACGCCACCGGCAACGCGCACGTGCCCTTGCGGCCTTGGTGGCGCGGTTGATCCCCCGGCCCGGCGACATATCGGGGTACCAGGTGATGCCCGCTAAGCGACGCGGGCCGCACGGCCACGTTCGGGGCGCGGTTGCTCGATCGGGTAGCAGTAGGGCAGATTGTCGAGGGACTGGCCGGTAAAAAAGCGGATGAGCAGGTCCGCCATTTCCTCTGGACATTCCATGGGCACCAGGTGATCGGCATCCTTGAAACTGGTGTAGAGGGCGCCGGGGATGGTCGCCGCTAATTTCCGAACGTACCGCGGCGGTGTGAGGACGTCGTGTTCGCCGGTGAACAGCAGCGTAGGACGGTGGAAGACACTGGCTTGCGCCTTGCGCGGCGGCGCCAGGACGCGATTTTGGACGTCGAGGTATCGCGCAGCTTCCCAGGGTGTCGCTTCGCGCAGTATCTTTTCCATCAAGGCGCGAGTTGCTTCACGGTTGCGGATGACAACGTCTGGTTTCAGGCACATGGTCGCTGCGACGATGAGATCGACGAACCGGTCGAGCCGTCCCTGTTCCAGGATCCGGGCACTGGCCTCACGACCGGCGAGTACCTCGGCGGGGAATGAGTGGGCAGCACCGGCCATCGCTAGACGATTGATGCGATCGGGCCAGCGGTGTGCGAATTCATAGGCGATGGACCCCCCGTAGGACACACCGACCAGATTGATGCGCGGGATGGCGAGTTCATCGAGAAGATGGTTCAGGCAATCAGCGAGGAAGTCGAACCCATAGTCGCTCGACAGGTCGTCCGCGGTGCCCGACCCTGGAAGATCTGCCAGGATCATGTTTCCCAGCGGGCGGAGTAAATGCTCGAGCCGTGGCATGGAATACATACCCTGGAATGCGCCGGTGATCAGCACGAGCGGCAGTGATTCCGGTGCCGCCCGGTGCTTGAGATAGCGATACGCGTACGTGATGCCCTGCCAGCTCAGCGTATCGGCGGCGGGCACGCCAGGGGCGCCGGCTAACCCAGCGATTGACCTGATGGTGCGGGTGCGCAACACATCAGACCACCGAAGATCTCGACCCAGTTGCTGGCATACTCGCTGATGCATCTGAGCCATCTGTAAAGACGTTCCCCCCAAGTCGAAAAAGTCATCATCGCGCTGGATCGTGCGCAGCCCGAGGACATCGCGCCATACCGAGGCAACCCGCCGCTCAAGGTGTGATTGCGGCTGCGCCGGTTCCTCTGATGGGCAGGCTCCTTCGACCACTTCGCACGACGTCGGGGTGCCGTAACGGTCAAGCAAGCGGATCGGCGCCAAAACCCGGACCATCTGATCAACATCATCTGGATCATTGACTCGAGCAACAATCTTGCGGGTCGACCGTGGCGGGCCCGCCATGTAGCGTCGGGTGGTCCGTCCGTCCGGATCAAGACCGACCAGAACAAAAGAATGCGGCTGCGCGGCGGCAATGGACAGCGACAACAGTGCGTCCCGCTGGCTCATCATCTGGTAGCCCCGGAGTGGCGCCTGCCCAGCGAGCGCCATTCCCTGGCTGATGCCTGTTTCATACCACACGCTCCACCCGATGCTGCGGCATCCGGACTGGGTACCGGCGCGTGCGGCTTCAGTGTGCAGGTAATCGGCGAAAGCATCGAGCGCCGCGTTGGCCGCTGCGTATGGGCCCTGCATCACTCCACCAAAGGAACCAGTGGCGGAGGAGAAGAGCAGCAAGGGAATGCCAGGCCGATCCATGAGGGCTCGATACAGGTTCCACGCCCCGCAGATCTTCGGCTCCAGTGCTGCGAGGAGTTCGTCGACCGTGCACCGCTGCAGTGATTGCTCGGTGTAGTGGCCTGCCAGATGCACAGCTCCAGCGACCGCCGTCCTCCAGTGCTTTTCGGCCTGCTCGATGCATTCGCGTACTCGAGACTCATCGGTGACGTCTGCAACGGCGTACTGCACTTCAGCACTGAGCGCGTGCAATTCTTTGAGCGCCATCTCGTCGGGGCCACTGCGGCCAAGGAGCAGCAATTTCGCACCATAGTGTGTTGACAGGTAGCGAGCGATCCGCAAGCCGATAGCTCCCAAGCCACCGGAGAGCACATAGAGACCACCGGTTACAAATGGCGAGACAGTGACTGTCTCATCGACACGGTAAAGTGGGACCAGGCGAGGCACCATCCGGCAGCCGGCACGATAGGCAGCGTCCGGATCCGTGGTATCATCGTTGATTTCGTCAACAATTCGTTGCGCATTGGCGTTATTTTTGCCGATCTCCAAATCGAGGTGGTGACAACGCAGCCAAGGAATCTCTTGCGCTGCCGTCTTCAACAAGTTTCTCACGGGCGCCCGCGTGAAGGTGACCCGGTCCGCGCTCATTACGCGCTGGGTATGGGCGCCGACCACACGCAACGTCAAGGGTGAATCCCAATCGGCGACGTCCAAAGCCGTCAGCAGATGGACCAACCAGCCGGTGCTCGCTCGGCAACTATCACGGATCGTCTGAGCATCCGGTAGCTGGACATAGTCGGCATAATCCGACAAATGGAGCACATGCGCAGGGCCTTGGCCTTTCACTGCGCGCACCAGCCACCGGTAATGATCACTATTGTCCGCATCGATGACGAATACGTCGCTGGCCATGCGCTCGAAGGCAGCACCTGGTTGTGGGTGGACTGACACACACGGCTGTCCACGCCCGCGCAGAATCCGGCACAGTGCCTGGCCGAGGCCGAGTTGATCCATGAACACGACGACCGGCTCGCAAGCCTGCCCGGCGAGGCCCGGTACAACCGACTGGCTCCATGCCGGACGGTAGAACCAGGCGGGCAGCTCTGTACCCACCGCAGGCTCGGTCCGGCCGAGCAGCTTTGGCCCGTATTCCTCACTGAGCTTACTGCGCTGAATTTTGCCGAGGCCGGTCTTTGGAATGCCGGCGCGCTCGACCGGAACCAGATGATCCGGATTGACCCCGATCTCCCGCAGGATCGCCGAGCGTATGGTATGCAATGCTTGTTGTTCGTCCACGCCCGGTAATAAGTGGAAAAAGACGGCGAGTTGATCGGTGCGGGAGCCTTCGTGCCGCACGGCGCAGGCAGCCGTGTAAGACCGATCGATAAAGGACAGCTCCTCTACCACGGCCTCGATCTCATGGCTGGCGTAATTCGCCCCGTTGATGATGATAATGTCTTTAGCGCGCCCTGTGATAGTCAACCGCCCATCCCGCAGAAACCCCAGATCTCCGGTATCGAACCAGCCGTCCGCAGTGAAGACCTCAGCGTTCACGGCGGGGTTCTCGTAGTAGCCCATGGTGACCACTGCGCCCTGGACATGCAGCCGCCCAACAGCACCCTCAGGCAGCAGCCGATCGTGCTCGTCGACAATACGCAGGCGGATCCCAGCGATCGGCCGCCCTACTTCGACGAAACATTGATTGCTACCTGCCGTTTTTACCGAAAAACGTTCCGAGTAGACAACACCGGACGATGTCTCCGCCATACCCCACACCGGCCACATGGCCGTGCCAGGCAAACCCGCGGGCTCCAGCATCTCCAGAAAGCGACGGGCGCCACGCGCAGAAATCGACTCGCCGGCATTGATGATGACCCGGACACACGACAGATCCCATCGGTACTCGCCCTTGCCGAGCCGATCCAACCGGTCAGTGACCAAGCCAAAGGCAAAATTCGGCGCCCAGCTCACCGAGGCCCGGTAACGCGACATCAGATCCAGCCAGCGCAGCGGATCTCCCAGCACATAATGCGTGGGGACATGCACCTGCGAGCAGCCCGCGCCGACGCTGTTCGAGTGCAGCATGATGACGCTGCCAACGTGGTCCAACGGCATCCAGTTGAGAACCACATCCGTGCTGGCCATGGACAGGTGATGGCTGGTTCCGGTGACCTGGGTCAGGATCGCCCGGTGGTGGTGCACCACCACCTTGGGCGCCCCGGTGCTACCCGAAGTGAACAGCATCAACGCGGCGTCATCCGGTGAGCCCTCCCGGTACGGCTGCGCTGGGTCATTGCTGAGGAGGTCTTCCAGGCAAGCGATGGTGAGCTCACCCCATTTGCGGGTATCAGCAAAGTTACCCAACCCAGATTTGTGTGCGGCCACGGTAAGAATCGGCGGCTTATGCAAGGCACGCCACGCCGTCTCGACCTTGCTCACACCCGGGATGCCCTCCTCATAATCCACCGGAACAGCCACCAGCGCTGGCACATATCCACCGAACAGACAACCCCACAGCCCGGTAAAGAAATGTCGGCTCGACTCCAGCTGCAGCAAGACGGTGGCGCCGGGTAACAGACCGAGCAGGCTTAAGCCCTTGGCAACCCGGCAGGCATCCCTCACCAGTTCCCGGTACGTCTGCACCCGCGCAACCCCGCCGGCGTCGACATGGATGATCGCGTGGTCTCCATAACGATTAGCGGACTGCAATAATAGCTCGACCATGGTCTCCGCGGTGCCGCACCCCGCCGCGCCGCCGTCGACGACAGATTTGACCACCGAGCGACCGTCGCCGATTCCCGATGCATCGATTCTTGCCGCCGGTTGAACCTTATCGACGACATGGATGGCACCCTGGTTTCCCGTTGCGGTGGCGACACCAACTCGCAATCGACCTTTCCCAAAGGTACTATCGACCGTGCGTTGCCACTCATCCACTAAATTATCGTCGAGTACCGCAGGTCCACGCAATCCAAAATCGGCGATATCCAAAGCGGGCGGCAGGCTGCCGACTGTGACGACCGTCAGCGACCGTGCTGCCATCTGATAACGAGAGCGCACGAATTCAGCCAAGGTCGCTTCATCGAGCAATCCATCTGTCACAACGTAGGCCATCCACTCATCCCCATCTTTCTGCACAAGGAAACAGTCCCGAACCGTCGGGTACGACAGGATGGCGGAGCGAATCGACCGCTGGTTGTGCTGCATTTTTGAACCTCCATGCCATGATGTGGTCAAGTATTTAACCTCAAGGCGCTTTGGCGCATCGGATCCAGTTGCGGAGGTTTTGCAGTTCCGCGCCGGATGTTTCGGCCGACATTCACCCGATTGGGACGTCCGCCAATGTACTTTGCCAGCCGCTGCTCACCTCCTGTTGGTATGCGGTGATTTGGCCCGCGACGCGGAAAGGACATCGAGATGCCGACACTGCAAGGGGGATGGCGTGTCCGTGACGGCAAACTAGGCGGAAATCGCGTCCGCGATGGGCAAGCAACCAACGTTGCGCCTTCGATATGCACAGCGGGGCCGGGAGCAGACAGGCTGTTGGAACGCGGCGCGGAGCTCGCGCGGATCGAGCAAGCGCTCGCGGCTCTGGACCACAGGCGCGGGAGCGCGCTGATCATTCAAGGAACCGCTGGAATCGGCAAGAGCAGTCTGTTGCGGGCGGTGTGCGGGCAGGCCAGCAAGCAGGGACTGCGCACGTTGACCGCGCGGGGCAGCGAACTGGAACGCGACTTTGGCTTCGGCATCGCCCGCCAGCTACTCGAAAGGCCGTTGGTCTGCGCCGCCGATGCAGAAAAAACCGAGTTACTCACCGGTGCGGCGGCGCTTGCCGGCCCGGTACTGGGCCTCGCGGGACGGAGCGGAAATTCGTTTGCGGCACTACATGGTCTTTACTGGCTGGTCGCAAATCTCGCCGCGAAGGGCCCGTTGGTGCTGGCGATCGATGATCTGCAGTGGGCTGACGAGCCATCGCTGCGGTGGCTGGTGTATTTGTGCCACCGGTTAGAAGGCCTGCCGGTGCTGCTCGCGGCCACCACCCGGCCGCTGCGCCCCGGACACGGCCAGCTGCTGGCTGACCTGCTTACGGTCGGAAGTACACGGGTCCTGTGCCCCGGTCCACTCAGCGAGCCTGCGGTGGCCCGGCTGGTTCGCGATGGACTAGGGGCAGTACCCGATCCAGCGTTCGTCGCCGCGTGCACGCGAGCTAGCGGAGGTAATCCGTACATCTTGCGTGAATTGATTTTCGATCTCGCGGCAGACGCCATCGAGCCGGTCGCGGCGCGGGCCGCAGATGTGGCTGAGCGGCTTCCCAGCCAGGTGGAGCGGACGGTACTAGCCCGGTTGCGGCGCCTGGATGAGTCGGCCACACGGTTGGCGCAAGCGGTAGCGGTGTTAGGCGAGGGCACCGGATTGCGCCTGGCCGCAGAGATGGCGAACCTGGACATCAATGCTGCGGGAACAGCGGCGGATGCGCTGCTGACCGCGGATCTGTTCGACAAAGGCCGGCCGTTGCAGTTCCTGCATCCACTCGTGCGCTCAGCGGTGTATGAGCAGCTCGCACCCGGTGCGCGCGCCCAAGCGCATGCCCGAGCCGCGCGGTTGCTCGTCCGGGACGGGGCCGGTTGCGAGCAAATCGGCGCCCAGTTGCTGTTGTGTGAGCCAGCAGGTGACACGCAGGCCGTCGACGTGTTGCAAGCAGCTGCGGCGGCGGCCCTGGACCGCGGCGCACCCGAGGTCTCCGTTACCTACCTGCGCCGGGCGCTGGCCGAGCCACCTGCCGACAAGCACCGTGCCGCGGTGCTCGGCGAGCTGGGCGGGGCGGAACGGATCGCCCGCAATCCAGCCGCCCAAGTGCATCTGGAACAGGCTTGGCAGCACACCACCTGCCCCGTGACGAGGGCCCTGCTCGCCGAGCAGCTGGCTAATGTGCTGTATCACAGCTCCGAGTGGACGCGCTGCGCAGCCTTCCTGCGGGCCGCGCGGGCGGACCTCGGCGACCGGGACCACAACCTGGCAGTACGCCTGTGCACCCTCGCCACCGTGCTGGACCTGCTCAGCCACTGCCCCACTGAAGCGCCCGAAGCCGCGCTTCGGCGGCTACGCGACCTTGCGGCCCGCAATTGTCCAGCCAGCCGCTGCGCGCAACTGTGCCTGGCGACGATCCTTGCCGTCCGCGGCCAGGATTGCCATGAAGTAGCCGAGCTGGTCGAGCGCGGGCTGGATGGCGGCCGCTTCGTGACCGAGGAAACCGGCGAGGCGGTGCCGGCGATGCTCGCCGTCTTTGCCCTGATCGCGATTGACGAGTTGGATCGAGCCGCTGCACTGGTCGAGACAATCCTGGCGGACTCCCGAGCACGGGGATCGGTGGTCGGCTGCCAGTCCGCTTACGGCCGTCGGGCCATGCTCGCGTTGCGGCGCGGTCAGTTGGCCGAAGCCGAGGCGGAAGCGCGCGCTGGGCTGGAGCTGGCTACCGAGTACCACCTGGCGCTGTCCATTCCCCTGCAGAGCGCCACCCTGGGGTGCACGCTGCTTGAACGCGGGGAACTCGACCAAGCGTCGGCTGCCGTCGAAGGGGTCGTGCTGCCGAACACCGGTCCGCCCGCCATCGCACTGTTGGAAACGCGGGGCCGGGTGCGGCTGGCCCAAGGGCAGCGCCAGCTGGCCATCGCCGACCTGCGCCAGTGCGGTCAGCTGGCCAGCGCCATCGAGCCCACCCCCAACATGCACGCCTGGCGCTCGACGTTGGCACTCGCGCTGGTCCGTGACGATCTACCGCAAGCGCGGGCACTGGCAGCCGCGGAGCTGGAGTTGGCCCGCCGAGCCGGTGCACCGCGCGCGATCGGCATCGCCCTTCGTGCCTGCGGCCTGCTCGCCGGTGGCCGGCGCCGCATCGAGCTGCTCCAACAGTCCGTCGCGGTGCTGGAAAGCTCATACGCCCGGTTAGAACTGGCGCGCTCGCTGACCGAGCTGGGTGCTGCGCTGCGCCGCGCTGGAGCATGTGTCGCCGCTCGCCCACCGTTGCGCCGCGCACTGGATATCGCCGACCGCTGCGGCGCCACCCCTTTGGTGGCACGCGCGCGCGACGAGGCGCTGGCCGCCGGCGCACGGCCCCGGCGGCCCAGGACCACCGGCGTGGACGCCCTGACCCCCAGTGAGCTGCGGGTTGCTCGCCTGGCCGCGCAGTCGCTGACCAACCGGGACATCGCCCAAGCGCTGTTCATCACCAGCAAGACGGTGAGCGACCACCTCTCCAGCGCCTACCGCAAACTCAATATCACCTCGCGTGATCAACTCGCGCTAGCCATGACTGTCCCCTAGATCCGGCCGGCACTCCCGGCGATGAGGTACCTCCATGAACTGGGCGCTGTTCGCAGGGCACTCCAAGTAGCTCGATGATGCCGTGATCTCTACGGAGCAGGCCATCACAAACGGAATGGGCCGTCACAACAGGCACTCTTCGGTGTTCGCTGCTCGGCCTGGCAAACGGGTACCGGGCCTGGGACTTGGATACGCCGACTCACACCGAGCGGCTTACGAATCGATGCGCCGGGCTCCGAGCTGCTCAGCGAGTAGTTCCAGGGCCACCTGTTCGGGATCGAGGTGCTCGGAGTGCATCGGCTCATCCGCGGGCGGCGCCGGCACACCGGGTTCTTCGGAATCCGTGGGCTCGGGCGGTGCGGGCATACCGTGGTCCGGGGGCCGCGGCGGCACATCAATGCGCCTGCCAGCCGGTCGTTCAGATGAACGCTGCGGGGGCTGGTTGCCACCAGGACCGGTGGCACCCCCGGTGTGCTCGCAACGCACCTGCCAGTCGACACCCAGCACGGTGCGCAGTGCATATTTGATCATCTCGATGTTGCGTTCCTCGCCCAGCCGGCGGGCCAGCGGGGCCGTAGGCAGGCTCAGCACCAGGGTGTCACCCTCGACAGCACTAGCAGTGGAGTTGCTGAACAACACCTGGGTTGCCCGGCTTTGCTCACGCACCGCGTCAAGCAGCGCCTGCCATACCCGCCGCACCGTCGCAGCGTCGAGCTGGCCCGGCGCCGGCTGGCCCTGAGCGTCACCTGCGGAGTCGGTGGCCGGCACTTCGGTGTGCCGCGCTTCGGGACGCGGCATTTCAGCGCGCGGTATCTCAGGGCGCGGTATCTCAGGGCGCGGTATCTCAGGGCGCGGTACCTCAGAGCGCGGCGCCTCAGAGCGCGGCGCTTCAATGCGCTTGGTGCCGGTCGGCGGCGGCGCCGGTGCACTACCTTCACTGACGGGCTGGTCTGTGGCCGAGGGGACGATGGTCAACCGCCGCTCCAGCCGCTCCAGCCGATGCAAGATGGCGCTGTCCCCCTCGGCCGCAGCGGGCAGCAGCATCCGAGCACAGAGCAGTTCCAGCAGCAAGCGGGGGGCAGTAGCACCGCGCATCTCGATCAGCCCGTTATGGGTGATCTCGGCGAACCGGGCGAGTGTGCCCGCACCCAGCGCTTCAGCCTGCGCGATCATCGTCGCGAGTTGATCCTGGGGTGCATCGACCAGCCCTTGGCCGGCCGGTTCGGGGGCGACGCGCAACAACACCAGATCGCGGAAACGTTGCAGCAGATCGGTAGCGAAGCGCCGGGGATCGTGCCCAGCCTCGACCAACCGGTCGATGGTGGCGAACACGGTAGCTCCGTCCTGGACCGCCAGGGCAGAAACCATGTCGTCGATCAGCGCAACGTCAGTAACACCGAGCAGCGCGACCGCGCGGGCATAGGTGACGCCTTCGGGACCTGCGCCGGCGAGTAATTGGTCCAGCACGGACAACGAGTCCCGGGCCGAGCCGCCGCCGGCCCGGATTACCAGGGGGTAGACCGCGTGCTCAATGGCGACGCCCTCGGCGGCGCATACCTGCTCCAGCAGCCCGCGCATGGTGCTGGGCGGTAACAGGCGGAACGGGTAATGGTGGGTGCGGGACCGGATGGTCGCCAGCACCTTCTCTGGTTCGGTGGTGGCGAAGACGAAGACCAGGTGCTCGGGAGGTTCCTCCACGATCTTGAGCAAGGCGTTGAAGCCCTGCGTGGTGACCATGTGCGCCTCGTCGATGATGAACACCCGGTAGCGGGACTCGGCGGGGGCGTAGAAGGCGCGATCCCGCAAGTCACGGGCGTCATCCACGCCGCCGTGGCTTGCCGCGTCGAGCTCGACAACGTCGATTGACCCGGGACCCTCCGGCGCCAGCGCGACACATGACGGGCACGTCCCGCACGGATCTGGGGTCGGGCCAGCTGCGCAATTCAGCGAGCGAGCCAGGATGCGCGCACTGGATGTCTTCCCGCATCCTCGCGGCCCGGAGAAGAGGTAGGCGTGGTTGACCCGGCCGGCAGCCAGCGCGGTGCGCAGCGGTTCGGTGACATGATCCTGGCCGACCACCTCGGCGAAAGTCGCTGGGCGGTATCTCCGGTAAAGAGCCAGGGCCACGGCCGCGAGGCTACCGTGCGCCGCCGACGGTCTTCACGCCGCGAGGTGCACCTCCGGTGGGGTTGCCAACCGGATGCTGCCGGTCCCAGAAACCCTTGACGTACAGCGCCCGCCGATCGATGCCACGCTCGTTGAGCAGGTGCGCCCGGATCCGTCGCACCGTCGGGGTGTGCCCGGCCAGCCAGATGTGCCCGTGCCCGGGCGGCCACTGCACTGCCCGCACAGCATCGTCGAGCAGCGTGGACGTGCCGGGCTCGCGGCCGTCGCGGTGCAGCCACCGGACCACTGGGGTAGCCGCGCCGGGCATTGGCTGCTCCTCGGTCGCGTCTGCGATTTCGACATATACGGCTACGCATGCATGTGCTGGCAGCATCTCCAGGTAAGCCTGGATCGCTGGCAAGGCGGTCTCATCGCCTGCGAACACGTGCCAGTCCGCGTGCGGATCCGGCCGGTAGCGACCGCTGGGACCGACGAACTCCAGGGGCTCGCCCGGCTGCGCGTGTCGCGCCCAATTGGCTGCCGGCCCATCACCGTGGAGCACAAAATCGATGTCCAGGCTTGGCCCCGAGCTACCGCTGCCACGGTAGTCACGCACCGTGTAGTCACGAGACGCTGGGCAACCGCTGACCAGATCAGGCACGTAAATCTTGATCGTTTGCCCTGGAACCGCAGCTAAGCCAGCCAGGCTGTCACCGCACAGCCGGATCCGGGTCATCCGGGGGGTGACCTGATTGACCGACGCAACCGTCGCGACCGTGGAGGCGACACGCCTGCGTACAGGAGCCTGCGGCGGCATCGAGCGTCCTCCTCCGGCGCTCCGGCGCGGCGACCTAGCCGGAGGCAACGACCAGCGGCCTAGCCTCCGGTGGCGGCGGAGTCATCCGCGTCAGCGGAGTCGGCAGCAAGTCGTGCTTCCGCCTCCCGGATCCGGGTCTGCAGTGCCTGGTATTCGTCGTTATTAGCCAGCTTCTGCTTGACCTTGATATCGAACAGGTCCTTGGTTCGGATCGGTGACGTCCACTTCTCCTCTACCTCGGTGGCTGCCTGCTCCTTGACCGCGGCCATCCGCTCGCGTAGCTCATCAAGCTCCTGCCGCGCGACGTCCAGACCTTCCCCCGGATCCTGCTGGCTCACGTCACCGGCCCGCCTTCCACCCCTGCGAATGAGGGGACCCCGCGCACCCGCCAGAGCATGCTGACCCTTGCTGCCTTCCGACCCTGGGGGAGTTCGCAAGATGGACGCCGCGCGGGGTCCATCCCCTAGTCTAGGGGCTACCCACTCGGCACCGCACGACACCCAGGGGGAGCCCGGCGAGCATCTCGGCCGACCCCCTCAGCAGCGGCAGCTACCTGCGGCTTTGGTGGGGAGCGACACTGCCGGTAACCTCGCGAGCGGAGGATTCGCCTAGTGGCCTAGGGCGCACGATTGGAAATCGTGTTGGGTGTTACAACCCTCGCGGGTTCAAATCCCGCATCCTCCGCCACCTAGCAGCACAAACACCGAACACCATGATTATTTGATAACGGGCATTTGTGCCGTTGGGTCTCGGATTGGGTCCATCGTGGTCGTTCACGGCAGTACAGCTGACACCGGTTCCCCCTGTGACCAGCGGTCGTGTTGAGCACCAACTTCATCAGCCCGGTGAGCAGCACACCCGGCCCGACCAACCCCACCCACGGCACGGGCCTTGCCTACAAGTTCCCGGCCAAACTGCTGCTGATCAAACTGAGCCGTCATGGGCTCGATCATCTCGGTCACAACCGATCCCTCCCGCCAAGCACGCTCGGCGTGTCAGGCCAGTGACACCCTTTTTCACACAATCTCCGATTTGGCCAACAGGAAATCAGCAGATCCGTCATCGAGAACCCAGGAACAAAAACAGTGCCTTCTTTGGCTGGCAATACTCTCCCGGTCATTCGATCCAGCCACTCGACTGGTCGCTAAACATCCCGAAGCAAACCCGGAAACCTACGAGGGCGGATGTGACAAATTTATGTTGTAGGGCACGCCACTCCAGGGCGCCACCTCCAGCACCGCACGAGCCTCGGCGAACGGGACCAGCGCCTCAGCCGGAAGCGCCTCAACCTGCTGCTGTGACTGGTCGTCGATGGTGACCGTGTACGACGGGGCTACAGGCCCAGCCAGCCGGACCACCGGACCTCGATCAAGGGTGGAAGCCTAGTTGTGACCAAGACCTGAGGCGCGGGGACGGGTGAGGGTGAACTGGTCAACGGGGGTGAGATCACCGTATGGGCCGTTGACGGCGTAGTACGTGACGGCGATGGAGGTGGCTTGACCCGGTCGGCCAGGATCGACGTCAAACGCAGCGAAGCCGTAGGCGTGATCAGGATCGCGCACCGCGGACCACGGGGCGTTTTCCATGACATAGATCGGCGGACGTTTGCCAGTGGCCGGGTCGGCTGGTCCGACTCCGGTGATCACCCGGCATTGAGCAGGAGTGAAGAACAGGTTGTTTGACGGCGCTGAGGTGCCTCCGCCGCCGATGACCATGTGCACGGTTCCGGCGCTGGTGTCGATGGTGTCGGTCCCGGTGGCCACGGGCAGCGGGGTCAGGGTGTCATTGGATTGCTGGCCGCGGATGGGGTGTGAGCGTTCGTAATGGTGTTCGTGTCCACACACCACCAGATCGACGCCGTAACGGTCGAACAACGGGATCCAGCTTTCGCGGATACCGCGATCAGCGCCGTTGAATTTGTCCACGGTGGAGATCACAACCTGGTGCATGCAGACCACGATCCAGTCGATGTTGGGATTGGCGCGGGAGGTGGCGAGCTCGGCCGCCAGCCACCGTTGCTGCGCGCCAGCAGAATAGCCGCGGACGTAAGTGTTACCACCATCTTGATAACACACGTCGTCATTGTTGAGGCTGATGATGCGCACCGAGCCGGCGGTGAAGGCGTACCACAGGCCGCGGAAAGTGAGGTCTGCGCCGGAGTCAGGCACGGTGAAATAGGTTTGATAGGCACTATAACCAATCGGTCCGTTGCCGAGTTCGTTTTCGTGGTTGCCGGCTGCGGGCATCCACGGCCGGTACCGTGCCGAGCGTGAGTTGTTCTCAAACCAGTCCGACCAGGTGCGAATCCGGTCGGTGGCGAGGTTGGCGTAGCACAGGTCACCGTTGACCAGATGAAAAAGCGGTGCGATGCGTTCGACGCCGGCGGCAACGTCGGCACCGAAGGGCGAGCCGAGGTTGTCGTTGACATAGCTGGTGCCGACCAACTTGCCCAGCGTGGGGGTGCCCTGGTCACCGAAGCTGGTAAAGGTGAACGCCGCCCTACCGCGTGGCGCGGTGTGAATCGTGCCGAGTTCGGCGGCCGCGCCGTCGTGCACCGCGGCATAGATGTAGTCGGTGTCCGGCTGCAGATTGACCAGTCGGGCATGGTGGACCTGTACTTCGGTACCCGACTTCGCGTCGCGGTAGGTCGAGGTGTCGGCAGGCTGTGTGTGTCCAAAGCCGTCCGTCGGGCTGCCCAGCTGCACCCGGGGGTTGGACACCGACGCGGTGGAGTGCCAGGAAACCACCACTTCGCGGGAGGCATCCGCGCCGAACTGGGTGTGCAGGCCGGCCACCCGCGGCGCGGCGCGGCGGTCTGGCCGCTGCCACAACACCGGCGAGCCAGGAGAGGCCCACGTGGCAGGCGAACGCAGCAACACTGCACCACCGACGCCGAGGCCAGCCGCGCTGGCCAGCAGGGTCCGCCGGCCAACAACCGACCGGCGACTGCGCGGCATGAGTTGATCAGTCATGCTTTGCATCGTGAAGGCAGAGTATGACTGACCTCTCTTCATCCGGCGAACAACAGATGCCCAACAAATGGCCTCACTGCAAGCAGCGCCACGCTCCGGATATCGAAGTCCTGTGTTCCTTTATCGGCCCGGCTCAGCCGCAGCCCGACCACGACCTGAGCAGAAAACTGGAAGTGTTGCCAACGCACCAACGAAGGATTTTCCACCCCGGGTGAACCGATGTGCTGCAGCTGCGCCTCAACGACCTGCTCAGCAGACCCAAAACTCGGTGCCGCTTAGTGCGGTTCTGATGCAAAGGTCGGCAAAGGTCTGCAAAGGTCTCTGTCTCTGTCCCCGGCGAACCCAGCATTCATCCCTCGTTCCGGCTCGACGTGCCGGTCGGTCACGGCGGGCCGTTAGGCAAGGGCTGCCCACCTCGTCACCGATCCCGGTCAGGTGACCGATTCCTTGGAGCAGCCCATGCATTTATCCATTCGACGCCGTCTCGCCGCTACCGCGGCGGTGCTGGCTGGCGCCGTCGGCGCCAGCCTGGCCATGACCCCGCCAGCCGTTGCGGTCAACGGGGTACCCCGCTTCGACCACGTCGTGCTGGTGATGTTCGAAAACCACAGCGCAAGCTCCATCTACGGCAGTGCGCAAGCGCCCTACATCAATTCACTGGCCACCAACGGCGCGAAGTTCACCCAGTCGTTTGCCATCGAACACCCCAGTGAGCCCAATTACCTTGACCTGTTTTCCGGCTCCAACCAGGGAGTGACCGACGACTCGTGCCCGCACACCTTCAGCACCGCCAACCATGCCGCCGAGCTCATCGGCGCCGGGCTGACTTTCGGCGGCTACTCCGAGGGGCTGCCCGCAGTCGGCTCCACGGCCTGCACCTCCGGGCGCTACGCGCGCAAGCACAACCCCTGGGTCAACTTCACCAACGTCCCGGCGGCCGACAACCTGCCGTTTAGCTCCTTTCCCACGGACTTCACCCAGCTGCCCACGGTGTCGTGGGTAATCCCGGACCTGTGCAACGACATGCACGACTGCGCGATCTCGGTTGGCGATAGCTGGCTGCAGACCAACCTGGGGGCCTACGCGCAGTGGGCCACCACGCACAACAGCCTGCTGATCGTCACCTTCGACGAGGATGACAGCAGGAGCAACAACAACATCGCCACCGTGTTCTACGGCGCCAACGTCAAAACCGGCGTCTACGACGAGCACATCAACCACTTCAACGTCCTGCGCACCATGGAAGACATGTACGCCACGCCGCATGCCGGTGCGGCTGCCACCGCAACCCCGATCACCGACGTCTGGACTACCTCACCAACCGCCACTCCGACACCCGCGCCGACGCCAACTCCGACGCCCAGCCCCACCCCGAGCCCCACGCCAACTCCCAGCCCGAACAACACTGTCACGGTGACCAACCCCGGCAACCAAACCGGAACGATCGGAACACCGGTCAGCCTGCAGATCCGGGCGACCGACTCCGCGCCGGGGCAGACCCTGGCCTTCACCGCCGTGAACCTGCCCCCAGGCCTGATGATCAACTCCTCGACCGGGCTGATCAGCGGCACGCCGACCAAGCGCGGCAACTCCACCGTCACCGTCACCGCGACCGATACCACCAACGCCAGCGGCAGCACCACCTTCACCTGGACAATCCGCAACCACTAGCCCGCCGCACACGGCACGGCAGATCACCACCCGAGCGGCGGCGCCCTGGATTCTCCTGGGTGCCGCCGCTCGGGTGCCCTTCCCCGTCCAGGCTGCTGTTGAGCCCGTCACACGGGACGAGATGGACCCTTGATGGGCCGGCTCGCCCGGGATGGGCAGACTTACTCGCCCGAGAGCTCCGCCTCACGATTACGCGGTATCCAGCGCCGCAGCAGCAACAGCGCCAGCACGGCAAACACGATGGCTGCCGCGGGCACCGGCCGTTGCCGCATTACCTGCGCCACCTGGCCAACGCGACCAGTTACTGGTTCAGGCACCTGCGTCCGCACCTGTTCGGTGAGATCCCTTGCCTGCCGCGTCAGCCCACTGGCGCTGTCCTGCACGGCTTCCTTGCTGTCGTGCAGCCTTCGCGTCACCTGACCAACCTTGTCTTGCACCGTGTCCTTGGTGTCCGACCACACATCCCTGACAGCAGCAGGCACCTTCGCCTTGTGCGCCACCGCCTCTACCTTGCCGGTAAGCCGCTCACGACCATGGGCAAGACCTTCGCGGATACCCCGCGATGCATTCTGTAGTGACGTCTTCGCCCACTCAGACGGCGCCGTTGCGACCGAGACCGAGCGGGTGACCACAGGCGACGAGGTAGACATGGCGAACTCCCCTCCTTAATCGGTGTCCTAGCGGATAACAACGAGTTACCCTGTCTTCACCGTCTGTAAACAACAGACTGCGGAAGAATTCGGTGAAGCCGAGTCCGGACAGCTGAAGACGCGATGACGGCCGGGCTCGGGGGAGGTCGGCCCGGCCGTCACGCTAGCGGTGATGAAACGCGACCCGTCACCTTCGGGCGGCCCGCGTTGGCTACTGTGGCCACCACAGGCGCGTCTGGTGGAGTGAGTGACGCGCCAAGAACGCAATCGCTGGAACTACATGATGGGACCATTCCATCCAACCCGGAACGCTGCAGCGCTGATCGGTCCCACTTGCCCGGCGAGCGGCCTGATCTGATCGGCTGCGCCGATACCCTTTGTCGAAGTGCCCTTCATTGACGGCGCCCACGCGCCTATGCTTCCGGCGGCGAGATGGCTAAAGGGATGACCCAGCCGCGCTCTCGAACCGGCAAAAGGAGCGCCGACGTGCGGTAGTCGATAGCTACATAACCGCCCTGCGGCGCGGTGATTCGAAGCTCTTTCTGCGTCATTTCTCGACAATTCCAAAACTACGTTCACTCACATGGCAGCGTATTCATGGACAACCCGATCAACACTCCTATCGAACAAGCAGCGGCAGCGCTGGCCAACGCGGCAGCCATGCCGATGACGGTGACGGACGAAGAGACGCTGACGCTGGTCCGTGACCTGGCGCGGATAGCTCGCCACCTCGGCGAACTCACCGCCGCGGCCCGCGACCGTTGGGCCGACTGGGGAACAGTCACTCCACACCTCCAGCAGGCTGAGGCCCTCGCAGCCGACACCACACGATGTCTGAGCCACGCGGCGGGCACGTACGCCTTCCACGACGCTCGAGTGCGGATTGGCTGCCGCGCCCTGGTGCACAACCACCTGTCAACGCGCACCGCCTAGAGATAACCGGCCTACTCGCGCGGCATACATTCGGTACAGGCAAACACCCGGACCGCGAGGAAACCAACAACCACGATCATCAACCGCGGACCGATCCCTTCTTCGATTCCGTCACCCACTCCGCAACCTGCACAGCTCGGGTGCTCGGGCGCCACGAGAAGGTGGGTGCATTCTTCGCACACCACCAAGTCCGGTAGCCACAAAGCCAGGTGCACTGGCGCCGGTCGCTCTGCCGTGGGGTCGTGCGGGCAGGTACGCGCGTGGCCATCCAGCCAGCGAGCAGCAGCCATCATGATCCCGAGTCGCAACCAGCCAGGCTGCTCGGCGAACCCCAAATCCCGATGGTCGATCCCCGGTGCCTGCAACAGCCCACCGATCAGATCATCCCGCGCCGCGTCGAGCTGGTCTTCGCGTCCAACCGGAATCTGGAGGTCGGCCAGCAATTCGGCTTCCCGACCCTCGGTGATGGCCTCATCGATCCGCAGTATCAGATCGGTCAAGTTCGGTTCGGGAACGTCCATGATCGTTCTCCTGGGCTAGGTTCTAGGCTTCATAAGAGCCGTCGGCTGTCCGTGTGTCGATGGAGTACTCACTGATGCTTACACCTGATCGTGGAGTGCCGTGCCACCGGTAACACGCGCACTAGCTGCCAGGTCCCGCCAGACGCCGTTGACGGATGACCAAACCTGGTTGTGGACAACAAACTGCCGGTGCTCTTGCCCGAGCGCTGCGCTGCGGCAACCAGCAAGGGCAGATACAGTGTCAGCCCGGTGATCATGTCAGATATCCGTTTCAGCTCATCGTTGATCATGCCTGCTTTCCGCCGATGGTGGTCTGACCTCGGCCACAGCTTGCCGATCCTGGACGCGGCCAGCGGCGCGGACCGACCGGAAGGCAGCGGGCCTGCCAGGGCCCGCAGAAATCCTGTCCCGAGCACAACGCAGCGGGATGGTCGGGCCGGACTTCCGGACGAGTGCTGCCCTATTGCATGCAGGCGTGCGCGGAGGAGGGGACTGTGGGATTAACCAAGGTCTGGGTTAGAACGCTCAGCGACGGCTTGATTCGGGCTGACCACATCGTCGGGATCGACGCCCACCGCACGCCACCGCTGGCGGGTAAGCACGCCCACTGGCTACTAGACGCCATCCTGCCGACTCCGGTAGGCAGCGGACGCGGTCCCGCATGGGACCTGTCCGCGCTGCACCGGACCCTGCTGCAGACCTCTGAGGAGCCGGTGGACGGGCCAGTGTCGTTGGCCCGCCTGCTCGCCCAACTCGATGCGATGGATGCCGCCGGGCTGATCATCCCCAGCATGGCTCCGGCTCCCGGAGACCCGTCGAGGAACTTCCCGCAGTTCTCCTTCGTGCCGTTCGCGACGGTCAACGACCCGAACCCCTAGGCGCCCGGGATGGGGAAAACGCACGTCATGCGCGGCTATCCGCGCACGCCGTGGTCTTTGGGCCAGCGGATCTGGGGATCCGCTGGCCCCGGACCGGCGACTAGCCCGCCGTGAGAGATCACGCGGTGAGCTGCTTGTTCGCCCCGTCACCGGCACTGATCTCAACCTTGCGCGGCCTGGTGTGCTCGGCCACCGGGATCCGCAGCGTCAACACGCCGGCGTCATAACTGGCCTGGATGTGCTCGGTGTCTAGCGCCTCGCTCAGGAACAACTGCCGGGCAAAAGCTCCGGAGGGCCGCTCTGCAACCTGAACCTCGACCCCCTCGCCGATAGTTGGCTTGCGCTCGGCCTTGACGGTCAACACATTGCGCTCTACCCCGACATCGATCGAGCCAGGATCGAGTCCAGGGAGATCCACGTGCACGATGAACTGGTCACCGTCACGGTATGCGTCGATGGGCATCACCGTTGCCCGGCTCCAGGCGCCCTGCTGGCCGAATAGCTGCCGGGTCCATTGATCCAGCTCCCGAAACGGGTCGGTACGCATCAGCATCGTCGTTGCCTCCCTTCGCCCAGTTCTGCGTGTCAAGTACTCGGCGCAGCATCCTGCTGAACCACTTGCTACAACAACCGCTCCAGGTTCTCTATTTCAGCTATGACAGCTCGTCATGAAGAGCCTGAGCGTTTGGGCCGCTTCGCACGCGGTGCCTGAGCCTGCCGGACCCGCGCCGAGCGTCGCCTGCCCCCGGGTTGACGGGGCGAACAAGGCAGCCGGGCAGCGAAACGGCTGGTACGGCGAGTCCGCCCTGGTACGCACGGGCGGCGCGTCCGGCGGGGCGATATTACGACTGCAGCGGCATACTCACTGTGCTTGAAACTTGACACAAGCTCGCGTTTGGGATATAGAAAGGCACTAACTCGCGAGCTGTTCGGATGAGCACCTACTCGGATCAGAAGCGACCCGAGACGATGAGCTACCGGGAGTGATCGAGGATGCCGGACATGACGCCCCCGACATCGGCGGCGCCAGAGTTCGTGGACCTGGTTTGCGCCGACCAGGCTTTACTCCACGCGGAGTTCGAGGCAATTGTGGCTGCAAACTTCACGCCCTCTCCGCCAGGTGATCGGTTGCCAGGTGGCGGGTCCGGTGCGTTCAAGAAGGTCCCGACCAGCTTCGGCTGGCCCGTGGTGATCAATCGTGCTACCAGGAATCCCAGGCGCGCGATCAGCACCCTGCGCCGGCAACGCTCTCCTCCGGTACCTGCGTTGCGCACGGGATTGACTTCGGAGTAGATCCGGCAGATCGAGACAAAGGTAGGTGATGCACCGATCACCCGACATGGAGACATATCGGGCCTGAAGGTGGCTATCAACCCCGGATGTGTCTCCATGTCGGGGCAGTAGGGGTAGCAACCAGGTAATCAGGACTGAGTGAGGAAGGCGGTGACGGTGCTGCGGGCCATGAGGCTGCTGGACTGGGTGGAGTGGCCTGCGCCAGGGATGATCACGAGGCGGCCCCGGGGGGCGTGCGCGGCCTCTTGCTGCGCCCACGGCAGCGGCGTCGATAGGTCGTGATCGCCAGCAAGCAGCAACACCGGAACTGCGGGTAGGTCCCGACCGGCTGGGAAGGCAACCACCGGCGTCGACGGCCACTGCTCGCAGGTCACCGCGATGCCATTGCCGGCGGCAGTGGCTCGGTCATACGGAAAGAAGGCCGCATCCGGCAGTGCGGCGACCGCGCGCTGGGTAGCTGCCTCCCGGCCGGGCACCGGGGTGGCGGCGTCACCCCATGGCCCGCGCAGATCCTCGCACAACGTGCTGGCATGCAGCCCCTGGCTCAGTTCATCGGCAGTAGCGGCCTGGTCCCTGTGCTGGGCGGCCACCATCGCATCCAACGCCGCGTAATCACCACGTACCGCGTCGTGCAAGGCGGCCGGGACGTCGGCCAGCTTTGGCGTGCCGATAGTCAGCGCGGTGAGAGTGTCGAGCAGCTCTGGGCCATCATGGCGGGCCTGCACCACCGTCGACAGATCCTGCGCCGGATCGGTCGGGCACCCGTTGTCCTGGCAGACCATCCTGAGCACCTCCGCGGTGCGGCTGAGGCTGGCCAGCTCCAAGGCGTCGAGGTTGTCATGCGGCACCACCGAGTCCAACACCAACCGCGACACCCGGTTCGGGTGAGTGACCGCGTAGCGTGCGGCGACGAACGTGCCGTAGGACACGCCGTCGATAGTGAGCTTGTCCACGCCTAGCGCCTGGCGTAATGCTTCCACATCGGCGACGGTGTCCTCGGTGGTGTAGAACTGCCGGTCCGGGCCGATCGCCTGCGCGCATGCCAGCACCACGCCAGCTGGTGGCACGGTCAAGTCGGAGCTGCCCATCACCTCTTGCAGGCGCGGGCACCGCAGCGCCCCGGCGCCGGTGCCGCGTTGGTCGATAAAGACCAGGCGGTAATCACGCACCACGGGCGCGTCGAACATCAGGTTGGCCACGCTCGATGCGAAGGGCACCCCAGGCTGCCCAGGACCACCGGTCAGGAAGACAAGCACTCCGCGCGGCGCAACCGCGTTGTCGGTCATGGCGACCTGCAGTGCCAGCTGACCATCACGGCGCGGACCGGGATGCAGCCCAGCATGATCCAGCGGCACGGTCAACGTCGCGCAGCTGAACGTGATGGAGCCGGCGTCAGTCGTGGTGCCGCCAGGTGCAGGTGAGGCGCACGGGTGGACCCCGCTCAACACTCCAGGCGGGTCGGCTGCCGGTGCCAGCGGCCGGTCGGCCGCCGGTCGCGACAACGGACTCCCGCAGCCAACGAGACCAACGCTCAGGCACATCGCAAGCACGGCCGATGCCACCACCCCCGCATGGAGAGATTTCGGGGCGGAACAACCACCCGAAGCCCTGGTGTGCCTCCATGTCGGGGTACGAGGACCGGGTGGCTCCGGCGGCACTGAGGTCGGCATCACACGGATGCTAGGACATCGTCCCTGGTGGGTATGGCCCTGCACGAGAGACCATGGAGTTACCTGCGGGATTGGGAGGGGACTGATGAAGGTCGAGGAGATCCTGAAGTCGAAGAGCCGATCTGTCGAGACCATCGAGGCTGCCGCGACCATCGCCGAGGCGATAGGCCGGCTCAACGGGCCCCCACAGATCGGATCACTCATCGTTCCCGACGAGCTGGGGCAGCACCCGTTCGTCGGCCTGCTTACCGAGCGCGACATCATCCGGTGCCTGGGAAAGTACGGTTCCAAGTTGTTGACCATGAGGGTCGGCGACGTGATGTCCCGAAATGTTCCCACCTGCTCCCCGCAGGACAACATCGCTCGGCTGATGCGGCAGATGACCGCCTCCCGCTACCGCCACCTGCCGGTCGTCGATCGGGGCGAGCTCGTCGGCCTGGTCAGCATCGGTGACGTGGTGAAGGCCCGCATCGAGGAAATGGAGCTAGAAACGAACCTGCTGCGGGACCTGTACATCGCGCGCAGCTAAGGCTCGCTTTAACCGGCACCGGTAAAAGTGAACGCCAGAATCGCGCCCGGGTTGGCGAGCTTCTCCGTTGGTGGCCCGAATTTGGGGCCAGACAGGCCGTTGGCGTCGGTGGCGATGTAGACGGTCCGGTAATCCGGGCTCAGCGCCAGATCCCGGTAACGGTTGGTGGTCTTGAAGAATTGGGTGATGTCGCCCTGGACAGAACCGCCGTCCTGGGTGAGCCGCAAGCAGTACAGCGCTCCATTCTTCAGGCTGGTCACCAGCAAGGAGTTGCGCCAGCCGTCGTAAATTCCCTGGCTGGCGGGCACGTAGTCGATGCTCGAAGGCGCGATCGAGGGCCAGCAGATATACGCCTGGTCACCACAGGCCGCGTCCTGGAAGTTGTACCCGTTGGGCACGGTGTACAGCGTCTTCAGCGGCTCTACATAGTCGGGACTGTTCCAGGCGGTCTCCGGCTGCTCGGGAACCGACGGTGGGATCACGAAATTGTTGTAGTGCAGGTCAGAACACGGCGGGTTGGTGGAGGCCGACCAATTCGCGTAGACGTATGACTCGTCGTCCCGGAAACCGGACACGTAGGGCCAGCCATAATTCTTGCCGCCCTGGATCAGGTTGATTTCATCGTCGGCCTTGGGACCGTGTTCGGACGAATACAGCCGGCCCCCTGGGCCGAAGACGAGGCCTTGGGGATTGCGGTGGCCGTAGGAGTAGATATGGCTGCGCACTCCCTTGATCACCGGATTGTCCTGCGGCACGCCGCCGTCGAGGTTCAAACGAAGAGTCTTTCCGACATAGGTTGCCCAGTTGTGCGCACGAACGTCCTCGGCAGTAGGTATATCTTGCGCGCGTATCGGGTTGCAGAAACGCTGGAACTGGTTATTTCCCTGATCCCCGATGGAATAGTAGAGCTTCTGATCGGGGCCGACCACCAGGCGGCTGGAATTGTGATCAGTGCTCGCCGGGAGGCCCGTGATCACATCCGCCGGCTTGCTCAGCAGGTGCGCTACTGGATCGTAGGTGAACCGGACTATCTTGGCCTTCCGGTCGACCGCGGGACCTGGATCGGCATCGTAAGTGTACGTAAGGTACACGTCATCGCTGCCGTGCAGGAAGTTCGCCGGAAAGGCCATGCCGAGCAAACCGTCCTGGCTTTCGGTGGAATACACGTCGGGGATCGTGGCCACGGTGCTCTTCGACCCGTCCGACGGGTTTACCCGGGTCACGCGCTTACCCGTCTTCTCCGTAACCCACAGGAAACCGTCGGCTCCCCAGGTCAACTCGTAAGGATCCGCCAAGCCGGTGGCTAGCACACGAAAGCTGAACGGTTCACCCGCCGGCACTGGTCCGGACGGCTGCGCCGGGGACGCCGTACATCCGCTGACCGACAATGCGAACAAGGCCGCGACGGCGAGGGATCGTTGCACGCGCATCCGCTCATCGTGCCGGATGCAGGAGCCGGCGTGTCACTCAGGATCACCAAGGGACAGCGGACAGTAAGCCCTGGTGGACTCACCAACGGGTCGGTACGGGGTAGCCCGGCATGTGCGCGAGCGGGCACGCCGGCCCGTGATGGAAAACTGAATCCGTAGGGGCCTAATAGGGGTAGCGTGCGACCTGCGCGCGCCGGCCTTCGCTGCCGCGGATGACCAACGCCACCACAACCCCGGTCAGAAAGCCCAGCACGTGGGCCAGGTAAGCGACCGATCCTGCCTGGGAGACCGCGTAGCCCGCGGTGTAGACCCACTGCAGCAAGAACCACAAGCCAAGCACGAGCCAAGCCGGCAGCCGCAGCGGGATGAACAGCAGAAACGGCACCAGACTCCACACCCGCGCCCGTGGATACAGCACCAGGTACGCGCCCAGCACGCCCGCGATGGCGCCGGAGGCACCGATGAGCGCGTCGGTCGACCCTGGGTTGGCAATCGCAAAACCGTAGGTTGCCAGCATCCCGCACGCCAGATAGAACAGCAGGTACCGCAGGCGCCCGAACCGGTCCTCGACATTGTTGCCGAAGATCCACAAAAACAACATGTTGCCGAGGATGTGCAGCCAGCCGCCGTGCAGGAACATCGAGGTCAGCGCCGAGACCACCGGGCTTTTGTGGTAGCTCGGAGGGGTAAGGACGCAAGCGAGACCGCGTGGGCTGACCCCGACCTCGCCGTCGGCAACCACGGGCAACTGCTCGTTGTTTACCAGCTCGACCGGGATCGCGGCGTACTGGTCGAAAAACGCCTCCTGCTGGCAGGTGTGCGCCAGGCTGTCCGCACCAGTCACCGTGATCGACGCAGCTGGGGTAAGCAGGAAGACCACGAAATTCACCGCGATCAGCGCGTAGGTGACCCATGGGGTGCGCTGCACCGGGTTGACGTCACGGACAGGAATGACCACCTCACCAGCTTGCCCGTACCGATCGCCAGCGTGGTGGATACGGCCCAAGAGTTTCTGGCTTTGATCCGAGGCGGACTGCGCGCCGGCGATCATCTGGGGCTGTGTGGCGACGACCGGCCGTCACGCTGCGGCGCCCGGCCGGCGACGAACACCATTCGACGTTCGGCCGGCCGGCCCCAGGGGCTTGCGACATTCTTGATCACCTAACAGGGCGGCAAGTTACTATTTCCCCACAGTTCTGGGAGACGCGGTGGGCTACAGCCTCGGGGTAGACCTCGGCACGACGTTCGTCGCGGCCGCGGTCAGCGCTGCCAACCGTGTCAAGATGATCATCTTGGGCGATTATTCGGTGGTCATACCGGCGGCCGTCTACCTCCGCGAGGACGGGGTCGTGATCACCGGAGATGCTGCTGGTACGCGTGCGGTGAGCAGCCCGGAGCGGGTCGTCCGCGGGATCAAACGCCGGCTGGGCAACCCGACACCGGTGATCCTGGGCGGCCAGCACTACGACGTGACCGAGTTGCTCGGCGTGCTGCTGCACGACGCCGTCGACAAGGTGGTCAAGGTCCAGGGTGAGCGACCCGAGCAGGTGGTGTTGACCCATCCGGCCAACTGGGGTCCGTTCCGGCGGGCGTTGTTCGAGGAGGTACCCCGGCGCGCGGGCCTGGACAACCCGCCGCTGGTGACCGAGCCGGAAGCGGCAGCGGCCCACTACGCCGCCTCCCGAGAACTGGCGGATGACCAGATCGTGGCGGTCTATGACCTGGGTGGGGGCACCTTCGACGCCACCGTCTTGCGCAAGCAAGCCGGCAGGGTGGAGATCTTGGGCACTCCGGAGGGCATCGAGCGCCTCGGCGGGGTCGATTTCGATGAAGCGATCCTGTCGTTTGTCGACTACACCGCCGACGGGGCGCTCAGCGAGCTCGACTTG
>JAJPIR010000071.1 GCA_021324675.1 Actinomycetota bacterium
TACGGCCGCGGTGTGCGTCACCCGCATGATCGGTCGTCAGGCGGAGATCGGAAATTCTGACGCCAACCCGCTGAGCGATTGCGGAATCCTTAATTGCCTCCGCCTGCACGTTCAAATCGGGTGGCGCGGCCAGTCCGCGACCAACCTGAACAGCGAGGCGACGACCGCCATCGCCGCGGCCGCCTGCCTCAACCACGACACAACGAGGTGATAGAGCAAGTACGCCCTGCTGGACGGCATCGACATCGCCGGGATGATCATCACCGCGGACGCCCTGCACACTCAGGACCGCCACGCCAACTACCTGCACGAACGCGGCGCCCACTACGTGTTTATCGTCAAGAACAACTGCCCGACAGTGCCCGCCCACCTAGCCCGGGCTGGCCCGGCGCGACATCCCCGCCGCGGACATCACCTACGACCCTCTAGGCCGTCACCGACCTCGGCTTCGGTGACATCCGCTCCGACCAGCTCACCGAGATCATCCGCGATCGTTGGTCGATCGAGAACAAACTGCACTGGATCCGCGATGTGACCTTCGCCGAAGACCACTGCCAGATCTGTGCCGGCAACGGCCCAGCCGTTATGGCACCCTGCGCAACTTCGCCCTCAGCGGCCACTGCCAGGCCGGCGCCACCAACATCGCCGCCGCCTTGTCGACACACCAGCCGCCACCCCGCCCGAGCCGCTGACCTGCTCACATAACGAGCAAATCAACTATGCCGACGCCGTGCCCAATCCCCGGGACGGCACCGAGGTAGATCCGAAGCTTCCCTCACTTCTTCAAGCTCTGCGACACCCGGTGGTGATCCGGTTTCCGCGGCAGGGACTCAGATGGCGAAGTGGTCCATTCCGCCGGAATCGCCCATGCCCGGATCACCCATCATCTCACCGCCCGGATCAGCGCCAGGCTCGTCGAGGGCCATGTCTTCGCCGCTGGCCATCGCATCGCCTCCCATCTCGTCGCCGAGGAAGGCATCGGCGATCGCGGTGCCGACGAAGGCTCCGGCCACGCTGGCAAGCAGGCTTCCGGCGATCACGCCGCCCATCCCCATCCCGCCGCGGCCCCCACCTAGGACGCGTTCCATCGTGCCGGGCTGGCGCATCTCGGCGCGGGTAGCCATCCGGGCTAGCGAGTGCGGGTCGTCCGAGGTGGCCCGCTCGGCAGCGGGCACGGCGTTGCCGAGGTCTTGGAGCACCGTGCGACGTTGGTCGGGGGTCAGCTTCGCGAAGGCCTCCGCGTGAGCCTGCTCCAGGGTCTCGGGCGGCGCGGTACGCAACATGTACTGGTAACGCTCCACGGCCACCTCATCGGGATCCCGCCCCGAGGCTCCTGCCTGGTACTGCGCCCCTGCCTGGTCCGGCGGCGCGGTAGGACGTTCGGCGGCGGCGCCACCGAACCGGCCCCGACCACTGCCGAAGGTTTCGCGAAACTTGTCGAGCAGACCCATAGGGTTGTTCCTCCTTTTCTGGTACCGACTAGGCCGGCGATGCGTTGTGTCAGCATCGTCCGGTTATCGCTCAGTTACGGCCATGGCCTGTAGTCGGGTGATGCGCTCGGCGGTGTCGGAGTGAGGGCAGAACAGGTGTCCAGGCCGGCGGCGACCGAGGCGATGAGGATGTCGCGGTTGCCGACATGACTGATTTCGTGGCCCAGGACGCCGCGCAGCTCCCGCTCATCAAGCAGCTCGAGGATGCCGGTAGTGACACAGACTGCCGCGCGCGATGGGTTGCGCCCGGTGGCGAACGCGTTAGGCATCAACCCCGTCCTGCCGCCGAGTGCCTGCCCGATCAGTAGGATCTGGGCGGCGAGTCCGCCCAGCAGCAGCGCGGTTTTCAGACCGTTACCCAACCTGTGCACACAGGGTCCTTCTCAACGTTTTTTCATCCAGCGGGTCCGCAGGTCTTTGATCTTGCGGCGCGTGTTGGGATCCCGCGCGAGCTGCTGGGCGCGCTCAGCAAGCCGTTGCCCCTGCGGGCTACGCGCCAGCCGGGTGATGCGGTCAATCAACGATGCCACGGCAGGCCTCTTCGAGTGATGCTTACTCTCTGTCGATAGCCAGTATGGCTGCCCGAGGTGCGCACCGTTCGTTCATTTTCGGCCGCATATGGCGAAATTTAGTGCCGACACTCGGCAATGATCTCGGTTGTCCGGCCGTCCGAGTGCTCGGGCGCCGAGGACCGCCGTGTGCAGGGATGTAGCGGGGGGTCGGGTTGCTGACGTGCAGGCCGAGAGGGTGGCGATGCGGTGGAGGCGATAGATGACCCCGCGCACCGACAGGTGCAGCAACTGCGCGGTGCGAGTGGTATTCCCACTACTACTGAGGTACGCCTCGACAGTCGCCAGCAGCGGTTGGGCTCCGCCGCGACCCGACGTAACGGGGTACCACACCCCACGCCGCTCAGCCTGTGCATAGCCGGACCCAGTAGGTCTGTCTCACCGTCGCAACCCCGCCGTGCCTTTACGCGGTCGAGTGATCTACCAGAGACCGTCCTGATCGGGCAGTCGGCGGGCTGCTCGCCCAGCGAACGCGACCGCTGGTCTCAAACGCGAGCGCGGCGAGCCTGCACGAAGGACCAGATCGCCAGGACCAGGAACACGCCGCAAAGGGCCAAGTTGAGCAGACCTGCAGTATGGGCGATGTCGGCGTGCTCAGACCCAGCGGAAGGTCTGGCAACAAGTTGATAGGCGGAGCCCAGCACTCCGATCAAGGCCACTAGTGCGGCAGCATGCATCGCATGGCGGCGTACTTCACCGCCGCGTAGGCTGACGAGCCCCGCGACTACGAGCACCAGACCAAGTACAGCAGGGATGAGCGCGGTCATCTACCAACTCGACCGCATCAACCAGCTCACCAGCCACGACATTGCTGAGCCCGACACAGCGATTCACCCTGAGGCAGCCATGCTGGGCGCGTCTGCTCCACTGGCCGCCCCGACCGGGTAGATCCCATGAACTGAACACGAGCCGGACAGCCGGTTCACTGCACCGGAGAGCCTGGAAAATCCAGCAGACCAAACAGGTCCCCGGCCAGTTCGGTCGAACACCGCGCCCGACAAGCTACAAACAGATCAACACCGAGGCCCATTACGGATCGAGGCTAAGCTGGGGTGACCTTGCGGACGTAGAGCAAGATGTCACCCTTCTCCACCGCGTCGACCTCGGGGGCACTGACTCGGTACAACCGGCCGCGTCGGACCACCCCGAGCACGATGTCGGGCAGATGCCTCGGCGAGGCGCCGACCTCGTTGGGCTCCACCGGCCGTTGCGCGATGGCCAGCCCAGCCTCCGGAGTGAGCAGGTCCTCGACCAGTTCGACCACCGCGGGTGCGGTGGTGGCCATGCCGAGTAGACGGCCCGCGGTCTCAGAGGACACCACAACGGAGTTGGCGCCGGACTGTCGTAGCAGGTGTACGTTCTCCCGCTCGCGTACCGCTGCCACGATATGCGCCGTTGGAGCCAGTTCCCGAGCAGTGAGCGTGACCAGCACCGCGGCGTCGTCTCGGTTGGTGGCGATCACCACGGCACGGGCCCGGGCCACCCCGGCCAGGCGCAGCACATCGGAGCGGGTGCCGTTGCCGTTGATCGTAACCAGGCCGGACGCGTTGGCGGCCTCCAGCGCGCTGGGATTGGTGTCAACCACGACCACGGTGACGGGCTTCTCGCCGTCACCCAGCATCGAGCTCACTGCGGAACGGCCTTTGGTGCCATAACCGATGACCACGACGTGATCGCGCACCGTGCGCCTCCAGCGTTGGATCTTCAGCGCTTGCCGGGACCGCTCTGTGAGCACCTCCAGGGTGGTCCCGACCAGCACGATCAGGAACAACACCCGCAACGGAGTGATAACCAAGACGTTCACCAACCGGGCGGACTCGCTGACCGGCGTGATGTCGCCGTACCCGGTTGTGGACAGCGACACCGTCGCATAGTAGATGCAGTCCAGCAAAGACAGGCCGTCTTCGTTGACGTCCCGATAGCCGTGCCGGCCGAGATAGACCAACACCACCGTCACGGTGAGCGCCAGGGCGGCACCGACGAGCCGGCGTCCGATCGACGCGGCCGGGCCTTGCTGACCCTCCGGGATCCGCAGGATGCCCACCAGCGCGTGGTCCGGGTGGTCGGTGAGACGATCGACGATGCCCCAGGCTCTTCGCCTCATCAGCGCAACGCGCCGGGCAGCCGCCACAGGGACGCGGCCACGTCGGCGTCACGGTAGAGCAGCAACAGCTCCGGGCCGATCAACCGAAGCGCCGGCCAGCGTCGCGGTTCGTTAAGAAAGCGATCTCTCGGCGTTTGGACGGCGGCGCGATCGGGCACCTCGGCACTCACAAAGCCCGAGCATAATCACAACACGACCTGCTGCCCGGAAAGCTCGCATGATCCGGCACAGCCATGACTACGACCGCGGCGACACGCTGACCTACCTGGCCGCCTACGACCTTGGCTAGTCGCGTCTTCCCGCCGATCTCGGTCAGCCGCTTGTGCGCCAGTGTCACGTTCATCGGGACAGCCGTGAACTCGTAGCCAAGGATTGTTCTCCTCTAGAGAAATCATCTTTTGTCTCATCTGAGAGTTCAATTCGACCCTGCGCCGGTTGTCTCATAGTGATCAATAACTGCTGAGCTCCGAAACTCCACCCAGGAGACCAAGGGACAAGAGCACATGGCGGAGGGAGGACGTCAGCTGGACAGCACACCATTGCCTGCGGATTCTTACGGATTCGGCCCGGACACGGGCACTGCTGCGGGAGATCACTCTGCGAGCGCTACAGCACGTTGGACCACTGCGCATTGCCTCATACGCCGAGCACGATCACCCCAGTCGCGTATCGGACAATCCGAGCCGGTTGCGCGGAGCGGGAATCAGCTCGAATTCGAGCTGGTAGCCGGTAACTTCGATCAGCCTGGCGAGGTACATAGGCCAGGCTTCATACGCGCTGATCAACTGACTGCGTCACACCGGCGATTCGCGCAGGATCGGTTTGCGACAGTCGAGCGTAGCGGCGACCGTCGCCCTCAACTCGGCTGCGTCTTGCCCCTTCGCATTTCCACGCTACGGTTGCACGGCCTTAACCGACTCAAGGTGTTTGTGCCAGATCAAGTCACGGCTGACGCGCCGCAGGTAGTATCGCAGGCCGAGTTATGGTTGCTGGCGGATTGATCCACCAGGATACATACGGGCACAAGTTCAATGGACAGCGCGATGGACAAAGATCCACTTGCGCCGCTAGATTCGATCTTCTTCACCTGCTTCGCTGCTGGTCAAGGCCGGTACATTAGATAAGATTATGGCGCGCCCGAAGGGACTCGAACCCCTAACCTTCTGATCCGCAGTCGGAAGCAGCACCCACCGCGACGTGCACATTGGTCCGTGGTCGGGCCTTATCTTCGGATTGGGTCCGGGGATGTCCATGGTAGTGCATAGTCGTTGATGTACGAACTGATGTAGATCAGGGAGGCTCTTCGGTCGCGGTCCCTGACGGCAGTCTGCCCTGCTGCGAAGCATCTGAGTCTGGGTCAGGTGCTTCGCTACCACCTTCTCCGCAGCGACCATAGCCTTTGCTCGATCTTGCACGGTGTGGTTCGTGTGTGGCATCCCGTCGATCTGGTGCAGCCCGACCACACGCCAGCCCGGGGGCAGCCCTCCACGGAACTGGAGCATGTGTCGTCTGGCTCTGCCCCTGGGCTGGCGTGTGGTAGCCCTTCGGGAGATCGATGAGATGCCATAACCCTGCTGACCAGCAGCAGCAGTTCTTGTTGCCGGCCATCCCGGAGATCTGCCCGCCCGGCGAGGGCATTATTGGTTGTGCGCAGGATCTATCAGGGAGTCTGGTACGGCCATGCAACGTCGAGTCATAACGGCTGTAAGCACGAGTCGTCGACACTCCCGAAATGGATTAAGCACTGGATCGGGTGCAGTGCGCGAATCTGCTGCAATTTCACTGCAATCATCGCCACGGTGTCTGAATATCCGCGGTCGCGATGCATGTCCTGAAGGGGCCCGATTGTCTGAAACGGGTAGAATGGAGGCGCCTTCCGTATTGATAGGTTTTCAACTGTTTCCCTATTAAAGCTACCTAGATAGCCATCTGCGACTACCTAGATCCGCGGAATGGTGTACCTACTGAGGCGATCTTGTGCAAGTCTTTTGTTGCGGCGCGTTAGGGTCGGCTTCTGTGAAAGCCTAAGCCAAGCAGATCGCACCCTTCCGATATTGCTGCGCCGTGACAGTCAAGTGGAAGGAGTCCAGGATGCAAGTTGGGCACGCAACGCGTGCGGCTGGCGGGGGACTGGTTGCCTCCGTGGCTGAACGGGCCGCCGTGGCGGAGCTGATGACTCCGTCGGAAAGCCTGGTGGGACGGCCGCCGCGCTATCTTCCGAGAAGCGCTGCCTGGGGGGTGTTGTTGTTAGGGCTTTTGATTTCGCCGAGTGAGCCGGACGACGACGGGTAGCGATATGTCAGTGGTCTCTGGGCCGCCGCGGGCGGTCTATACGACGGCGGTAGAGACGTTAGCTGGGCGCGTCGTTCGTGCTTTGACCGGCGCGGACGACGCGTTTGCCCTGACCGAGGTAGTTTCGCCCGAAAGCAGTCCGGCTGATCATCGGGCGGGGTTGGCCGCGGTGCGGGTGCTGGGCGCCGATGCGCTGGCGCCGTTCCTGGTCGCTGGTCATCCGTTTAGCCCCGATGACGCCGAGGTCGTGGCGATCAGTATTCGCACGTTTCCACTGCCTGAGTCTGCTCCAGCGGTGAGCCAGGACCAGGACGCCGAGACTGCAACATTTGTTCGGTTACTGCGGGAGTGGGCCACGGGTGAGGTGTTGAGCCGGCTAGGGGCCCCAGGCTGGGCATGCTCCTATCCCGTCTGGGCTGGGGCGGGAGCCCGGCGGGAGCGGGGGTGGGTGGCCTGGGCGGGGATGCTGGCTGCGCTGTCCCCGCTGGCGGTGCCGGGTCTGGACAGTGCGCTGCATGCTGACGTCCGGTGTTCCCGGATGGACGTGGCGCGGGGGGTGACCCGGGCCGTGTTGCGCCGTGACCATCTCACCGCCGCCCGGCTGGTTCGCTGGCTCGCGGTGTGCACTGACGCCCTGATGGATCCGCCGTTTGCGGTGGAGCCGGTGGTGCGCCAGCTGGAACTCGTCGCTGAGCCCGACCCCCGGCTGCAACTAGAGATCACGATGGCGCGCTACGGGCTGGAAGGCGAGTTCGATGACTGACGGTGTGGGCTCGTGGGTCGCCACGGCAGCGCAGATCGCGGCACGCGCGCTGGGGTGGCTGAAGCAGGCTCAGCATCACTTCGCGCTGCCGACCGACATTCCCTCCGACCAGCTTCACCCAAACGAGCACATCAAGCCGCTCAATGAACTGGCGCTCCTCACGTGTCTTGCGCTGCGCGAGGGATCGATGGGAACCCGAGAAACGCAGATCGCCTCCTCGCTGATCGAGTTCGCCTGGGCCCAACTACGCCAGGGTGAGGTGCTTTATGAAATCCAGCGTGAGCAACCGATCGAGACCTACCCGCTGGAGTGCTACGTGTGGCTTGCCCGATGTGGCTACCGGCACCCGCGGTTGGATGAGCTAGCAGCGCACCTGAACCGGCTGCGCGCCGGCCGCGTACTAGAGGTGGTCCCCAACCGGGCGTTGGCGGTGTTCAACACCGATCGCCAGCTGGGCCTCCCAGCCCGGGTAGACCCGACCGTGCTGACTGCGCGGACCTGGCTAGGTGGCACCCCCGAACCCTGGGCGGTTGACTTCTTAACCCTCTACGGGATGACCCACACCGTTTTCCACCTCACCGACTGGGGTGCCTACCCCGACGGCCTGCCAAAGCACTTGCAGCGCTATCTGCATGCCTGGCTGCCAGCGTGGTTGGAGGTCTACCTCGAAGCCGGCGACTGGGACCTTGTCGGCGAGCTGCTCATCGTCGGCTTGTGCCTCAGGGAACCTGACAACACCCCCTATGCCTGGCAGGCCCTGGCCCGTGCCCAGCTCCCGGATGGTTTACTGCCCGCCAAAGCGGGACCGGTGCCCACTGATGCGGTCAAGGCATTCCGCGATCACTACCATCCCACGGTCGTTGTCGCGATCGCCGGCATCCTGGCCCTGTCCCACCACCTTGGCGCCCAGACCACCCGATGACCGCTGCCGCTACCGGCCTCTCGCAGCGCCTGGATGAATCGCTGCGCACAATCACCTCGATCAGCCGGGCACCGGCCGCGGTCCTTGCCGTGGTCACCGGCGCGGAGACCGCCATCGCTTGCCATGGTGACCCCCTGCCGGGTGCTGACACCGTTTTTGAGCTCGGTTCGATCACGAAGACTTTCACCGCACTCCTGCTCGCCGAGATGGTCACCCGCGGCGAAGTCAGCTACGACGACCCGATCACCGACTACCTTCCCCCGCGCGCACACCCCCGCCGAATACTGCACCGGCCGGTCACCCTGCTGCATCTGGCCACCCATACCGGCGGGTTGCCCCGCCTGCCGGCCAACTTCTACCGGCGGGCTCTACCAACCTGGGGAACCAACCCCTACGCCCGCTACCACCTCGATGACCTCTACCAGGCCACCGCGCGCACCCGGCCTCGATACCGGCCCGGAACACACGTGCACTACTCCGACTTCGGGATCGGCCTGCTCGGGCAGCTCCTGGCCAACGCCGCCAACAGCACCTATTCGGATCTGGTCCTCGACCGTATCTGCCGGCCGCTGAGCATGAGCAAGCCCTTCACCGGGCCTGGCCCATCCTGTGCCACCGGCTACCGCCGCGGGCGGCCGATGCCAGCCTGGGAGATGAGCGCGCTGGCCCCAGCGGGCACGCTGCGTTCCAGTGCCACCGATCTGCTGCGCTACCTGCAAGCCCACCTACACCCACACACGAGCCCAATGTGCCTGGCGTTACGTACCACCCAAATCCCCCGAGTAGCCGCCAAGGGCAAAGACCGCATCTGCCTAGTCTGGAACCACCGCTGCTCACCCCACGGCGACCTGCTATTCCACAGCGGCGCAACCCGCGGATTCACCGCCTTCCTCGGCTTTTGCCCACAGGCTCACACTGGAATCGCTGCCCTGGTCAATACCACACCAACTCATCGCCGTAACATGAACACCGCCGCATACACCCTGTTCAAAACACTTATCAGAAACCATCCAACCGTGCCACCATGATAAATAGGCGCGACAGCACCTCTCAGATCAAAAGACTCAACGCGATACTCCGGATACGCCAGACCAGTAGGCCACGACCTGTGACTTGCCACGCTGTTGTTTGGGTCAACCCATATGAACAGCACCACCACTGGCTGGCGGGCGCTCCAGCTTTCGGCCGCGGAGCGCTCTACCACGCGATGAGCTTGTCTCGATCCACGGTGCGCGCCTCGCACCCCAGCAGGGGCCACCCACAGTGCTGCTCTGTACGGGCCACTCTGGTGGCCTGCCCCTAGCCCATGGCGGTTTGCCGGTCTCATCGTCGTGTCAGCTGCGGCCATCGCCAACGATGCGCAACACTCCTTAACATGCCCGACACGACGGAATAGCACGATCCCGGGGGCGACCTCCGAGGGAACGGCGACCTCGCCGGCAGCCGTGATCGCCCGAGTCACAATGCCCGCGCCTACTCGTCGGGCGAATCGCGTCAACTGCGGTGGCGGTAGCGCACCGCCGGGAACGCATGTCGCAGGAGCGGGCCGCGACCGAGCACGGCCCGCCAGGGCCGCGCGCAGTGTCGCGAGTTCCGCTCCCACGACCAAGCGACCACCGCGATACCTGCAGCAGACGCGCACCGCCGCAGGCGGCGTACTTGACCAATGGCTGGCCGAGGTGGCAGCCAAGCAGCTTCGCCCGTCGATCTACACCGGCTACGAAACCAACGTACGTCTACATATCAAACCGTTGATCGGCTCCAAAAAACTCGCCAAACTCACCGCACGAGATGTTCGGCAGATGATCGAGACCCTGCGCGCCAAACCGCTATCGCGGGGTATCGGCATCATGTCGGATCGGGCCGTGCAATACGTACACGCCACCCTGCGCGCCGCGCTGGAACAAGCCTGCCGTGAGGAACTGATTTCCCGCAATGTCGCCAAACTGGTCCAGTCGAATGTGCGCGATGCCGGGCAGCATGAGCCGTACTCGGTGGACGAGTCCAAGCGGCTGCTGATCCACGCGCAGCGGCATCGATTGCATGCGCTGTGGGTCCTGCTGGTGATGCTGGGCATCCGTCGAGGAGAAGTCCTCGCGCTGCGCTGGACCGATGCGGACCTCGATGCCGGCACCGTTGCTGTCCTGGGCAGCCTGCAGCGCGTCGGACCCAGTTTGCAGCGAGTCCCCACCAAGACGCGCGGCTCGGTGCGGACGATCCCGCTGCCGACACCCTGTGTGGA
>JAJPIR010000032.1 GCA_021324675.1 Actinomycetota bacterium
ACGCACCATTGGCGGATTGTGCAGAAATTGTGAACTGACCCCCCGATCGAAGAATCGTCAGACTCACTCGATCTCACTGTTCGCAAGAGGCTTGTGAATTAGCCTCCCGGTACAGGTAGACCCATCGTCCAGCGACTTTGACGTATGTTTCGTCACAAACCAGCGGTCACCAAGGCTGTGTCGGCAGGGTCGCGCCGCGTCGATCAATAACGGCGTGAAGCGTTGCACCCACCGAAAGACCGTGACGTGATCGACCCTCACTCCGCGCTCGGCCAGCAGCTCTTCGACATCGCGATAGGACAGTCCATAACGGAGATACCAGCGCACTGCCAGCACGATCACCTCCCGCGGGAACCGAAAGCCGGTGACGGGAGGATCGGACGAACACGGCGGCTGCGGCGCATGAGGTTGAGCATGCCGAACGACGTCTTCGCTCTACGCATCAGTCCCCTACTACCTCCCGAGCCGGGCCACCGTCTGCGCCCTCACCCATGATCGCCACCACCCTTCGTCCGCAGCCTCACCTGTGGGTGCCGAATAGCTCATCCACGGCGGTGACCAGCAGCGCCTCGACGGTGGATGTTAGACATGATCGTTGACCGTGGCGGTGTGACTGCGGTATCTGAGCTTCCGGCGGCCGGTAGCGTGGCATGGCCTGCTGGCCGGTGTTCGTGGTCGAAGAATCAGCCAGCCGACAGACAAGGGGAGCGCTAATCGACAGGCAAAATACGCCACGACCGCCGTGGCGCTGGATCGCGATCACCTGATGGCCGTCTCGCCCAACCGACCCACGAGCGCCACCGATCTACTACGACACAACTACCGAGAGAATCTTCGTACTTAGGACTACTACGAAGATCAACAAAGTTCGATCGCTGCAAGAGCAGATGCCCCACTTCACCATGCTCTACCATGCGGCGATGGCAGGCCGTAGTAGCCTCGCTGCCGTAATACGGCATACCCGCAGTGGGGCGGCGTCGTTTTCCGTCGTAACCGGGCCGGGCTGGCACACACCGGCTCAGGTGACCAGGTCTTCACCACCACACCAAGAGAAAATATCTGCCAACTTCTCTTTGGCGCAGTCCGACGACGCTGACCGATCACTGTCCGCGGTGGACAGGTCATCCTTGCGTCATCCCCCATCGTCTTTGTCGACCAGCTCAGCATTCCGGAAAAAGTTGGATCAGGTTGTCGAAAAGATCACCGTATTCCGGAGTTCAGCGGTGTCGTCAGCTTCACGCTGCCATCGCCACCCAGCGCAACTTCCACCCCCGGTCGTGCCGACTCCCCGCCACTGACCAACCGTCCTTATGGGCACCACAACCCCTACCCCCAGCGCTGCCATCATCACCGCCGGTTCCCGCGCCTAGTCAGATTTCCCCGGTCTATGGCCAGTCCCAACCGTGCGCGGCCAGCGCGCAGCTGTACAGCTGCGGAATACAGCAACGCCACCGACCAACACCGCCCTACAACGCCCGCTACCTCCCGGCGACCTGCGAAAATGACCACCATGGACCGCCCTGCCGCAGTTCGGGACGAAGAGGCCGTAGGTTCAGATCCTATAATTCGACCGCTGGTACGACGAGTCGGCGCCCGTCCCCGGCGGCGGATGTTGCTGACGTGGCTGTGTCCGGGCTTTGGGACGGCTGGGACACCCTCAGCACCCTGTCCTACCTCGTTTCCGTGGGGCCATTTCGCAAGTCAGCGGCCATTCGCGCACTTACGGCTGGCCAAGCTTTCTCTCCTTCGTGAGACCTGATGCCCGTACGGCGCATCTGCTGGAATCGTGCCGTCCCGCATGGAATGACAGCCACAGGGTTAGAAGATTATTTCGTTACCCGGCTCCTCTATGCTGTCAGCACGAAGTAAGCTGGCGACCAACACCGGGCTCATATCGGGCTCCGCGGTTTTGTGCGACCCTGGCATTACCCGGCACTACGCGACACTCGGAACCAGCAAAAATGGCCGCTGACGTGCATTTACCGGCACTGCCGTCATTATCCGGCACTACGTGACACTCGGAACAGCAAACTTTTAATCCGTGGGCATCAAGACCCGTGACTACTCCTCCGCCAGGAGCGTCTACCGGACGTGTACGCGGTGGTCAAGGCCTACTGGACACACACCCCGATCGCGACCTAGCGTCAACGCGTACCCCAGCCCGTTGGAGCGAACGTCCTTGATCATCCCACCGGCCAGGTTCGGTAACAGATAGACAGTGATCACCAATCTCCGCACTGGCTACGAGCTAAGCAGACATGCCGAGTACACCTCGATTCACGCCAAGCGCGCGCCATAACTCAATATCTCCCGAGTCGGTCTGCATACCGATGGGCGTTGGCGTCCCGGCCGGCGTGACCGCGGTGGTTGCATTTGTGGTTGCATTCGCTCGCGATCAGTATGACCCGGGGGTGACCGTACCCGGCGGTTGACCTGCCCATACTGCTGAGGCGGTCACCGCTGATCACCGGATCACAGACCTCGAAAGCGCGTGAGGGTTCACGCCCTCCGTGGGTTCAAATCCCACCGCCACACCGAGCTCGCTAGCGAGGTGATCACAGGCCGGGCCCTGAATTGGGCGGCCTGCACCGGTTCCGAAGCGGCTCGGTACAAGCAATTGGGAGGCTGCCAGACGATCCCCCATCACGCCAGGATGCGCGGCGTCCGACCGGCATTAGCCCAGCTCACATAGTGATGTACGAAAAACGCTTGACCCCGATCACCCGGGAGCATCCGCTGGAGCTGGTCGAGTTTGACGAGCTGGG
>JAJPIR010000084.1 GCA_021324675.1 Actinomycetota bacterium
AGCTGGCGGCGTCCCACCGGTCCGCGATGCCGTGGGCACTCGGCGATGTCCAGTACTCCCTGCGCCTGCGCCGCCGGTGCTCCTACCGCCCACCACTTCAGCGTTGCAAGGGCCTCCCGCGGCAGCGCCAGTACCGGCGCATACCCCCGTGTCTCGAGCCGGCCGGGCGGGAAAGCTGGCGGCGGCCGTCACCGTGACGCTGATGGTAATCATCGGACTCGGTTGGTTGAGCCAGCGCGCGGATCCAGCCCTGCCTCAGCGCACGGCAGTGGTGCGGGTAGGGGCGGGGGAGACCATCTGGGATGTGGCAGCCCGAGTAGCGCCACAGGCAGATCAGCGGGCGGTAGTGGACCGGATCAGGAAACTGAATGGTCTCGCGGATGCCGAGGTGGTGCCTGATCAGCAGTTGCAGGTGCCGGATGGACGCTAGCGGGCAGGCGCTCAAGTGTGGGGCTGGTGGCGGCAGGTACCCGAACCGACCGTAGGGTCGACGCGCGGTGAAGAGCCTCAGCTACTCGCCGTGGCGGCTCGACTTGCTGGCTACCACAACATATAGTAGTTACATCGATGTAGTTTTCCTACAAGTTGGTATTGTTGTCGCGGTCGTCGAGGGTGTCGGAAGCCGGGTGGGGGCCGGCTTCGCTGGCATGAAGCGGAGGGAAGAGCATGCGCTGCCCGTTCTGCCGGCACGCGGACTCACGAGTCGTCGATTCACGTGACGCGGTGGACCGGCAGGCAATCCGTAGGCGCCGGCTGTGCCCGGCGTGCGGTCGTCGATTCACCACGGTAGAGGAGCTCGTTCTTGCTGTGGTGAAGCGTTCGGGGGTCACCGAGCCGTTTAGCCGCGACAAGGTCGTGCGTGGAGTGCGCCGGGCATTCCAGGGGCGACCAGTGGATGAAGACGCGCTCCAACAACTTGGGCACCGCGTTGAAGAAACGATCCGCTCCATGGGCAGCGCTGAGGTGCCCAGCCAGGAAGTCGGGTTGGCCATCCTCGGGCCGTTGCGTGATCTTGACGAGGTGGCTTACTTGCGTTTCGCCAGCGTGTACCGGTCGTTCTCATCGATCGAGGACTTCGAAAAAGAGATCCGCGCCCTGCGCGAGCTCGCAGGCCGGAATTCCGAGCCCGGCAAGGCGGACATCACATGACCTGAATGACCCATAGCGGCTCCCAAAAGCACGACGCAGCATTCCGACCGCTCCGGACGGGGAGACCTGGGCCGGAAGCATGCACACCGCGATAGAGAGGGACGAGGGATGACCGACATCATCGGTACTCCGGCTGGCGTCGAGGAGCGAGCCGCTGGATCGTGGAGCGCCGGGCAAGCCAAGCGAGCGCTGCGGGTCGAGCGGGTCTACACCACCGGGGACCGTCATCCCTACGACGAGGTGACCTGGCTGCGCCGGGATGTGGTGATGACCAACTGGCGGGACGGCACGGTCAACTTCGAGCAGCGCGGCGTCGAATTTCCCGACTTCTGGTCGGTCAATGCGGTCAACATCGTCACCAGTAAGTACTTCCGCGGTGCAGTGGGGAGTGAGCACCGCGAGTCGAGCCTTCGCCAGCTGATCGATCGGGTGGTGACAACCTATGCTGCCGCCGGCATGCAGTATGGGTACTTTGCTACCGACACCGACAAGGAAATCTTCGCCGAAGAGCTGACCTGGATGTTGCTGCACCAGGTGTTCAGCTTCAACTCTCCTGTCTGGTTCAACGTCGGCACCAATTCGCCGCAGCAAGTCTCCGCGTGTTTCATCCTTTCTGTCAATGACACTATGGAATCGATTCTCAACTGGTACCGTGAAGAAGGATTGATTTTTAAGGGTGGCTCTGGGGCCGGTCTGAATCTTTCTCGTATCCGCTCGTCAAAAGAACTTCTCTCTTCGGGTGGTACGGCATCCGGTCCGGTAAGCTTCATGCGGGGTGCGGATGCGTCGGCGGGCACCATCAAATCAGGTGGTGCGACTCGCCGGGCCGCCAAGATGGTGGTGCTCGATGTCGATCATCCTGATATTGCCGAGTTCGTACAGACCAAGGCTTCCGAGGAACGTAAGATTCGGGTACTTCGGGACGCCGGCTTCGACATGGACCTGGGCGGCAAAGATATTACTTCGGTCCAGTACCAGAATGCCAACAACTCAGTCCGAGTCTCTGACGAGTTCATGCGGGCGGTGGAAACTGATAGCGGATTCGGACTACGCGCTCGGACGACTGGCGACGTCATCGAGACGGTACGGGCCAGGGAGCTATTCCGCGATATCACCAAAGCGGCGTGGGAATGCGCTGATCCAGGCTTGCAGTACGATGACACGATCAATGATTGGCATACCTGTCCCGAGTCTGGCCGTATTACAGCGTCGAACCCATGCAGTGAGTACCTGCATCTCGATAACTCCAGTTGTAACCTTGCATCGATCAACCTGTTGAAATTCCTTCGCGACGACCTCACGTTCGACACCGAGCTGTTCGTCAAGACAGTCGAGCTTGTCATCACGGCGATGGATATCTCGATCTGTTTCGCGGACTTCCCTACGGAGAAGATCGCGGAGACGACGAGGGCGTTTCGGCAACTTGGTATTGGTTACGCCAATCTCGGGGCATTGCTGATGGCCACTGGGCACGCCTACGATTCGGAGGGTGGACGTGCGCTAGCAGCGGCGATCACTTCGTTGATGACAGGTACGGCCTACCGGCGCTCCGCAGAACTTGCCGGGATCGTTGGGCCGTATGAAGGCTATGCGCGCAACGCCGAGGCACATCAGCGGATCATGCGCAAGCATGCCGCCGCCAACGATCTGATCCGTACCTACCACCACAATGATCGGACCGTTCAGAAGGCTGCTACGAAGGCATGGCAGGACGGCATCCGAATCGGGGATAAAAACGGTTGGCGAAATGCTCAGGCGAGCGTATTGGCGCCAACTGGAACTATTGGTTTCATGATGGACTGCGATACGACAGGTATCGAGCCGGACTTTTCGCTCGTCAAGTTCAAGAAGTTGGTCGGTGGCGGCTCGATGCAAATCGTCAACCAGGCGGTACCCAAGGCACTTACCGCTTTGGGTTATCAGCAGGAGCAAACCGAAGCAATCGTTGAATACATCTCTGAGCATGGCCATGTTATCGATGCCCCAGGGCTGCGGGCGGAACATTATGAGGTCTTTGATTGCGCGATGGGCGAGCGGGCCATTTCCCCTATGGGTCATGTGCGCATGATGGCGGCTGTCCAACCGTTTATCTCAGGCGCGATTAGCAAGACCGTCAACATGCCGGAGAAGGCTACGGTTGCCGATGTCGAAGAAATCTACCTTCAAGCATGGAAGATGGGGCTCAAGGCACTGGCAATCTACCGGGACAATTGCAAGGTGGGTCAACCGCTGTCCACCGGTAAGTTCGGTGCAAGTGGGACCGATAAGGCAGTGGCTGACGCCAGACCGGTGCGCAAGCGACTCCCCAAGAAGCGGCCTAGCGAGACAGTATCATTTACCGTAGGTGGCGCAGAGGGTTACCTGACAGCGGGGTCGTATCCGGATGGTGGGCTCGGCGAGCTGTTTATAAAAATGTCTAAGCAGGGTTCTACCTTGGCCGGTGTGATGGACGCCTTCTCGATAGCGATCTCGATAGCGTTGCAATATGGAGTGCCGCTGGAGACCTACGTCTCAAAATTCGTCAATATGCGATTTGAGCCAGCGGGGATGACCGACGACCCGGATGTGCGCATGGCGACCAGCGTCGTCGACTACTTGTTCCGTCGCATGGCGCTAGATCACTTGCCTAAGGACAAGCGAGAACAGTTGGGCATTTTGTCTGCCGAAGAACGCACCATGCAGGTAGCTGCGGACTATGGCGTCGACAGGGATAACGGCATCGATATCGAAATCCTTCGTGGCTCGGTGGAGTCGACCACCACGCTTTCGCCGGTGCAAGCCCGCCCCGCCCCGGTGTATGTGGGCAGCTCCACTGAGCTGGTGGAACTGCAACTGGGCAAGGCTGCGGACGCGCCACTGTGTATGACTTGCGGAACGAAGATGCGTCCTGCGGGATCCTGCTATGTCTGCGAGGGTTGTGGCTCAACGAGCGGATGCAGTTGAAAACGGCGATGTTGCGGTGATTGCAACATCGAGTGGATCGGCGGGGGCCGGTGCTGTTGCCGGCTCCCGCCACCTGTCGGGCTCCCGGCCTGAGGGCAGGCCGGGCGAGTGAAGGGAGGTGAGGAAGTTGGCTACAACAGCGGAAAGGGCTATCGCCATGGCGCGGTACGCCGTCGCACACAGTCCCAGACGCCCAACGGCGAATGGACAAAGCGTGACAGCGACACCGGTCGTTTCATGGACGGTGCGAAGGAGCCGTTCAAGGGCGTCCGCAAGGAGAAGTAGCTGGGCCCGAGACGGGGGTGCCGTTAACACCCCCGTCCCGGGACCCGCACGGTAAACACTCAGACGGAGTTCGCGCATCAGGGCGAGGGCGATCGACCCCCTATTGTGTACTCCGGCAGCGTCAGCCTTGCGGGTATCAGGCCCCGCCGAACAGGTCGGCCGGGCTACGGGACGAGTGCGTCGCTGCCCGCGACGCGCAGGAAAGGAAGGCCTTCATGGCCGCAGGCGACATCCACATGGTCCATCGCGACGGCCGCTGGTACAACGAGGTTGAAGGCGGTCAGCGCGCCAGTAACAGCGCTCCGACCAAGGCTGAGGCTCAGTCCACGGGTCGCGACATGGCGATCGATCGTGGCGTGGAGCACGTCATCCACAACCTCAACGGCGAGATCGGCGAGCGGAATACCTACCCGCGTAGTCGGGATCCGCGCTCGTCGCAGGGGTAGTTCTGCTTCCCAGCGGGCTTCAGGCTCGGCCGGGCAGCAATGTTCGGCCGAGTCAGGGGGCGCCCACACCGGGTGCATCGATGTTGTGTTAGATACAACGCCGTGGATCATGATACGGCGCTGGTTGGCACGGCGTCTTCGGTGTTGGCCGCTGGGGTTCGGCATCTCGACCCGGCGCCGGCGGTGTTTGAGGCGATGCTGGATGGGTGGTCACGCCAGCAGCGATCCTGCTTCCTGCAGGCCGACGCGACGATCAAGCCCCGGCTTGAGGTGGTGCGCCGGTTCGCCCGGTTCTCCAACCAGTACCCCTGGCAGTGGACACCGGGCGAGCTCGAGGCGTTCATGGTCTCGATCTCGGTGGCGATGTCGACCGCGCGCAGCTGCCAGAACGCGCTGCGGCTGTTCTGCGACCACGTCACTGACGCCCGCTACGGCTGGCCCGGCGAGTGCCTGCAGCGGTTCGGCGCTGCCCCGCAGCAGGTGCTGCACGAGTGGAACTCGGTGGTCCACAACGTCGAGTTCGAGGGTCGCACATCACGGCGACCGTTGAGCTACGACGAGGTCCAGTCCCTGTTCGACGCCGCCGACGGCCGCGTCGAGGAGATCCGCGAAACGTCGACGCAAGGGAGCCGCCGCCGCGCAACGGGACGCAGTGCTGCTCAAGACGGTCTACGCGTTCGGGCTGTGTCGCCAGGAAGCCCGGGGCCTTGACCTCGTGGATCTACGCAGCAACCCGAAGGCCAAGGCCTTCGGCCGCGTCGGCGGACTGTTCGTTCGCCACGGAAAATCCTCGCGCGGCAGTGCTCCAAAGCGTCGCACTGTCCTGACGGTTCCGGAGTTCGACTGGATCGTCGAGCTGATCGAGCATTACCTCACCGAGGTCCGGCCGATGTTCGTCCCGAGGGAGCATCGGGCGTTCTGGGTGACCGAGCGCCGCGGTCGGATGTCGCTGCGGTCGATCAACGAGGCTTTCGAGCACGCCCGCGCTGCGGCTGGCATCGACCCTGAGCTCGACCTGCACTCGCTGCGGCACTCTTACGTCACGCACCTGGTCGAGTTCGACTATCCCGAGCGCTTCGTCCAGGAGCAGGTCGGTCACTCCTACGCCAGCACCACGGCGATCTACACCGGGGTCTCCGACGACTGCCGCAACCGACTGCTGCAGCGGTCGCTGACCGCGCCCGGCCTTGACCTGTGGGAGCCCGAATCATGATCAAGAAGATGGGCGTTCAGTGGCACCTGCGCCGACGCATGGCCGAGCGCGACCTGTTCCAGACCTCGGACCTGGTGCCGCTACTGGCCGAGCGCGGCATCGAACTCTCCCGCGAACAGGTCTATCGGCTGGTCACCCAGCCCCCGCAGCGCCTCTCGATGGACACCCTCGCCGCGCTCTGCGACATCCTCGACTGCAGCCCCAACGACCTCATCGAGGTCACCATCGTCAGCGCCACGGTCCGCAAGACCGGCACCGACATCGCGCCCCGGCCCGCTCCAGAAGTTCGACGCACCACCATCCGTCGCCCCCACCAGTCGTGACCTCGCGGAAGACCCGGGAGACCTGGCGCCGAGAGCAGACCCAGCAGCGACAGACTGTGATCCGAACGGCGCTCGAGTCCTCGATCGCCGACCTCGACGAGCGAGAACTCGACGAGATCTTGGCCGCCGCACGAGCCACTGGCGGAATCGGGCTACGCGAGCTCGCTGACGGCTGCTTGGTCTGCTCGCCGTCGCTGGTGATCCGGTCGTGCTGCCCCGATGTGTCGGCTGCGGCAAGCAGACCGCTGACCTTCCACGGATCGGCGCCAGTGGCCGGATTTGTCAGGCCTGCAGGGCCAAGAGCTACTTCGATGATTGCGCGCGCTGCGGGCGAGCGAACACTCGTATTGCTGCTCGCCGGCCTGAAGGTCGGATCTGCTACTCCTGCTACCGCAATGATCCTGCCCGAGTCGAGGCCTGCGCCCGATGCGAGCGCGACAGGCCCGTCGTCGCCCGTCTCGGCGACGGTGGCGCCCTCTATTCCCGCTGTTGGACCCCGCCCCAGCGCCCCTACGCCGGCTGCGAACGGATCAGCCGAGTCGTCTTCGTCAGCGGCGACGGGCCCCTCTGCGTCAACTGCTACCGCCGCGATCACCGGCCCCGCGCGCGCTGCGGACGCTGCAACCGGGTTCGGATCGTGTCCCGCCGCGGCAGGAACGGCGAGCCCGACCTCTGCGAAAGCTGCAATCCCGCCAGGGCCACTGCCACCTGCAGCCAGTGCGGCCGTGACCGTCCTGGGCATCGCGACGACACCGGCGAGTGGAGCTGCAAGAGCTGTACGCCCCGCATCCCACGGACCTGCGCGCGCTGCAGCCGCCCCCGTCCAGTCCACGCGCTTCTCCCGCTCGGACCGGTCTGCAACAGCTGCCACATCGCGCTGCACGATCACCCTGGCCACTGCGCGGGCTGTCGAGAGATGCGCGTCTTGATCGGACGCGATGACCGCGGCCCCGTCTGCGGGCCTTGCGCCGGCAGCACGCTCGACCCACGCTGTCGCACCTGTAACCGCCCGGGCCGCCACTACTCCGGCGACAAGTGCGCTCGATGCGTGCTCACCGACCGCATCGACCACCTGCTCGCCGGCTCCAACGGCACACCCAGCCCGCAGCTCCAGCCAGTTCGGAAGCTACTGCTCACTGCCGAGCACCCGAACGGACAGATCGGCTGGCTCATGCGCAGTGGCGCCGCGCGACTACTGCGAGAACTCGCGCGCCGCGAGAAGGCTGTCACTCACGACTACCTCGACACGCTGCCCCAGAACCGGGCCGAGATGTTCCTGCGCTCGCTGCTCATCGAGGCCGGCGTCCTGCCCGCCCGCAACGACGACCTCGAACGCGTCCCGTCCTGGCTCGAGACCTTCCTCGTCGACCAACCAGACCACCACGTCCGCTTGATCCGCCCGTTCGCTCACTGGTTCGTATACGCGCGCCCGCCGAGTCGCGGCTCGACGCAGCTACGAAACCAAGGCCAGCTACCACGTCCGCACGAAGATCCGCGTCGCCCTCGAGTTCCTCGCCTGGCTCGACACCTTGCAACTCGACCTCGCCGATGTCGATCAGGCAACCGTCGACCGCTGGCTCACCGAGGGCACCACCCGCGCCCGCGCGGTCCGTTCCTTCCTGGCCTGGGCTCGATCTCACCGCCTCACGAAGGAGCTGCGAGTACCGTTCCCGGCGCGGTCCCAGCCCGAAGCGATACTCGACGAACGGGACCGCTGGCAGCTGCTCGAGCGCAGCTTGCACGACACAGCAGCGCCGCTGGACACCCGCGCCGCGGCAGCCCTGATCCTGCTCTACGGCCTACCACTCATCCGCGGCCGCAGCCTCACCACAGACCACCTCGAGCAGCATGACGACGGGCGCTCCCACCTCGTCGTCGGCGACCACCGCCTGCTGCTGCCTCCCAAGCTGGCTCAGATGCTGAGCGATCTCGGCCAGGCTCGGTCCGGACGCTCCCGCTACTCACCTAGACCGGACACGCGGCCATGGCTCTTCATCGGTCTCGTCCCTGGCCGACCGCTAAGCGCCGAGGGTCTTGGAGTCAAGCTCACTCGCTTCGGACTACACACCAGGCCAGCTCGCAATGCGGCCCTAATAGCTCTCGCCGCACAACTCCCATCTGCCGTCCTGGCTGATCTTGTCGGCCTGCACCACGTCACCGCCGCTCGCTGGTCCCAGCTCGCCGCCCGCGACTGGCACGACGTCGTCGCCGCTCGACCGGCGAATACCGCAGGTCTTGAATAGGTGTTTTGCACCAGTACCGGGGCCGGTCGGTATCCAGTTCGATCATTCAATAATGGCGTACAGGGTGGCGGAGTTTGTCGTCACCCTGTACAGAACTGGTCGAGTGAAGTTTTGCACTCATTACTGATTTAGGGACTGGCCACCTGCTGTGGTTGTTCGGAGTGGGTGAACCGCCCTTTCCACGCACCGCCCCGGCCGGTGGCATGGCGGCGCGCCGAGTCCACCGTCATGGCGGCATACAGCATCGCGACAGCCGGTAGTGCAAGTCCACGCAGCGGCGAGAGGCCGTAGAGCCGCAACACCGGAGCTTGTGTGATGGCCATCGCCGTCCACGCCCCGGCTCCGGCTACGGCAGGCACACCTGAGCGCTGGACGAATCCGGTAAGTGCAGCTAGGGGCGGGACCACATAGAGCAATCCGAGGGTGGCGATTGTGCCAGCGAGCAACACGGGTGACTGCTGCAGCTGGGTGTATGCGGTGCGGGTGACCATCGTCCAGAGGTCGGTAACGCGTGGATAGGGCCGGACACTGCGGACCTCGGGAGGATCGCTGGTGAAGCCCAGCCATGTTCGAGCGCCTGAACGCTTGAGCAACCGGCCTAGGGCGATGTCGTCGATGAGAGCGCCGCGGATGCGGGAAAGACCGCCGGCGCGTGCCAGTGCCGCGCGGCGCAGCAGGATGCAGCCCCCGGCGGCGGCGGCGGTCCAGCCGCCACTTCGCGCAACCCGCGGGAACGGATATAGCTGAGCGAAGAAATAGACGAACGCCGGCACAAGGGCGCGCTCCCAACCGGTCTGGGTGCGCAGGAGTGCCATCAGTGACACCATGTCGCGATCATCGGCTAACGCTGTGGCGACGAGGCAACGCACCGAGGAGCGGTGGTGGGCGATATCGGCGTCGGTGAACAGGAGCAATTCAACGCCAGCGGCTTCGGCAGCAGCCACGCCGCACTGGAGGGCGTTGAGCTTGCCGGTCCAGCCTGACGGCGGGGGTGGGGCTGCGAGCACGATCAGCGACGCCCGGCTCGCGCTCCGCTGGGTCATAGCCTGCGCCACTGACGCGGTGCCGTCAGTGCTTGCGTCATCGACCAGCCACACGGCCAGTTCACCCGGATAGTCTTGCCCGAGCAGTGTGGGTAGCGTCTCAGGAAGGACCGCACCCTCGTCCCGCGCTGGGATCACGACGCCAACGCTGGGCCAACGGTCAGGAGCCGGTGGTTTGCGAGACAGGCGAGTCGAGGTGCGCCAGAAGTCACCATGCCCGGTAATCAGGTAGGCCCACGCCGCAGCGGACGCGATGGCAAGCGGGCCGAGTAACGGCACCCGCCGAGCATCTCACTCCCGTTCCAGCTATGGCTAGCCAGAGCCGCGCGCCGACGCGTTCAATGCTGTGATGGGAGATCACTGTGCGTCTCTCCCAGCCATCGCGTCGATACGGCTGACACGTGACAGACGGCGTTTTCCGCTGACTGCTTGCCGGGCAAGGTCGTGCGCGCGGTAGCCTTCGGCCACCTTCCGGAAGCGGACCGGGATTTGACCTACGGCAAACGTCAGTTCTCGGCAGAGCCGTCCTGCTCGGCGAGGAACTGCTCCAGTTCCGCGGCAATTTCGTCACCGGTCGGTAGCTGTTCCGAATCGGCGGACAGCATCGGACGTCGCTGGGCCTCGCTCATGACGGCGTCGAATTGCTCCTCAAGGCTGGTGACCACAGACATGCTTTGCGGGGAGCGAGACAGCTGCTCGTTAACCTCCTCCAGCACTCGCTGCGCGGCAGGGAGTAGGGCGTCCACAGGCAAGTCGAGCCCGCTGCTGCGAGCCAGGTGCTCCAGCAGCCCACGGGCCGATTCCGGGTACTCCATACGCGCGAGGTAGTGCGGCACATGCACCACGAAACCCAGCGCGTCGTGGCCGAGCTCACCCAACCGCAGCTCCACTAGCGCTCCGGCGTGGCCCGGGATCTGCATCGTATTGAACCATCGCTGATAGCCGGAGATCAATTCCCGGCGCGTCGCATGCGCGGTGACCATTATCGGGCGTGTGTGGGGAACGGCCATCGGCACCGCACCCAGACCCACTGTCAGCGATACCCCGAATTCGTCTACCAACTCGCTCACAGCAGCCGCGAAGCGTTCCCATTGCAGATCCGGCTCTGGCCCGGTAAGGAGCAAGAACTTAGTTCCCGAGCAATCCACTACCTCGTAAAGCACCAACTCCGGCCGCTCATAACCCGCCCACCGGTCTTCATCAAAAATCATCATCGGGCGCCGGGAGCGATAATCCAGCAGCTGGTCGATGTCGAATGTGGCGATGACCCGATGTTCAAGATGCGCCAACAGATGAGCCACGGCCAAGTGCCCAGCCTGGCCAGCATCCACGAACCCAGTCAAGGCGTGCACCAACACCATGCCCACCCCGCTCGGCCGCTGCTCGACCTGATATAGCTCGGTATTCACCTCAACTGCAACGCCGCACCCTGGCTGCATCATCCCGCACGTCCAGGCATGCCGGTTTCATTGCTCTGTTGCCGAACTGGGTGACGACGCGGTGGCGGGCTACGCAGTGTGCGTAGCAGCGCGGAAGTTCGATGTGTGTAAGTAGTTCGCCAGAGTGTTCATGCCAGCTCCTGAACGTCCAATGGGTAGAAGATCGATTTCACAACGTGACCGCCCGGCGGGCAGGATCTGGCAGCATGCCGCTGCTGTCGCGACATGTCGTCGCATTTCTCGCTGCTGTCGTACGCAGCCCGGTTACGGTGGGCGCAGTGGTACCAAGCTCCTCCCAGTTGGCGGCCCGGCTGGCCGCGGTGGTACCTCGGGCCGGCAAGCCGGTCGTGGTAGAGCTCGGGCCCGGCACCGGTTCGGTCACCACCGCAATCGAGTGCCGGCTTGGTAGCCGCGGGCGCCATGTGGCCGTTGAGATTGATCCCAAACTGGCTGAGTACCTGCGCATAGCGCATCCTCAGGTCGATGTGCTGGTGGGCGACGCCATCGACCTGGAGTGTTTGCTCGTCGCCCAGCACATCTCGGCGGTGGATGTGGTGATCAGTGGGCTGCCCTGGTCGTTGATCAGCCCGGACGCCCAACGAGCGATTGTTGAAGCAACGGCAAGGTCTCTGTCATCCGGTGGTTGCTTTACGACCTTCGCGTATGTACACGGCCTCTCGATGCCCTGGGCACGGCAATTCCGCGCGTTGCTGGGGGAGGTTTTCGACGAGGTGCTGACCACGCGCACGGTCTGGTGGAACCTGCCTCCAGCGGTGACCTATGTCTGCCGACGACCGCATTCATGGATCACAAGAGCGCGGCGGGCACACTAACGCACTGCGCTGACATTCGGCCCCAATGGGCGGGACTGGTGGCGAGTTGGTCCACATTGCCCCCGTAGTCCACAGCCAGCAAGTGCGTAGCTGTACCAGGTGGTGGCGCAAGAGGACCTTGTCATGGCATGAGCGCACCTACCGCCGGGACTATCCGGCTTTCCGATCCGTCCGAGTTGATCGCCGCCGTTCCACATCTACTCGGTTTTCATCCGCACAATTCAGTGGTGGTCTTGGCACTGCATGGAAGAAGCTTGGGGCTGACCTTGCGCGCCGATGTGGTCCCGCCCGATCAGGCGCCGCAACTGGCCGAGCAGCTGCTGCGGCCGATCACGAGGTCCCGGCCCAGTGGTATCGCTCTGGTCGTTATCGGGGGCAACGTCAGTGCCAACAGTGGCGACGATGATGTGCCGCATCGCGGGCTGGTGGCTGCACTTGCTCGCGCGCTCGATCGCGCGGGGTTGCCGGTGATGCTCGCCGCGTGGACCACCGAGGTAAAGCGTGGAGCGCCATGGCGCTGTTATGACGATTCGCTCTGCGCTGGAACGGTGGCTGATCCCGCAAGTAGCCCGTTAGCGGCCGCTACAGTTGCGGCTGGTGCCGTGACGTTTAGTAGCCGACAGGAAATGGTCGATTTGCTCGCCACACACGACCCCGAAGCATTGCGACGTCGTGTTGCGCTGCTGGACGCGGCCGACGCTGAACATCCGATGAGCGCTCGGACGGTAAAGCAGCGACTTGCGCGGTTAAGGCAATTGCACGAAGCAGCTGCCGCAGGGGAGCTGGTGTTAAGTGACAGCGTCATTGCCGAGGTCGCCTCCGCACTATGCGACCACCGGGTCCGGGATGCCTGCCTGCCCTGGCGTTTAGTTGTGTACCTTGAAGTCCATGCGCCGAGCTGCGATCTACTGCCGGATCAGTGACGACCGGGAAGGAGCACTGCTAGGGGTCGCGCGTCAAGAAGCAGACTGTCGTGAACGGGCTACGAGGCTGGGCTGGGTAGTCGCTGGTCTGTACGTGGACAACGACCTATCGGCGTTCTCAGGGAAGACTCGTCCTGAGTACCGCAGGATGCTTGATGATCTCCGTTCAGGTCTCATCGATGCAGTGCTTGCTTGGCACACTGATCGGCTTCACCGCTCGCCCCGTGAGCTTGAAGAGTTCATCGACATCTGCGAGAACGCCAGGGTTGGTGTCGAGACGGTGAAGGCTGGGCCAGTTGATCTCTCGACACCAGCAGGGCGAGCCGTTGCGCGAACGCTTGGAGCTTGGGCTCGCTATGAGAGCGAACACAAGGCAGAGCGGAGCCGTCGCAAGGCCTTGGAGTTGGCACAGACGGGCAAGCCGTCTGGTGGAGGTCGACCCTTTGGTTACGAAGAAGATCGCATCACGGTGCGTGAAAATGAAGCTGAAGTCATCAGGGAATGCGTGCGGCGTTTGCTTGCGGGTGAAGCGCTACGAAGCCTAACACGCGACCTCAATAGTCGGGGAATTGTCACGTCTGCTGGAGGAGAATGGTCAACCCAGACGCTCAAGCGGGTGCTTGCCTCGGGCAGAATTTCAGGGCAACGAGATCATCAACCACGGTCACTCACCCAAACGAAACGACACTTGATCAGAGAGATTGTGGCAGATGCAGTGTGGCCGGCGATCATTACGAAGGAGGAGACCGCAAGGGTTCGCGCGCTGCTTTTGAATCCTGAGCGGAACTCACTGGCTGCTCGCGCGAGACGGTACCTGCTGAGTGGGATCTTGCGATGTGCCTATTGTCGCGGATCTCTGTGTGGTCGGCCAACGGGCGATGGTCGGCTACGGTACTTGTGTAAGAAAGAGCCTGGCAGCAACCGGTGTGGCAAGATTTTTATTGTTGCTTCTCCTACCGATGACTGCGTGACGGACATGGTGAAGATGGTGTTGCAGTCACCGAAGCTTGCGGAGATACTCCAAGCGAACGGCCGAAACTCAGGTGACGAGTCAGCGCTGGAGCAGATAGCCGCTGATGAGAAGAAGCTTGAAGAGCTCGCTGGAGACTACGCGACTGGTCTGATCACGCGCAAAGAATGGCTCTATGCACGTGAGTTGCTTGAAGGCCGCCTAGAGGCCGCTCGGAAACGTCTGAGTAGTAACAGCCAGATTGCGGCACTTGAGGGTCTGTACGGCGATTCTGTGCCGTTTGGCGAGATGTGGAAAGGGTTTTCTATTGATCGTCGGCGAGCAGTGATAGCGGCCCTTTTTGAGCGGATCATCGTGCATCCGGGAGTGCAGGGACGTAATAGGTTCGATTCGCAGCGACTTGAGCCAGTTTGGCGTGTATAACCCACTGCTTTGAGTGCATATATGCAACTATAAGCAGCGCTTCAGGGAAGGCTTCGGAACTACTGAACGGGTTTTCGGTTCCGTGTAAACATCATGCTAACCGTTGCACTGGTCGCTTGACACCGGCGGAAGCCACGGTAGAGACTCGCCGGTTGACTACGCAGTGTGCTCACTGACTACTGGGGGGTAGCAGCAGTGAAACGACTTAAGATTACCCACAACAACGGTCATGAAGAGACCATAAGTGCTGAACGGTACCGTGCTGATGGTTCGTGGATCATCTTTGAGGACGCAGACAAGCAGGAGGTCCATCGCCTCCAAGAGCGTGACGTACGAAGCATTGCTCGGGACGATGGGAGCGAGATACCTGGACCAATATCCGCCTAGCCCGCACTGATTCCACGACTGCGTACCAAACGACCTCGCTGCGGAAGAAGTACACCAGCAAAGTACTCTCGACGCATTACATGCAACAAATGCAACACTATGCCTCTTGACAAATGAGCAACAAAACCGTTAAGCTAATAGTTAGCTTAGTATGAAAGCCTTTCTCAATGCTTCTGAAGTTGCGAAATTGCTCAACGTTGACCGTGCAACAGTTTCTCGTTGGTTGCACAAAGGGCTCATCCCTCGCGCCGTTCGTCTTCAGGGGAAACAGCAGTGGCGTATCCCGATTAGCGCGTATGAGGAGCTTGTGAAGCAACAAGAGCAGTATGAGAGTCATTAGCTTTTCGATCTTTAAAGGCGGAACTGGTAAAACCACGAGCAGTGTCAATACGGCAGTTGCCCTTGCGCGTAAGGGCAAGAAGGTCCTCCTTGTTGACCTCGATCAGCAAGCGAGCGCAACACGCTACTTAGACCTCGATCCCGAACAAGCGCCAAGTTTATATGACGTGTACATGGGTGCAAAGCCTGCAGCCTTAGCGATAAAGCGCACGAAGTTTGGCGTTGATATGCTGACATCAAACGGGTTGCTCGCGGCCATCGAGGAGGCGCTTGAACCTGGCGATGAGCTAAAATTAGCGGAGTTTCTCACCCCGTTGAAGCCGACCTACGATTTTATTCTCATCGATACGCCGCCTGGGAAGGCAATGCTGGCCTTCAACGGCTTAGCGGCAGCAGATCTTATCATCATCCCTGCATCTGCTGAACGCATGGCGGTTGATGGTGTTGCTGACCTTATCAGTCATGTGCAACGGATCATGTGGAATAAGTTCTCGCTCAGTCACCAAGAACTTCGTATCCTTTTTACCATGTATCGGGCAACCACTGCGCACTCGCCTGCTATTGTCTCAAATGCTCGGAAAATTTGGCGTGACAATATCTTAAGTGTGAAGATACCCCATTCGACCGTGTTTTCCCGGTCCTACGACGCGAAAACACCGATGGCGCTGCTTGAACCGAAGCACAGTGGCGCTATTTCCTATGACGTCTTTGCTGACTGGTTGATTAAATATAATGATGGCCAAGTACCGGCAAGCTAATACTTATGAAGACACCACGAGTGCATGATTTTGATCCGGATGCTGCTGGGCGGCAATTACAGAGTCCTCTTGAGGGTATGCCGACCATCGAAAAGCCACGGCAGCAGCCACAAGCACCAGCCGTGCAGCATGCTGAACCAAATAATGGCCAACAAGCAAAACAAGCTGCGGCAAAGTCAACGCGGCGATACGTTCGGCGAACGTTTGATTACTTTGAAGACCAGATTGAGTATCTAACGCGGGTTTCATTAGAAGAGCGGTTAGCTGGAAACAACGTGACGATGGCTTCAATGCTCAGGGAAGCTTTGGACCGCTATATCTCTGAAAAGACTTCCAAGAAATAACTCAAACCTTGCAACACTATCACGCTACTACACTCGTACACTATCACACTACTCAACCATCACACTACGACACCATTACACCATGACACTACCACACTATGACACCATAACACCATGACACTCATACACTTATACACTTATACACTATCACACTTAGACACTACTACGTGTATACAGATTCATTCTAAAGTGCTTAGATATGTTCTATCGAGCAGACGAGACAGCCGCCGTTTTCCCACAAAGGGTTTGCTCATAAAAACGGACTAGCCTACCTGTGATCGACGTGACCGAGTGACTGACCGAAGCAGTTGACTATAAGGCTACCGCTGAGACACGCGGAGAGTATGAGAGACCCATCCCGTCCTTGGACTTGTCAACAAAATTTTTTTCCGGACGCTTGCGTCGGGAAGAAAGCGAAGGGAAGGAAACGAGAGAACAAGAGAGCAGGCAATCGCAAAAACGAGCCCCTGGGGGTTGAGGGGGGAGGGGCTTGTCGTGACGACGAATACGAGAGGTGATCGAGCACCAGGGTTGTTCGTCGTCCTGGGCGTTGTTCGATCACCAGGTGTACCCAGGGAGCGGTCTGCGGGAGCCGTACCGGTTCAGGCCGGTAGACCAACCGTCAGAGTGTGGAGGCACACGGAGCCACCGTTCGGGTGGAATCTGAGCTGGAAGGAAGACGGCGCTACCTGCGCAAAGTGGGCGAGTGCCCTGCGGACACGAGGTCGGCCGCACCGGTCTCTGCGAGTCCTGGATGTGCCGCATCCTGCGGCCGACCTCGTGTCCTCTCCTCTGCCCCGCACGCTGTACTTCTCCTGATGGTTGGGTAGGTATGAGTAAGTTGGTTGATCGTTGGTTAGCTGTCCGGGGGAGCGGGGCAAAGCAGAGGCCACTCGCCCACAGGGGTAGCGCCCAAAGCGCGGGAGCCAGGCGTCGGCATTCCTTCCAGACCTTCCTTCCGCCGCCCGGCAAATGAGAGTGCTAACGCACAGAGAGCCTCACGGCCAAAGAGTCGATGCAGGGAGTTGTGCGACTGCGGTGTGCTTGCTTCGCAAGCACGCTATGAGAGCGCTGCGCGCAGAATCTTGGTTGACATTCGGGGTGGATCCGGTCCTGCCGCTCGTTTGCTCTCTCAGTGTGTCACATGGCTTCCGCAGCTGCGTCAAGACTCCTTCGCAACGCTTCGGCCCGCTGCGGCGGCGAACCGGTATCCGGTTCGGTCTTGACCCACCAGCGCACCATGTGTTGTTCCAATCCTGTCGCAAACGAGCGGCAGGAAGGAGGTGATACACCATGGCAACGTACAAAATCATTCGGGTCTACGAGGTTCCCGGCAAGGACCAAATTGAGGCGACCAACCACATGATGGAGGCACTCATCCTTCATGTAGAGCGCAGCTATCACGTAGGAGACTATGTGAAAGCACCCGAAGACCCGAAAGGGAAGGGTCGGCCGATCGATCTGACGCCGCCCAAGGGGTGGCTGAGGAGCATGATCGAGGAGCTGGTAGCGCAAGTCACTGGGCGCCCAGCGAAAGAGCAGCCGTGGCAGAAGCCCGAACTGTACAAGGGCAAGAGCATGCACGAGCTCGAACAAGAACAGGCTAAGCGTTGAGCGCTTACGGCTTCCCCTGACATGAACTCGGGGGAAGCAGCAAGAGCTTAAACAGCGGTGCGGGATCCCGTTACCTGTGTTGCTGTCAAAGCCCGATGCGCCAGGCCGCGCTCCGCTTCGCTCCGCGCGGCCTTCGGCACACGCGTCCCAGTTCTGGCTCGGTACCTCTATTACTGTGATGGATCGGGTCGCTCCCTGCTCACGGTGAGCCTGGTGACGCTGGTGGCGTGGAACTCGCGGCTCGTGCGACTTCGGCCCTCTGTGGTCTCTTCCTTGCGAACGACGTGCTGACCACTTACTTCCACCGTACGGCCGGTACGGATTTGCCGGCGAATGTGGGCTTCTTGCAGTGTCGCTGCGACATCTCCAAAGACGACAACTCGATGCCAGGTAGGGCGTCCTCGTGCATCGTGTACCGCCAACGGAAACCCACCGATCAGCTCGTCTCCGTCGGCGTCAAACCATGGATCTCGACCGAGCCGGCCTTGAAGCTGCACCTCTTCTTGTTCAGCACCTTCGGAAGATGCTGAGGATTGCTCGTGAGGCGCTGTAGCGAGTTCTGCGGGTTGCAGTGTGAGCATTGCGGCCACTGCATCGTCTTGCGGCGCTTCGGCGGTCTGGCGAGGTTCTGGGGTGTGTGGGATGGGATGGAAGGACACCATGCCGTCACGGTGGACGAGTAGGCGAGTGCGTTGATCATCAGGTCCTTGGTCAAAGACCACGCGCCTAACCTGTTGGTTCAGGCTGTAGCCAGGTACGCGGTAGATCTCCACCCGCGCATTGGCTGTAGTGACTCTCGCAACGGCGGCGTCAGGATAGATCTCAAGAACAGCTTTGCCGTCACCAACCGCAAGGCGGTGGCCATCGCCGTGGGCAACGTCATGGGTTGTTGCTGCTTCTGTTTGCAGCGTGTCACTCACTGCGGCGCGATCAAATTCGTTCATAGGGAAGTAGCACTCAGTCATAACGAACAGCAACAATTATATGAACGCGAATTGCCTATTGTCAAGACGGTGTGTGTATTGATATAAACATTCTTAAGACTATGGGGGAGGAAGGATCAGAAATACCACAACATCTGAAAGAGGGTCTTCCGAGTGGTGAAGCGTATGAACAAGAAGGAAGACGCGATTTTCAAATCGCCATGATGGCATGGGAGATGCGGATTCCGAAGGAAACGATGAGTGCGTATGAGGGCGTTCGTGGGTACGTCGGTATCCTTCGTGATCTCAGATTGACTCAGGAACGGCGTAGCCATGCAAGACGCACGGCAGACGATCCCGTTGCTCCGGAGGGCTCACCTCGATGGAAGCGGGATTGCCAGGTGGCAGTGTTGCACAGAGCATGCAGACGGATCCTTGAGGATGGATTTCCTGACAGCTACAACGTCGTGTCTACGTTAAAACGATCGTTAGGGTTTGTTGCGCAACAGTATGGCGTACGAGTCGAATACAAGGAGGGCGGGGACTTTCCCGACACTGTATCTGCCACAGGCGCATGGACCCGGAACCATAGTGAAGTACCTCCTGCTGTGCCGTGGCCTGATCGCGAGCGACGACCATACGAAGCATTTCGGTGGTGGGCTCTTATTGACCACCCAGGCGAGCGTCGCGACCCGGAGCACTTGACTGCAGTTGCTGATGAGGCTGAGCGGCAAGGGTTACCGCGCGGTGCTGCTGACGCTGATCCGGTCGCTCACGCGCTCCTAGTGAGGCTTGTGCATGCCCGTGATGTACTCACGGAGATCTCTGCAGTGGGGCAGCTCCCGCTGCCCCTCGGCCTGACTCCCTCTGCCTCCGAACGTCTTGCGCGCGTCAGACCCTTAGCCGAGCTTGCGGTGGACGTCCTGCAAGAGGAGTTCGCCGGCGATCGCTTGCGGCCTGACGAAGTCATGTCCACCTTGGGAGGCGTTGGCCAGTGGTACGGGTTGATCGTCCATCACTCTCGGTAATAAACATCTGGCTGTCTGCGTCAGGTACTAACCTCGGTGGAGGACAGCGAGCGGCCGGTGGACATAGACAAGCGCAGGTCTTTGCTCGCTTGGCCGAGCGGCTACGCACGCGTCTTGAGGTGGGCACGGATGAGCAACGAAGACTTCCGCGACTTGGCTGAAAGCTTGTTCGCCCTAAGCCGACTTCCGGATATTGAGCTAGGGATGACAGTAAACGGCGATCGATGGACTTCTGACGCATACGGTCCTCTTAGTTGTTCGTGGACTAGACCTGATGGCGAGCGCTGGACACTTGACGCAAACGGCAGAACGTTCACTGTGAGTAACGATCGCGAGACAGTACCGTCTATCGCTTTTGGAAGCGATGCTTGTCTTGAAGAGTTCGTGAGGGTGGAGCCCCTTCCACTGAAGGTTGAGCCACAACTTCTGGAGAGTGCGCTTCCGACGGCTAAGACCACGGAGACGGTCAGCCGGGATGTGGTAATTGGCGCTGATCGGAAAACTGGCAAGCCTGTAGCGTTGCCATACAAAGCGCGGGTTTTACATACGGCGATTGTTGCTAATACGGGCGCCGGTAAGTCTACGCTGCTGAGCAATTTAATATCAGCGGACTTGCGAGCCGGAACACCAGCGATGGTCATTGATCCACATGGTGATCTCGCTCATCAGGTGATTGGTTCTGCGTCGGCTAAAGATGCGCAACGAATTATCCACCTCGATCCTTCTTGTAATCCTGTTTTTGGGTTAAATCTCCTTACTTGTTCCGATCCAAGTAATCATCGACAAGTTACTGGCGCCGTCAACAGTGTCATTGCAACGCTCAAAACACTGTATAAACAAGCGGACCAGTTCGTACCGCGACTAGAAAAATATATCGATTTAGCCGCGCGGACCGTTATCCCAAACGGCTTAACGTTGCCGGACGTGCCGAGAGTGCTTATTTCTGATGAGTTCCGCCGATCTTGCCTTAGGAATATTGCAGATACTGCGGTGCGGCACGCTTTGAATGAGCGGTGGATTCAGTACGATCAGCTCCGCACGCCCGAGCAGATGCAGCATATCGAAGCGGTTGGTAACCGACTTGATCGCTTATTTGCGGATGAGACTATAAGCCAGATGGCTGGCAGTCCTGAAACGACGGTTCCGTTTGAGGAGATCTTGTACGGCAACAAGCTCTTGATCTTTAGTTTGTCGTCTTCGCAAGACGTCGATGACGAATGGTTTGACCTCATTGGGGCAATGGTGCTATGTGTGTTTGCGAGAGGAGTCTTCGCCCGTCATAAGGCTGGGGTAAAGCCAGACCGGGTCCATCTCTATATTGACGAATACGAACGGTTTGCTACCACTACTACAGGGAAGATGCTCACCCAGGGACGAAAGTTTGGGGTCGGCTTTACGTTTGCCTACCAAAATTTGAGTCAAGTAACCGACCCGAAGGTTCGCGGTGCTGTTCGAGGTGCGCGTACGCTTATCGTCGGCCGCGTATCTCGACCAGATGCCGATGAAGTCGCTGGCGAGTTCCCGTTTGAGGGGACACCGGAGTGGACGGACTGGGTGAAACACCCAACAGAAACTGTTGACAAGAAGATAGTGGTAGCATCACCCATTACGTGGTTGTGTACCGTTGGTCACAGCGATCCGCGTGTGATTGCGGCCAGGGATATCCTATTTAGGGTTCAGTATCGTGGTGAGGGGTTGTTATCGTTGTATCGACCGGAAATGGATCCCGTACCAATTCAAATGGAGGAAGATGATCCTGAATATGTTTTGGTGAATAAACTCCTCGCGGACGTTATGAAGGGGTTCACCCCCGCCGTCCTGCGAGCCCGGCTTCTTGAGGTACTGTATCAATTTACGAGTCCCCTCCGTGAGTTCGACGGGGGAGGACGACGTGGGGATCCGCAGTCGAGTGCTTCTTGTGTACGGCACAATGTGTTAGGAATGTCAAACGGAAACAAAAGCGACATGAAAGCGTTAGGAGAGTGGCTGGATCTGCATCTTAACGCGAGGTACAAGAAGGCATTTCTAGATGGCATTGAACCGAGTCTATTGCCGCCGTGCAGACCGGCACCCCCAGACGAGTGGTTTCGACACAGGACCAGCGTTGACGAAGACCACAATTGTGGCAAGCTGCATGTTTACTCAAATATGTTTTACAGAAATCCCTACAGTGTCGCGGATGTGTTTAGTGATGCCGACACCACCTTGGCATACGTGGCCGGAAATATTAGCAAGGAAAAGCCCAAATATGATGGCTGGGTTCGTTCGTGGGAAGCCACAGAGCAGAGACGCCGCGACACGATCGAGCATTATCGTCATGAAATCGCCATTTTACGCCGTCGTATGCGTTGTGTTGTACTGCTGTGCGAGGGTCTTGCGGAACATCCCATCTGGGAGAATTCGGGTGAGCAGATCCCGAAACGCTTCCATGTCGTTCACCCGAAGCAGCCAGAGCAAGATGCTCGGAATAAGTTCGCGGGTAGACTCGTCAACCCTGGTGACCCCGATGACCCTGATGATCAATGGATCGCGCATGTAAGGCTTCCAAGTGGTGCTCATCATGAGGTAACGCTCGCACCTCCAACTACGGACGCAGTGGATTTGTCACAAGTCGAAGCGGTAAGGGATCGCCAAAAGAAGTATGCGGCAAAACCTCGCCCGCGGCTTCAGATGATGTCAGCTGGAAAGTCGATTGGCTCACCGCCTCACGACGACAAACCACCGTCTCCACCTGATGAACCACCGCCTATCGGGCGTCGAAGCCCGAAAAAGTAGTCGCCATTTCTTACGCGATTCTCATAGTGTTCTGTTATCATGAATCCTTCAGAAGAATCACACAGCATGGCACTGACCCACATGACCGGCACACGTATTATGCTCACCGAGGCTGATGAAACAGTCCTTCGCGCGTTAGCGCGGTTTCACTATCTCAAAGCAAACCAGGTTAGCCGATTGCTGTATCCCAAGTTATCGGATAACGATCGCTATGCCCAGCGTCGGCTGAAACGGTTGACGGACGCTGACTATGTGCTCAGGCTGCGAGCACTTCCAACACCCCGATACGGCCAGCCGCCGCATGTGTTTACGCTTGCCACACATGGTCGACAGCATCTCGTGGCGCTGGGTGTGCCAGTACGACCGTACTTCCGGCCGTCTGAGGAGGCTCGGGCTGCCGAGAACAATCCGCTCATGACTCACCGGTTGGCAGCGATTGACGTGCTGATCGCCGCAGACTGTCTGTGTCGCGATTACCCAGTGACCTGTCCGCGGATGCTTACCGAACGGGACTTAAAGCAGGCGCCCATACGAGTCGAGGTGCCACCTGCACCGCACGCAACGACTGAGATCCGCCGACGCACCGCAGTGATCCCTGACGCCTGGTTCCAACTGCGCGTCGCAGATGAGGCGCCAGTGTCGATTGCGCTGGAACTTGATCGAGGGACTGAGGATCAGATGGTCTGGCGCCAGAAGGTCGCAGCGCTTGCTGTCTGGGCAGTTGGTCCGTACCGAGACGCCTTTGCCACGGACAACCTCACCATTGCAGTTGTGTGTCCGGACGCGACGCGCCGAGGCGTGTTAGCCGGCTGGACGATGCGCGAGCTTACGGGGCGTGGGCAGGAGAACCTTGCCGATATCTTCTTGTTCACCGCTGAGTCACCGGTTGCGACAAGCCCGTCGGTATTTTTCTTCGGACACCACTGGCATCTGCCATACGAGGCCAGTCCGGAGGCGCTGCTTGATCAGCCACCGGATGCTGCCAGTACGGAGACGCCGATCTTTGCGACATGAGGTGGTTTACCCGCGGTCCCAGTATCCGGCTTGGTACAAGCCGGTTTTTTCTTTTTGGTAGGCGGACGCTTGCCATTAGTCCAACGGAGGCGCGTGCTCACATCCACGTCCTGGGCAAGACTGGCTCAGGCAAGTCGTACTTTCTCGCAGGCTTGTTTCTCTCCCTCTTTGCTGCCGGTCTCCCGGCAACGCTTATTGATCCGCATGGGGATCTTGCGGAGCTCGTGTTGGCTCACCTGATCCAGCAAGGTCTCTTCGCGAACAAGGCTTCGTATGAGCGGCTCATCTACCTTGACCTGCCAGCTGCTGCAGCGACGGAGCGCTACTTGCCGTTCAACTATCTTGCCCAACCCTACGACGACCACGCGATGGCCGAACTTGTTGCTGAGGCAGCCCGCCGAGCGTGGCCGGAGCTGGCAACCGGTGCACCGACCTTTGAGAACATCCTCAAACATTCAGTGATCGCGCTTCGGCAGAACAATCTCCCGTTGACCAAGCTTGCCGATCTGTTAACCGATGGCCAGTTTCGCAACAGCGTATTGGCTAACGTCACCGATTCCCAGGTGGTACGGTTTTTCCATCTACGGATGGATCAGTGGGGCCGGGATGCACCGTTAATGCGAGAGTCAACGCTCAACCGCGCAGATCTGTTGACCCTCTCGCCGGTGCTCCGTTACAGCCTTGGCAGTGAGCAAAACCTGCTGTCCTTTCGCGACGTCATCGACAGCGGCACGTCTCTGATCGTCAACCTGGCGCTGCCACATCACGATGCCCGACGCCTGTTCGGCTGTTTGCTCACGGTTGGCATGGAGAGTGCCGCTTTGGCACGAGCAACCGCTCATCCGGCGAGTCGTCGGCTATCCCATCACCTGATCCTTGATGAGTTCAGCCAGTTCACGGCGCAATCAGAGCAAGCGCTTACCCGCATGCTGTCTGAGACCCGCAAATACGGCCTCTTTTGCGTCATGGCCCATCAGAACTGGTCGCAAGCCAGTGACCGGCTGCGAGGGGCGCTCCAGAACGTCGGCATCGAAGTGATCCTCAAGGCAGGCCGGATAGATGCGGAGTACTCGGCGCGCATCCTCGGCAGTGTGGACCCGATGACAGTCAAGCACGTGGTCCAAGATGAGGCAGCCGTTGAGCGTACGCACCCGACGTATCTGTCGCTCCCTGAGCAGTGGGAGCGGCAGGTGCAGGCTATCCAGCGCCTCAAAGTCGGTGAGGCCTTTATCCGGCTTGCCGATGACTCCGTGCACAAAGTCACAACACCGGCGCTGCCCACGCTGACCACTCGTCCAGAGCAACTGGAGGCAGTGCGAGCTGCGTACCTGGATCGCTACTTCGTCCCAGGTGAAGCACCACAGCCGGCACCGCACGCCGTGCCAACGGCAACACCAATGATCAGTCGCCGACCTCCGAGGTGACTCTTCGCTTCTGCGAGCGCCTGCGCGGTCTCGAAGCATACCATTTGCTGATACGGTAGTGACCATAGAGCATCAGCAGGATGACGATCTCGATGATGCTGATTTCACCCCACGCGGACAGAGGTAATTGACTAACAGCCTGCCAGGGCGGTATCTGCGAATTGGCGGCGAAGAGGAAAAAGATGGGGAGCAATAGCCAGGCTCCATAAAATTGCATGCCATTGCGCGTGAATAAGTAATCAAGGAAGGTGTGGGTCGTAGCCATACTAGAGATATAGTATAGGCGAAGCGGGCGGCTAAAGTAAAGGTGTACCATCGCAGATTTGATTACCTATCAGGCAGCGGCGCGGGTTCGAAGATGGGCGCAAAACACTCGCCCAGTGGCGCCAATCCGATCCCCAGCTTAACGAACATCGCGCCTAGGTTATTCCGTACCTGAGCCATGCTACGGCCCGTAAGTACGACATCGATAGCGTCTTTCAAATCCTTGTCTGGGATTCTCAGATCCGCCGCTGAGGCTCCGCAATTGAGCACTTTCTGAGCATCGTCGCGAGTGATGATCGGCGGTGAAAGATTGATACTGGGCGATTGCCTATTTCCAGAGTTGTTACCCGAAAGAGATGCTGATGACCCGCTCGTTTGATCAGGCGAGAAATCCGGAGTGGGAGGTGGTTGTGGATCATCGGTAGATCTCGCCAAGACAGGGGCAGTGACCGATACTGTCGCCGCATTGATAGGTGATGCTCCCAGGCAAATGATCAATCCACAACTGAGGAGAACTGTCCCGGAAGCAACAGTCACAGGTAGTCGCTTCTGGAGGGGTTTACGCACAGTAGGTCACTCCCCACGCCCGTCTGTTGACGGGTTCCGTGCCGGTGCCTGTGCTGTTTAGAGCAACCGCCGGCTGTGGTTACTACACTGAGGTATCGGGCGCAGTAGGGATGCGGTTACACGCGCCTGAGCAAGAGATGAAGACATCGAACGCCGAAGCCAATGACGCGCTGGCTTTGCTGGTATGTAGATGGATGCGCGCACGAAGCAATCCCGGTATTACCACAGAGGGTGAACCGGCGAGAGCCCAGGGTAACTTCAGCGGGCACCGGCCATCCGATTGCTTCTGCTTGTGGCACTCTTGGAGGCGTCACTGGTCACGGTCACCGTGGCGGCAGGCGCACCGAGCATCATCACGGGTTTGGTGAGTGGCGCTGTCGGGATGTTAGTCGACCGTGTATTTATGAGGATCGTTCGCCCAATTCCTGTTGTCGTCTCCCGAGTGAAGGGCAACCTAGCCTAAAGGGCTTCCGATGGCCGCGATTACGAAATGGATCAATTGCTGATAGACGCAAATATGATGCTAGGGGAGTATGGTGTCAGTATAGGTAGCTCAGAAAGAGCTGCACCGACCTGCGAAGGAAGTAAATCGTGGACGGCTATAGCCCAAGCTTCGGCGACGGACCGCCGGAGATAGGCCCGGAGAAGCCCTTCAACCCGGAAGGTGACACCATCTTTGATCGCTCTTCACCCCCGCCTCCTCCTGGGCAGTACCCACCAGATTACAGAGAAGGTAACCGCGGTGGCCCCGAACGTCGAGGGTAGCTCGATCGTGGTGCCTATAGGGGCTGCTCTTCGGAGCGGCCCCTTTCGCTTAGGCTTGAGAAGCCTGCGCGCAGTGGACCGCAAGCATATACGCGTCGTCTGCTATCAGTTTTCTTGAAAACATGGCAAATAGTAGATCATCAGCGTTTGTAGTGCGTTGTTGCCCATCGGTGGGATCAATGAACCAGAACTGTTCATGCTGCAATCCGTTTACGACTACCGTATGTCCGGCATACACATCTCCTTGAGACTGGAACAGGCCAGCGTGGCAAAGGGAGAGTATAAATGGTCTCTTGTGGTAGATCATATCTTTGAGCAGAGACAGGGTTGGGCGGACGATCTGATAGTTGACGCCTCCCTTCACAGCGTCACCGATCGCGCGTAGCATCTTGACAAATTCACGATCGCGCAGCATCTGTCGTTGATCCTCAAGGTGCTGAATCAATCGATATCCCGACAAGTCGGTGTCGCGATGGGGATCAAATAGTGCGAGATTAAAGCCAAAGCACGTGGCGCGAAGCCCTTTTATGACTGCGAACCTTGCCAGTTCGGTGAGGTAAGCAGTACCTTCGCTTGGTGCGTGCGTCAAAAATTCCTCGATCTCACCTTGAGATACGTGCACGCCGTAATACCGAAAGAGCATCCGCAAGCAGGTCGTAGCACAAGCATAAGGCGTGTCTTGTCTGATAGGCGTGACCGGAATGATCATAGAATGACGGTAGGTCCGACGGTGAACGACCGGCGTTTGCATCCCACGCTGCTTATAACACATTACGTGCAATATGGCAATGAGAAACGCATGTGAACGACGCCTGTTCCGAGTCTTTTCTTCGACTCAGCTCTTGTACCTGACGCCCTGAGCTTCACACAGCCGTCCTCCCCGTCAAGGGGTGACAGAACTTCCCGGCTGCCCTTCGGGCCGCTGACGCTCAGCCGATAACTGCTGCCCCTTATCCCTTGACGGCGAGCCTCTGCGGCCGTGTTTGCGGCGCAATGCGGTGGCGGGTGGTGCTCGCCACCAAGCGTATTCCGGGCATCAGGCCTAACGAGACGGCTTGGCACACAAAGGAAGGCACGACGATGTACGACAACATGGTGACCCTGATCGGGAACCTCACCGCAGATCCTGAATTGCGATACACCCCGTCTGGAGCGGCAGTTGCCAACTTCACCGTGGCGCAAACCCCGCGAATCTTTGATCGGGTGTCCGGTGAGTGGCGAGATGGCGAGACGTTGTTTCTCCGCTGTGTCGTGTGGCGTGAGACGGCTGAGCACCTGACGGAATCGGCAGGCAGAGGCGCACGGGTGATCGTGGTCGGCAAGCTCAAGCAGCGATCGTTTGACGTGGAGGACGGGGAGCGGCGCACGGTCATTGAGCTTCATGCAGATGAGGTAGCGATTTCTCTGCGGTATGCGACGGCAGAAGTCACCAAGGTAACGCGTGCCCAGGGTGGAGGAGAGGGTCAGCAGAGGAGCAGTACAAACGACGAACCGCCGTTCTGATTCCCTAAAGCCTGGGTGGTTCTTCTACAATGAGGAGGGATCACCCAGGCTGTTTCGCAGATACTAGCGCGCGACGTGGTGTTTCATCAAAACGTAGTCGTGCTCCGGCGAAAGGTGTTGATGACGTGCTGTTCTACGGGTGTGAGCCGGGCCGGGCACGCGGACCGTGCGTCAAATTGACGGCAAAGAGAATCTTTGGTATAAGAAAGCCGAGGGAAAAACGCTATGAGCGAGAACGATTCGTCTTGGACCGATGATATACCATTATTCGACGGGACATTTCGCTACTACGACAACCTAAAGCGGCCTGTCCGCGGGAAGCTGCATGTCCGTGACGAGCAGGACTGGCCGCTGAAGAAGCGGCAGGGTATGCGTTCAGTCGTGCTGCTGTATCCCTATGTGACTGAGCCGAATCTCATCCTGAGGGTTGCTCGTGATCCTCAGCGGTACGCCGCTGGCGAAATAATCGGTACGAAGGTTGCTGCGTATAGAGAGGTGCTGATTGGCTACGCGGAAGCGTGGTACTACCCAGAGGACAGAGTGCTTGTGCTTCGGGAGTGTTTCCTCGAGGACTTTGTCTGTGACCTGCCCCTGTTAGAGGACACAAACATAGCACAACTGTGGACAGGATTTGAGCGATGGCTACTGGAGCACTTCCCAGACACTGAGTCCCTGGAGACTCCATGGCGGGATCCGCAATGGCAACCGATAGAATATCAGGCCTTTTTGCGAAAGCGGGGCTACCACGAGGGCAAGGCGGGGATATACAGAAAATTTGCTCCAGTCAGTAACCTTATTGTTCCGACGGTGCTGACCCATACTACCTGCAAGCTCCGCAACAATCTTGAAGTGCGGGTGCTGGCCAACCGGCCTGGGTGTCACGGTTTGTCCGTCGCGATCAAGGCGGCCGATGCACTGTCGATGTTGCTCGGGCGACCAGTCAAGCTCGCCGAAGACGCCGACGGTGCAGTCCTCCTGGAGGCCGTCTAGTCCAGCGCCGGAACGAAGGGACATGAACAACGCAGATCACTGCTAGTCCTCATAACGGACTTCGAGGGCTCGGTTTCACCGGCGCAAAGCGCGCTACCGTCGAGCGAGATGCGTCCAACCGTTCTTGCCGTCGTCGACAGGTGCCAGACAACGGGAACATGCGAGATTCTTGATATCGATTGCATCCATGGGGATCAGCTCCTCTTGCCGTCACATGCGGTGAGCGGGCTCCGTGCCCGCCTCGCCGTTAGGCGGAGCAGATGACCGGCCTCAGGGACCCAAAATCAAGGGAGGCCGAAGGCCAGCGAGGACGTGTAGCGAAGCGGAGCCCCGCAGCGACCCTTGAATTTGGGACAAGGCCGTGTCCTACGCTTGACGGCAAGAGGAGCGAGGAGAGAAGCGACTTCGTTAATCGGTCGTGTGGTGATCTACAGGCTCATAGAAACGCGCTGACATGATTGGCATGGGGATCGGTTGTAGTCAGTCAACGACAGGGGTCGGCTACTCGAGGTAACGCGATGAGTGTTTTCTGTGACCCTGTGATCTGCTGTTTGGGTGATGGTTGTTGAAGATGGAGCGATTTTGGCGCAACGTGAGTATAGGTAAAGACTTTGTTTAAGGGGTGTCTCGTGCGCAACAACTTCGGATTGGCATCACTGGTAGTCGGTATTACGTGCCTCGTAATTGGGGATTCCATGCCAATCGTAAGTTTTATTGGTGGTTTTCTCGCGATAATTCTGGGGTTTGTCGCGCGTTCTCAGGTCAGGAAGGGACGGCGTGATAAGGGCGGCGGAGCGGCAGCGGGGATTACGCTTGGTGCATTAGCCTCGTTCACTTTGTGCTTGACGCTATTCCCTTTCGGACTTGGTATGGTTTTGGCCATAGTGCCTCTTGTGGTTGTATTGCGGCTCCTAGGTGGGTGGTTGTCGCCGTCTCACGATTCGAACGGCGGGGTTGTTATTGGTTCGGTCTACCATGGACCAATGAAGTAGGCCTAAGTTCATAGATCACTTTCGCGCAGTAACTGGCCTGTTCAGAAATAAGGACGAATAGGATAGCATCCAGTCGAAAGTCACGGCGTGTTACTCCGAAATTACGGAGCGCGTTGCTGTCAACAAGAGTACGCCCGTTGTAAGTCGTTAATTCGTTTGTGCATGCCTTCTGTTGGCTCGGACACTGCACAGTATGGCCAGGTGCGGGGCTCCTAAGAAGAGAAAGCCGCATGGTCCGTGTCGGAACAGAGTTCGAGAGGGCGGCCTGCGGTGTTGGCGACATGGGGGCATGTCGAACGCGGGCCCGGCTAGTGATCGACGTGTTCGTAGTCGTAAGCCGACTGATGGTAGGAAACGAGGTTCGAGGACGGCGCCTCGCGCGAGTGTGTATTCGGCGTTGCCGGCGGGATGGGGAGTAGAAGAGCTGCACCCTCAGACCGTTCAACGGGCGCGCGCGGATGAGTTAACGCCGCAGGAACAAGATCGTGTTGAACGGGCTGTGGCGTTCTGTGCCGACACTGTGACGGAGAGCTGGGAGTCGGCGGTTGGCGCGCAAGTCGTGGACTGCATCAGTCCTGAGACATGGAACCGGTTGTTCGGTGGGCACCGCGATCAGACGTGTAAGGCGCTGGCGGACACGGCAAAGGCTCTCTTAGACGGGAAAGAGGCATTGCATGAGTTTGTCGGCTCGGTCGCGGAGGGGTTAGCTGAGGATGTTGGGCTCGAACCAGTCGATCGCGCGGTAGTGAAAGAACTTGCGAAACGCATACCGATACCTGTGATTGACCAAAAGATCGTGATGATCGCGCGTAGCTTGCAAATGATCGGCATCTTGTTATGCCTCGGCGAAGGTAGGCCGCTGAACAGATGCCAATGTTTCATTGACTTGGCTTTGGCGGAATCAAAAGAGTGTGTCAAACAGATTGTGACTGATGCCATGGAGGATTGGGCGACTCGAAGTCCAGCCTTGGCTAAGAGTGGATAGCTGTCAAGACAGGCTGTAATGAATATAACGTCGACTATTCACATTAAGGCAACAAGCCGAACCCATCCGCGACCCAAACCGTCCGCTCTTCGAACGACAAGTCAACGCCGAAGACCGTATCCGGTTGCTACTTTAGGATTTGAGCGATTTGGTAACCAGATCGGAGAAACCCTGGCCGCGTGGCTGGGGTTTTCTCATTTCAGGTGCTTAGACTCAGGTCTAATGATTTATAAATCCTTGCCTGGGGTCACATGGACACGTCATCTAGCTCGGAGTTGAGTCCTACAACCTGTGAAGTTTGTAGCGAACTCGCCGATCAGGAAGCAGCGGCAGCTCACCCGGTGTGCATTCGCCTCCCACAGCGTCAAGGGTCGCTCCGGGACTCCGTCGGGGCTGATGTCAGTCAGCTGGCGCCGTACTGATTGTGCTGTTGTTGGTGTCCCTGCCTTTGTGGAAAATCCTGCCTATGGCCGTCTTTGTGTCCCTCCTTTTGGAGGTTGTCGTGCTCTTGCATGTATGGGTGCTCTTGCTTGCCGCGTGGAAGGACGCATCCGCTGGTGGTGTCTGTTTCTGGGCTCACCCGAATCATGCCGTTTGGGCACTCGTTGTCTGAGTTGTTGGAGTTGCTTGGTTGTTGGTGCGGGTCTGGGTAGCTGTTTTTTGGCGGCTGTGGTGCTGCGCGCTGCTGATCGCGGACGCACTGACCGTTCTTAATGTGTCCTGACCAATCAGTGTTTTGCCAGTGACACCATGTACCTTCCGGTACCGGTGGATTCCACGGGTCGTGGTGGGATTTCAAGTTCTGGTAATTCCAGCACTGGATTACCTCGTATGCCCTGTACGGACCGGCCAGTTTCTTCGCAGCCTCTAGTCCCGCCTGAGTGAGTCCATTCATGCTGACGAGCGCTCCGATGGTTTTGGCAGCCGTTCCTGGCACGTCGAGCGTCGTGTCGCAGTCGCTGTTGCCAACTTCACTCAACCACGAGACGGCCTGCGGCTGCGGATTCACTCGGGCCTGCGCCAGGCTCGGCGCGGCGACACCAGCGCACAGCAGGGCGGCGACGAACAACGCCAACAGCAGCGGCGCCCGTCGCGGCACCCTTGAGCGGCGGCGTGGGCGGTACGGCCACAGTACTGAAGTGCGATGGCGGCGCACCGTTGTGATTGTGGACATGACACACCTGACCGATCACTGCGAGTGACACCTCGCAAGGAGCACCCTTGCAGAGGTGCACCCACAAGGGTGGCAGATCTAAACTTGCTGGTGACGGATCGTTCACAACTTCCACCTAAACGGCGCAGTGTAAGGGAGTCACATTTGCGTGGCTCTGCCGCCCGTGTCCCGGCGGGGCAGGCGGACTGCACGGAGACCGAGCTATACGGTGTGACCATTGTGTCCGGTCCGAGCGCGTCGGGCGGTGTCAGCCGGGCCTGAAGCACTGCCCGCAATGGCTACTGGCCGGACCTCGTCACGCCGTTGCGGATGCCGCGTCGGCATCACCACCACCGAAACCGCCGCCTCGACAACATTTTGTCGATCGCGATTCAGCAGGCGCCTCGGGTGTACGAGGTGCCTGTCATCCGCTTCGTATATCACTGATTGAATCGAAATCGGGAGAAGATCTGGTTGCCCAGGGGATCCTCCTTAGTAATAGAAATCCACATATCTTTGCCTTTCAGTCTCACGACCACTACCCGCAATATTCGACTCTCAAACGTAATAGCGGGGTGGTTTTGAAAGATAAATTTTTTCAGTACTGAATCGTGAAATTGTCGGTAACCCTCTTTCGATAGTAATCTTTTCCTGTACTGTTCATCCATGACCGGATTCGACCTGCTGTCCGACGCGGTAAATCGTGCTGTGGTCCAATCAAAGTCCGTGTTATCATTTACGACTATTGACAAGAGGCGTTTATTCGGCTCGCCGTTTCTTATTATGACTAGACAGCAAAGGCGAGAGGGATCTACGTTGGGGTCATCTGCAGACACGAAAACCAAGGGGAGGGCGTTGCTTGGTTGCGGCGGCAAGGTGAGTGAATAATTGTATTTTGTATTGGTATAGAGGTAATCAGGGGAGGCAGATACTCTCGTGCTGGGTGTGTCAGTAATAACGGTGCCGCTGGGCGCGACCATGCTCTGTTCGGTACCGAATGAAGTATTTTGCGGACCGAAAAGACGAAGCGCAAGTAATCCAAGAACCACGAGTACAATAATCCCAAGGAGAGCTACTGTTGTATTAAGCTTTCCTGAAACGGAGCGGGAGGGCGCCCAGCGTTTTGGCGATTTCGACCGCGTCCTCTTTGGACGTCTATTCACTTGTGCTTTCTTAGTCATAAATCAACTATTCCATATGGACAACACGATTGTCAATCGCAAAACGCACGAGATGTACGCTCGGCGTTCTTATAAACGCCCTCTTACACACTCCGCGTTCGTTTAGTGGAAGGTGCCTGAAATACACTCGGTGCATCAGGCGTACGTCATGGTAGTCCCAAAAACCTCTGTTTCAGACACTAATAAGCAAGTTCGAGTCGCTTATTTCGCATTGAGACCATTGTGGATGAACTGTTTAAGCAATGTCTGGTATGGCATGTCCAGCTCCGCTGCTTTGGCTTTCGCCTTCGCGATCCACGCGGCAGGGACGCGGATGGTGATCCGTTTGCTGGCTGGGGCTTGATGCTCGGTCAGGAAGGCGCGCAGCTCGAACGCCCGAAAGTCTGATCGATCAAAGTACTCCGCCAGATTAAGGGATGCCCACCAGTCAGACTCTTCATCTTGATTACGAAACTTTGGAATGATTAATTTCTTCTTCATAAAGTGCCACCTCCTCTCTGTTGGCGGTTCGGGCAGAGATCGGTCGAATTCGTCCCTGCCGCACCGTAAACACAATGTAAAGCAACCGATGCTTACGCGTCTTGCCGAGCACGATGTACCTGTCTTCAACAACGGAATGCCGTGCATCGGGGCCAACGACCGCATGCGCATCAGCGAATGCTTCTTCAACCTCATACGGTCGGACGTCATGCTTCACCCAGAGCTTTGTGGTGTTAGCACTGTGCCAAATGAATGAATGCTTTCTCGTTGGCATAGCCGTACATATATGAGATGTACATCCTATATGGTACCATAACGAAAAAGAAATGCAAGCCGCATTCGCTAATTTTTCAACAGGTCCCAAAATCCTCCGTTTTTGATACTGCACCAACACAACCTTTTTCGGGACGCCTCGTAGCTTTAGGAAGATTCGTTTCAAAACGCATGCCGAAATAAATCCCGTGGAATATTACTGTGGCGGTCGTCTGCCGAGTAAGCCAGGAAGGCGGCGAAGTACATCATTCATTAAGCGGAGGAATCCTCTTTCGGTGAGTCGATAGTCTTGTCGCATCTGTAGTGCTCCGACAATTGAGACAAGAAGCACGGCGCCTACGATAACAATTGGGAGTGCCCAGACTGGCAGTACTTGCCCGGTGACGAGGAGCAAGGCGATGATGATCCCAACAAGCGTCACGTAAAACAGTCCGGAGAACCACGGTGATCTCTGCAAACGCGCTGCTCCCCTATTGATAGCAAAGTCTTGAGCTAGCTGACGCGTGACGGCTAAAACGTCTTCGGTTTCGCCGCTCACCTGAATGTCAATGGTGTTAGAATCATCGATCCGCACATGAATTCCACAGCGTGGACAGTGCAGGAACTCCCCCTTAACTCGTCTCACCTCAGCACTTGTAAGGATGAAGGTAGCACCGCACTCACCGCAACGTACCTGGACAAACGTTTGTTGCCTGCGCCGACTCGACACCCTCCCAGTGTACCGACGCGTACTGCAGAAGCCAGTCGGCTCGTATGTCCAGGGACTCTAACCACGCGGTGCCGCAAGCCTCTGATTAAAGCAGTGCGACTAGGGGCGATCGGAAAGATTAGAGAGCATTTTCCTGTAGCTGCCGGTCCATCTCTTCCCGGGCAAGGCCCACATAGATCGTCGTTGTCTTCAAACTGGCATGGCCCAAAACCTCTTTGATGACCTGAAGCCCTGTGCCCAGCTTGACACTTTGGGTCGCGAAGGTATGCCGCAAGGAGTGCACCGACGCGCCGGTGATCCCGGCGTCTTGGAGGTACTTGGCGATGACCAGCTCAATGGACCGGGGGCCCATGCCCCGGTGGAATTTGGTCTGAAAGACCGCATCGTCCTCAGCATCAGGCGGACGAACGGCAAGGTAGGCCTTCAGCGCCTTGCAGGCTTTCCAGTTGAGCGTGACGGTTCGTTGTCGGCGTCCCTTGCCCTGTACCCGAACACTACCCACACACCCGGGCTCTCTAGAGATACGCGCCGGTAGCTCTATGTCTGACAGCTGAAGCTTGGACACCTCAGACAGCCGAAGCCCCGTTTGAAGCAAGAGCTCGATGATGGCGCTGTCGCGGACTTCATGCCGGACTGCTGCAAGCAGGCGCTTGTACTCCTGCTCAGTGAGGTACCGCGGCTGGTTCCACTCCCGCTCAGGCGGCACCAGCTTGCCTGCCGGGTTGCCAACACGGTGGCCTGCATCCTCAAGGAAGAAGAAGAACGAGCGGATGGCCGCCACTTTGCGCCGACGCGTGCTGCCGGTCAGCTGCTGCTGGTCAAGGAAGGCCAGGAAGCCCTCGAGGTGTGTCCGCGTCACCGCCTGGACCGTTGAGATCCCTGCCGCAGTTGTCAGGTACTCGCACAGCTGGCCAAGGTCGGTAAGGTACTCCTTTCGCGTGCGAGGTGCCAAATTCCGACCAGCTAAGAAAACGTCTTTATAAGCGATGAGGGCATCGTCCAATGTAACAGGAGTGTCGACACTGTTCATAATATAACTTATTTATAACACAAAAACAGATCTTCGTCAAACTACCCAATTTTCCGCAGTTAGCGCGCGCAAAGTAACTGCTTTGGCCGGGTTTTCTTCGACAAATGGTAGTTAGACGAAGAAATGGCGTTTCCGATATTCCCGACGCCTTGGATCACCGGTAGTCGCTGGGTCGGCCTATTCCTTAAAGCAGGTGAGAATCAAGAAGGGGCCGATGATAGATTCATCCGTTCCGACGAAGGAATCTTTTAAGGAGGTAGGCGTGTCTGTTGCGCGCACTTCGAAGCCTACGGCCTGTAGCACATCTTGGTAATCATCGAGGGTCCAATAATGGTCTTCGACTTCTACTACGCCTTCCGGTGTCGTGATGACGCATCGCACCCGGGAGCCGCTGGAAAGGTGTTCAATAGACCCAGTTCGTGGGAAGCTCTTATAGACATGGCCAATTGACTCTGGATTCGCGGTCATGATAAAGAACTGTGAACTTGGTTTCAATACCCGATAGATCTCGGCACTAGCGACCACCATATCGCGCTTACTTGGTATCTCGGTATAGACGTTACAGCTGATTGCACCATCCATAGCCTCATTCGCTACCGGTAGGGTCCGACCAATCAGTGCGTACGCTACCCGAGAAACATGCTGTTTGTTTGCGTGTTTCACCATAGTGAAGTTGTGGTCGACGCCTACTACAAAAGCTGCGCCGAGGTTGCGAAGGAAAAGGGAGCTTCGTCCTGCGCCGGCTCCGAAGTCCAGCCACCGTGTACCGGTGAGATCTCCCAACTTCTCGGCAAGGGCATCGAATCCGATTTCATAGGAGGTGCCTGCAATTTCCAGACTACCGTATGCGTCAGCATCTTCTGTCGAGTAGGTGAAGGCGTCACTACCGTGAGGGCCATTTTGCTGTCTCATGGGACACTGCCGCATACAACTAGTCTACATCCTCAGGAGACTTGGCTCGATTGGTGAGGACTGAACGCTAAAAGAGAACCGTAAAACAACATTCTACGACATATCTAGAATTTCATAAGTGTGGTCGAGGCGTCGGTTGCGATAACACTAGATTGTTGCTAATACGGGCTGAGCTAAGTTCTGCACGGCAATTTTTTGCACATTGCAATTCGGTCGGATATGTGCAATAATAGATACATAGTATGACACACGTAGTACGTACACATTTTATAGCACCTAAAGCGCTTATCAAAGAAGTAGATCGATTCGTCGGTCCACGTCGCAGAAGCGAGTTCATTAGTGCGGCGGTCACCGAGAAGCTTGCGCGAGAAAACCGCATTCGGGCTGTTCGGCATGCGCTCACGCTGCCAGCTGTGCGGGATGTTCCTGGTTGGGAAACGCCGGAAGCTGTTTCGAAGTGGGTGCGTGATCTCAGGGCAGACTCCGATCCAAAAGATTTGCCGCAAGACGTATGAAGTACCTTCTCGACACTGACACTGTTATTGATTTCATTCAAAACCGAGGCGAAACACGAACTCGTATCGCCGCGATGACGGAGGCCGGCGACCTCATTGGCTTGTGTGCGGTAACCGTAGCCGAGTTATATAGCGGGTTAAGTGAGAAAAACCTGCGTCTGTTCAGCGACTGGCTCAAGTCGTTGCCGTACTGGCACATCAGCCTTGAGGTAGCTATGCAAGCAGGGATCTATCGCAAAAGTGCCTCTCAGGCGGGCACAACATTGCATGTTTCAGACTGTCTTGTCGCGGCTTGTGCTCGTGAACAGGACGCCACCGTTCTGACTAGCAACATCAAGGATTACCCGATGAGGGACGTGCGGGTCATGTCGATCAGAGAGGAGGCTTCCTGACGGTATTGGTTGGTAAGAGTCTGTACTTGCGAGAAGACCAGATGCGAGATAGAGAGCGCCGAGCGAAGTGTGAAGGCAAGTCTCAGTCGCAGGTTATCCGAGAACTCATCGAGCTTGGGAGAAAACAGCCGGCTCCGAGAGCATGTGCCGGATGAGTTTTTGCAGGTCACAGGCGGTGAGCCGCTGAGTGCCTCTCTAACAAGATCAACCAACTTCCCTGGTGTGATCCCCCTAGCCGACTGCTACGTCTCTCATTGATCATCTCGTCTACATCAACTGTCCACTGGTGACCGCAGCTGCCGCATACCAAGACAATCACCGACCACCGTGCTGAACGCTCAGGAGGTGCTGCTCCCACATACGGGCAGCGGTAAGCTGTTTGTAGCGCACATCAGCCGATCTACGGACGGTGGCCGAAGCGAGGCGCACAGGCAGGATGCTGGCCGCTAACCCAAGCAGCTGATGCCGAGCTGCTCCCTATCTCGCGGGCGCTTGGGGTCTCCCGCGGACGTTCTGCCAGTACGTGAAGGGGTAATCGGCACTTGCCGACCGTAGTGACCGGCTCAGGGTCGCGCTAATAGCGCAACACAGCGGGTGCCGAAAAGAACGACTCCGCAAAGGTGACGCTTTGCGCAAGGCAGCCAATAGGTGTTTCGGTTGGTGACACGGTAAGCGCATATTGGTTACAACGCACCAAACTCACGAGTGTGCGGAATTAGCTAGTTTCCGTCGCGCGACGTACCTTGTTGTGGTGCGCGTGCAGAGTTAGGATTGTACCAACTCGGTCTGCCGTCTCGTAACATATTAGCCCGAACCTCGCGAATGGCCATACGTCCGATTTCGTGCTCTTCGGGGGTCCTCAAAAAAATCGTATCCTCCGCATTAAAATGCTTGCCGGGGACATCAGGCATGATCAGAACTATTCGTCCGTCGGACCAATGTCGTTTTTTCTCTTTCCACATAAACAACTTAGGTTTGGCCATGTGCCTAATATCCATGATAGCCATCGCCGCAACCTCCTTGGGTGATATTATCCGAATTGAAACTCTTTGTCAATACGCTTTTGCAAACACTTTGAGTAATATCGAGAAAGATCGATAACGGTACGGAATAAGAAAAGAAAGTGAGTGATAGAAATCGCCATAAGCCCAAGCCATATCCAGTCCGTCGTAATCTTAGCGTCCAGGCCGTGAACAGTAAGGGTTAAAGCCGTGGGAAGTTGATGGTTAGTATCGAGGATAAAGTAGAGTGCGCTGCCCAGGGAAAGAAACATCGTCATTGTCAGGGCGAGATACGTCGTGAGCGAAGCTTTTCGGAGCCTTGAGAGGTCTAGCCATGATCCGATGAGAACGCCCACAAATGCCGGGAGGGCGAGGAGCACTGCGGGAATGTCTGAGTTGAGGGTAGCCTTGATCTGCTCTGCGGCAATTCGATCTGGTGGCACATTGGGATTGGCGTCTAGTCCTGTGTGAGTGACTGCGAAAAAGCTAATAATGACCGCGCTCGCCAGCGCAATCATGGTAGCGGCCCCGAGCGTGCCCGGTGGAATTTCTCTGAATTCCACAACTGACTTGAGGCGGCTTGGATACGGTCTAATAAGGTTTGTTGTCGACGGTGGTGCTCCGAGTTGTCGCCTAATGTATAGGTGAGCGTTGGGTCGTGCGTCAGCATCGTAATAGAGACGTACGTAGGGCCTAAAATCCTCGGTTTCCAGATCATCCTGGCGGACGGGGTCGCCTGAGTCGAGCTGCTCGAGATGATGGTCAAAGACATATTGTCCAGGCTCAGCGATAACCTCCTGATGATAGGCATCAACTTGAAACGCAAACGCATTGAGCGGAATGTCAATTGTCGAAGGCATTAAACCGAAAAATCTCCGCCATTTTTGGTGTTTGTTAGCGCCGGCGTCAAAGGGTACCCTGTGTGAATAGATGAGAGTGAGGTAACCGTCCTTCAGTGCCGTATCGCCGGGGCTTGCCTCCGCAACGATGACGTAATAATTGACATACTGATGACAGAATTTTTCGATACGGCTTCGCCACTTAAAGGTCACCGGAAGATCGTCGAGCAATCGGTCGATCTTCGCCGTCGTCTCATTTGTCGGTAGGGCCATTTGACGACGCGATTGACGTTTTCCGCACACTATCTTGATTAGCTCTCCGATGACAGCTTCGCTACTTTGCTGGGGATGATGAGCCAGCCGGGTACCGAGTTTGCTTTCATGTATTGCTGTCTGTACCAGTCCCTCTAAGGCGAGTGCCAGCAGGCCCCGGATCCGGTTATGCGGCAGCGTTGGGACGATATGTCCCTGTGCATCTGTTACAGCGAAGTCATCAAGCAGCGTACCTTTTTCAATCCTGGCCAAAGGAATTAGAAGCACTTGCGGTGCGTCAGCGCCAAGATAGTACAGCTTGTGCCGAAAGACACGCACCTGCGCTGCGTCACCAAGAATCTGTACCTCCTCCCGGATGCGTACGAGGTATCTGGGAAGATCTCCGAGCATCGCGAAGAAGAGTTCTGTGGTGTCTCTATCATAGTTTCCTACCGCTAGTTGCGCTGCTGCGATATCTTGCTCTGCGGGTGGTACAAAGTGTGGCGGTCCAAGGGCGCTGTCTCTGGGCGGTTTGATGTCAGACTTGAAAAATATGAAGGTGACTAGGATAAAAACGGCAAAAGCGGCCCAGGCAAACCGAGCTATAGAGACTGGCGAAGTGGTTGGCAATGGGGCTTCATCTGTGACGGCTATGCCTACGCTCAGCAAAAGCACCAATATGAAGAAGCCGGCGAACAGATTTTTGATCATGGTGTTGTCCGTGAGCGGAGTGTAAGGCGTGCCTGCTAGCTTATGTATCGTTGGTCGTAGCGAAGTGTTACTGAGTATATTGGCGTTGCTGCGCAGATACGCATTATTTACAGAGGGTGTATTCGTGTTGTGCATTGTGTTGCGAAAAGGCGTTGCCAGTTCGCTTTGCTTACCGTTGTGTCGCCATCTGAGCACGTAAAGTAGCCATAGCTTCTTGGCCGATCGCCAATGCCGTCTGTTCCTCGCCGTTTGAGCGTGCGGACGGTGTTTGGGGGTCGGGTCTGGCTTGACTTGGGTGGTCGGCCCCAGGGCGCTGACGCTCTAGTACCGCTAGCGTTGTGCTCGGGTCCCCTTCTTCCGCAGCGTACGACATGTGGCTGTCCAGCGTCGCCGACCGCGCCGTGCCCAGCAGCCGAGTGGAGTTGAGAACGAGTAGACGGATGCGTAGCCGAGTAACTGATCGATTCACTCGATTCGTGAAAGACATCCTACCGATCCCCGCAGCGGTCGCTCTTTTAGCAATACTTATTTTTACCGGGGTCACAAGCGCCCTTGTTAACTTCAAGCAACTTGACGACGCCCTTGGCCCACTCGGCCTATCTATGCTGTTCGTTATGGTTATTGGAGCGTCGGCAATTTGGGTGCTGCGGAAGCTTAAGATTTTACATGGCAAACGTTTCTGGATTGCGAGCGTGATACTAGCATTTTCCCTAATTGCTATTCCTGGCATAATCGTGGCGCCTCGGGTGGCCACGTTATTCTTGCCCAGCACCCAGGCTCCTGCTTTTTCGGCTCCTCCTCCGCCACCTCCTCCACCGGTCCCAGCGGGCAAGACCCGTATACAGGCTCAGGAGGTCGACGTACTGGCTACCGAAGATTGGCACAGGACTGGCATCATCGTGGAGAAGGGCCAAACAATCAGAATAGTTGCGTCAGGACAGTGGTCACCCTTTACCCCGCGTCTATTTGATGCGCGCGGCTGCATCGATACTAGCCTTTGTACACAAGACCCCAAGCAAGACGCTAGCGACATTTGTTGCATGCCGAATGGTGGACTGCTCGGACGAATCGCGAACCAACAGCCATTTGCCGTCGGCTTAGGCACTGTTTTCCAGGCGCCAATTCGCGGCGAGTTGCAATTCAGGATTAATGACGTCGTGCAACACGATAACTCTGGCCAGCTCACGGTTGACGTAGAAATCTATAGCTAATTAATCACAATCAAAACAAGGTCAGCTCTTGTGGGCGGCAGGCACCGACCTTGGTTGGCGTGTTTGCTCAGTCTGAGCGAGTTCTTATTCGGGAGATTCCTTAAAACAGGTGAGAATCAAGAAGGGGCCGATGATAGACTCATCCGTTCCGACGAAGGAATCTTTTAAGGAGGTAGGCGTGTCCGCTGCGCGCACTTCGAAGCCTACGGCCTGTAGCACATCTTGGTAATCATCGAGGGTCCAATAATGGTCTTCGACTTCTACTACGCGTTCCGGTGTCGTGATGACGCATCGCACCCGGGAGCCGCTGGAAAGGTGTTCAACTGACCCGATCCGCGTGAAGCTCTTATACATCCGACCAATTGATTTTGGATTCGCAGCCATTAGAAAAAACCGTGCACCTGGTTTCAACACGCGATAGATTTCCGCGCTTACAATGGTCATAGCACGCTTACTCGGTATCTCGGTGTAGACACTACAGCTGATCGCACCATCCATTGACTCATTCGCGACCGGGAGGGTTTGGCCAATGAGTGCGTACGCGACCTTAGGAACACGCTGCAATTTTGCCCGCTGCACCATAGTGTAATTGTGGTCGACACCAAACACTAAAGTTGCCCCGAGGCTCCGAAGAAAAAGGGAACTGCGTCCTGCGCCCGCGCCGAAGTCCAGCCACCGTGTACCGGTGAGATCTCCCAACTTCTCGGCAAGGGCATCGAATCCGATTTCATAGGAGGTGCCTGCAATTTCCAGACTACCGTATGCATCCGCATCCTGTGTTAAGTACGTGAAGGCGTCACTACCGTGAGGGCCATTTTGCTGTCTCATGGGACGCTGCCGCATACCACTAGTCTACATCCTCTTCGCGGAATCACTCTGACTAGCTTCTGCGGGATCGTCCTTGCCGTAACCAAAACCCCGTGGCTCCATGTACTCTACTCCTTTCGCGCTGCCTCCTGACAGCCAGTGTACAGCGGCGCAGAAGTGACAGCGTCCGTAGAAACAGTATTCTCCGACGTAACCAACAGCGGATAGGATCCGCCTGGTAAAGTATCGGCGTGTCGCGACTTACCGATCTTGCTACCGACTTGGACGTAGAATTTGACCGCCTTCTGCAAGCGCAAGACGCGGATGAACAACGTCGCGCGCTACGAAACGTGCTGGAAATTCTCTATTCGCTTCGGTGTCACCGGGAAGAACACACGCATCCTTCGCCATCGGCGTATCGAAGTCGTGCGAGTGTATGTCACGGTGGTCGTGTGACCGAGGGGATTATTCTCCTACGGGGCCAGATGATGCACAAGGTGACCAAGCGTTTCGACCCAGAGAAGCGGGGACTCTACCCAGGCCCGAAGACGTATCCAGGCAAATGCACGTTTCCAGGGTCAAATCTGACGTGGCTTCATCCGCAGGAGATGCCCGATCGAATGCCACCTGAGGTAGTCAATGACGTCCGGTATGGCGCCTACGTAGCGGATGTGTCCGGCCGCCCAGTACTGGAGACTCTTCAGATTGCAAAGGACTTTTTGGTTAACGACCCTGTATTAGGGCCGCTCCCGTAAACGTTGGACGAAAGCCCAGCCCTTTTCTTATTGACAATTTGGGTAATACTTGCTATAAGAATAGTACCATGAATTCTGGTATTACTACCATACTTGATACCACAGTGACCACGAAAGGGCAGGTCGCCATTCCCGCAGAAATTCGGCACCACCTTGGGGTCAAACCAAGGGACAAGGTGCGGTTTGCGGTTGAGGAGGATGGCTCAGTCCGAATTGCGGCTGCGCCTTTGGAGCTGGACGCCCTGTTTGGCGCGATCAAGCCAGTGGGGCCGCACAAGGACGATACGACATTGCGACAGGAATTTGCGGAAGGAGTGGCCGACGCTGTCCAGCGTGAGGGTTAGCGTATGCCGCGTCGGTTCGTGGATACCAACCTCTTCGTGCGGTTCCTCACCACAGCTGAACCGACGCACGCTGCTGCCGCACGCGATCTTTTCCATCGGATCGGCGCCGGCCAAGAGAAGGCCGTCACTTCGCCGCTGGTCCTCTTTGAGGTCATCTTCACGCTCCACAGCCCCCGCTCGTACAACTAACCGAAGGAGCGGATCGTTCAGGTGGTGTCCCCACTTATCAAGCTCCCTGGGCTCCGGGTTGACGAGAGGAAGCTCTGGTTAGAAGCATTCTCTGTCTGGCTCACGTATTCACTCGACTTTCCGGACGCGTACAACGGAGCGTATATGCGCGCTCGCGGCGTGAAGGAAATCTACTCATGGGACAAGGGATTTGACGATGTATCGGATATCGTGCGGATTGATGCAGGTGATGGGCGTCGGGATGACACTGGGGAAGAGGCAGCATGAGGTACGCACAGCGTATATTGTCGTGGGGCTGAGCCACACCTCTCTGTTTGTCTTATTGACAATGATATATGTCATGTGTTATAAGTGCTGCATACCTATGATTCGAACACAAGTCTATTTAACAGAAGAACAAGCACGGGATATCAAGCTGCAGGCGCTCCGCGAGAAAAAGCGGGAAGCTGAAGTGATCCGTGAACTACTCGACAAAGGGCTTCGAGTCACTCACGCTGCAACTGGTGAGACGACTGGTCACGCGCTGATGAAGCTGGTTGACCTTGGCAAACGCCTGGGCATGACAGGGCCAAGAGACTTATCGACGAATCTTGACGACTACCTGTATGGAGACAAAGAATAGCAACGACCGACTCATCATCGCAGATACAAGTGGGCTCCTGTCGCTCGCGATTGATACAGACGCCAATCACCACCTCGCTGTTACTGCAGCGAAGGGCTTAGCAGATAAACAGAGCATGGTTGTTGTCCCCGGCGAAATCTTCACTGAGACGATCAATGCGCTTGGCAAAAGGTTCGGCCACGCAAGAGCGATCGAAACGGCACAGACACTCACTGAATCGTCGATTTTGCTGGTTATCGACACTGACGAACTTATTCGCCTCGATGCCCTCAAAATCTTTCGAACTGCTCCGGCAGGTGTCAGTTTCACTGATTGCCTGGTCATGGCGACAGCCGACAAGTACGAAACCCGGGAAATCTTTGGCTTTGATGAGATCTTCAGCAGACAGGGCTATCAGCTGCCCAGCTGAACCAATATGACACGACGCGTATACAAGCTAGAAACGATGGCGCCGCCGCAAACCGTTCTTGATCGGAGCTTCGCTACCAGGCAGGAGGCGGTAGCCTATGCCGAATCGATCTTCCTGCATCCCGATGAGGACTGGCGAGAAACGTTCAGAATCGTCGAGGTGAGCGAGTAAGATCACGTGCCTTTTCGAGCTCGTTTCCGCTGGTCAGCGCCAATGCTCCGTTGAGCGCCTCCGTAACAAGATTAACCGACCTGCCTGGTGTGATCCCCTACCCCGTTACTGGGGCTCAGGCTGATCATCTCGGCTACTTTGACCGTCCACTGGTGACCGCAGCTTCCGCAGTACCAGACATCACCGTCTACAGTGCTAAACGCCCAGTAGGTCTTAGCGCTGTCACATGCTGGGCAGTACGGGTCGGAATCCTTGTTCATCATATGCTCCTATTTTGATCGCTTGGGTTGGCTTACGCTGACGATGTCAGCGCGAGTGAAGAGCTCTCCTTGGTCGAGGCATCCCTGGCACTCCTCACCCGGCGGAGTCTGATGCTCCTTGCATCCCCACACCACCACTCGCGGTTGGTGTTGGCGTCTCCGCCAGTTCCGATGTGCGTCAGGTGATCCGGTATTCATGGTGTCCTCGGTAAGCGCTGATAAGAGTGACGACCGGACGCGGAACGGCCCAACGCCCGGCCGTCAGGTGAGTTCAGGCAGGCTGCTGTTCAGTGGTCGAGTCGGAACTGTTGCCCTTAGCGGTCTTCGTGACTGTTGCTATGGCGTAGCGGAGTGACACTCCGATCTCATCGACCTGAAGCTCAACAGTGGTTCGTTTCTCACCATCACGTGTTTCAAAGGATCGCTGCCGTAGCCGGCCGACCACAATTACACGAGTACCTTTGGTGAGGCTGTCTGCCAGATGCTCTGCGCTCTGCTGCCATACGGTACAGCGCATAAACAGTGTGTCCCCGTTGCGCCACTCGTTCGTTGCCTTGTCGAATGTCCTCGAAGTAGATGCGATAGTGAAGTTTGCTACCGCTGTTCCTGAACCGGTGAAGCGTACTTCTGGTTCGTCAGTCAGATTGCCGGTCAGGGTTACTGTGTTGTCTTGCATCGTGATCGTCTCCATTAGTCGTTGCTGACCCCAGAGGGCGGGCGGCGGTGCTCCCCGCCGCCGTAAGAGCGCCGTGCAGCAGCCATAGAGGCTCAGTACCAAGGGATCAGCAGGAAAGGTCTTGGACGAGCGGAGCGATCCCGAAGGGACGGACAAGATGTTTGCTGCCCCTTGGTACTGAGGGATGGCTGATGCGAAGCTCGGGGTCAGCAACTGCCTGCGCTGGCACACAGAGTTCTTGGCCTGTACTGCTGGTATTGGCTGAGCCGTGATCACGTTACGAGTCCCCCGCACGAGATGCTTTTTCACCTGCACGACGTATCGACGGTAACGCCACACGACACCCAGGCTGAGTCGAGTTGTAACGACCGCTCCGGGCATCGACTTCACGATGTATTGATGAACGTGAGGTGTATTGCAACATGTATTACCGTAAGCAATAAAGTAGCAGGGAGTCAGCAGGGATGGCATGGTGCTGGGGAAACTGGGTTACGATTGATGGCCATCCTGTCTGCATCGGAAACCGCTCAGCGAAGATCACAGTAGGGATTGCCGCGACCGTTGCGCTGTCCGGCCTTGCCGGCGGCGGCTTAGGTGCCGCGACGCCAGCGAGTGGATCGACCGGCGAATATGGTGCCAGACCGCCCCAAAGTCAGCCAAACGCACGGCCCAACGGGAATGAGCCTGAAGCAGGCCCGAGCGAAATTACTGATTCTTTCAAGGTGACAAGCCGGCTGGAAAAATTGGGCCATCGTGTTGTGAAAGTTTATGCGAAGCGTGACGACGGTAACTGTGCTGGTAACTCCGATGGGCAAGTGCAGCGGTTCTTTCGAGAGGTGGCCGAGTGTATCTCACTCTATCGTGAAATTATCGAGGTCCAAGAAACGGCCAATACGTTCCTGTTCACGACGGCGACGATTGTGATGCCCAACCACGATACCGCATTCCGTCTTCGGCTACTGCTCGATCAGGGCGTAAACGGAGAGATCACCCGATTAGTCCCAGATCGTGGAAGATACCGCAACATGGATTGGGGCGTTACCCGAGCTACTACGAGCCTCAACAACAGCACCGTTACAACGTATGATGTTAAGATAGTCGGCCGCACGGTCGTTACTTCCGTCGCGGATTCCTTCCTAGATGAAGGTCTATCTGGTTTGCGCTAGCGAGGTAAACATGCTAGATGGAACCGACCGACTGCTGGCGAGGTACCGTTTCGGTAGACGGGTCAACCAGCAGCCGGTCGGAGTCTTACTGTTGACAGTAGCATTCTCGGTGCAGTTGATCTGTCTTATATATCAAAACGCAGATCGTGCAGCTGGCACCATGAGGACGCACCTCGAACTGGGTTGCACTTCGCGGTAGCACGGCACCGCATCGAGCACCTAGCGCACCGATGGGGTGATCACCGTCCGGCATGAGCCAATGCCAGAGGTAATCAAAGACCGAAAGTGCCCATTTAGACGGCGCTACGGCAGTCACTGCCTGCTCCCTCTGCGTTCTTTGCATTGCAGACAGATCTGATCGGGATCAGGCGGCTCACCAGACAGGGCTACGCGGTCTCCAGATAGACCAAGCGGCTTAGGTGTGAACTCAATGCCACATATCGCCGCGACTGTGCCGTTTGGGGATAGGAGTGCTGGACCGAGGTGCGTGTCCTGATCGGCCATTGATCGGAGGTACCAGCTCCGTGAGGCGGTCATCGTGACCTCTGAGCGGGGATGCATAGCGGGCAGTAGCCAGCCTCCCGAGCCACCATGGCAGCAGGCTTGAAGACTTCCGCACACGTCGCGATGTACGTCCCGCGCGTGAGGCCGCGCTCAGCGGCATCAGGGGTCAGTACGTGTGCAATCAGCGTCTTGGCGTCAACCATCTCCACAGCGCCGCGCTGCCGTGACACCTGTTGTCCTTTGCTGTGTCTGCCCATGGTCCTCGTCCTCCCGCGTAGCGGTGTGCCGCCCGTCCTGTCGAGGTAAGACCTGCTCAGGGAGGCCAGCACCGGGCAGCACAGGCAAGGTACTCTGAGGCACCTGCCCGAGAGGGACAATAGTAGACGCAAGTTCGTCTACGCAATGATATCGCTCGAAAGTGCTTGACATACCCCTTCTTGCTGGGCAGATTTGCCAGGGTGCAAACTGTGGGCTACTACTTGCTCACGGAGGTTGACATGCCCGGCGCCAGCCCGACGGTGCGGCGCCGCCAGCTGGGGATGGAGCTTCGCCGACTACGAGAAGCAGCAGGCAAGACCCAGCAGCAGGCTGCCGACTGGCTTGAGATTGCCGACACGGGGATCTCCAAGATCGAGACCGGTAAGCAGCGGATTAACATTGCTCAGCTGCGATCACTGCTCCAGCTCTATGACGTGGGCTCGCCGCATTCTGATTACCTCCTTCAGCTGTGTCGCGATGCAGCGCAGCGCGGCTGGTCAGTCGAGTACGGCAAGACCGTGCCGACGTGGTTTCGTGACTACCTCGACATGGAAACCGCCGCCGCCGTTGTGTGGACCTGGGAGCCGTCGTTTATCCCTGGCCTATTCCAGGTGCCGGAATACACCAGAGCAGTTGCGCTAGCCGATCCCACTGCGCACCCCGAAGACGTTGACCGCATTGTGCAGCTTCGGGCAGAGCGACAGAGACGGCTTACGGCTGACGACCCGCTCACCGTGCGAGCGATCATCGACCAGGCTGCACTGACTCGGCAGGTCGGCGGACCTGACGTGATGCGCGCCCAACTGGCACGCCTGCTCGAAGTCGCAAAACTGCCCAACGTCACGGTGCAGGTGATTCCGTTTGCTGCTGGAGCACACGCGGGTATGCGTGGCGCGTTCGCCGCGTTGCGATTCCCAGAAACAGCCATGGACACGGTGTACCTAGAGGCATACAGAACTGCGGCCTACGCCGAAGCGCCAGCGGAGGTGGCGTTTTACATCGACACGTTTGAGAATCTCGCAGCGACAGCGCTGAACCCTGACGAGACAGCAAGGCTTATTCGTTCAATCATCAGCGGGAACGAGAGTGAGTGATGGAGTGGCACAAGAGTAGCTACAGCAGTGGCACAGGCAACTGCGTGGAGGTTGCGCCTGGCGTACACGTACGCGATAGCAAGCTGGGTGAGGCCAGCCCAGTGTTAATGGTGTACGAGTCAGGATGGACAGCGTTCACCGCCGCACTAAAGAGTAATCAGTTCGACGCCTAAGGAATCTGACCAGGCGAGGGGCAACGGAAGCGGCTTGCCCCTCGCGTTCTTTGGCGGGCTAAACGTAGGGACGAAACTGATCAACGGCAAGCGCGATCGTGCAGAAACTTGCTACTATGGTCGTATAGATCATAATTGAATTTTTGAAATCGTTCTGCACTCTAACGGTTATAACTTCTTCGGTGATGCCACGCGCTCTTAGTCGGGCGTGTGCGTCCTGTTGTCGCCCTTTGTTGGGGAGTACCTGGTTAGCCGGATAGTACCGCTTTCCGAACCTGGCAAGCGCTTTCATCCAGTAGTGGTTCTGACCTCTGCATCCAAAGATGATGCCACGAGTCGGGCTTTGGCATGGTTTGCCAGTTGCCGTGAACGTAACAAGACACTTCGTTCGCACTGTTGTAATATACGTTATAGCCGGAATGGCGAGAATGAATAAGATGACGAGCGCCAAAAGTCCCCAGAGATGATGCGTAATCATGTAGGACATGGAGCCTGCAATGATCAAAACGGTCACCGGTATTGCGATCATCCCGCTATCGCTCTTTTTACGCGGAGCCATGGTATCCGTCCTGCGAATCACAATCTCCTCTTGCACATTGTGACTGAGTAGGACTCGCGGAACGTTGCAGCGTTCGGGTGAGCTCCCGTACGTGACCTGCGGCAACGGATGGCTACGTCTGTCCGTTATCTCACTTTTTGTCGTGATTGTCGAGCGTTTGATGCCTGCGGATAAGGTCAGCTATGTAGGTTAGTACCGCGAGATCTTCCACCCGTGCAGGAAGTCCCTGCGCTAGTCGTGTCTGGATCACCCACGCTTCAAAGTCATCTGAGGGATCATGCGGAGTACCCGACTGCTCCATCGCCACTGCCTTGCGACTCGTGCGTCTGCCTCAGAGGTGTCGAGCGGGTGGCATGACTGGGGCAGGCGCTCCCCGCCTGCCCGCAAGGGCGACTGCATGTGGCTCCACAGAGGCTCGCTGTCAAGGGTGGGGGTCCGTGTGATCTCTCCGAAGCGTTAGCGGCCCGGAGGGTCGGAGAGATCACGGGGTGCCCTTGACAGTGAGGGGTGGAGCCACTAGCCCATGCCATTCGCTCGACGCCGGAGTCGAGTGAGCGACACGAGAAGATGTGTCCTTGGCGCTGAAGGGTGTGTGAGATAACAGGTATGGAGTCATGCCAGCATCAGCAACTGAAGCGGCATGCTCAGCTTCGCCATCAGCCGCGATCTGCACCGTTATGGGTGGGTGATCCGGACGATTGGGCGCTAGTACGGCAGAAGCCGCGTCCCCCACTGGTATGTCCCGAGCCCGGATGTCAAGTCGAGTTGATCTCCTATGAGAACCTGAACAACAGGCACAACCCCCGGATCTTTAAGTTCAAGTCAGTCGCCGGGGCATGTGGTCATTGGCCAGCGCAGGGTGGTGGAGGACCCGAGAGTGCTCAGCATGAGTGGATGAAGCTTCGACTCAAACGTATCGTCGAGCAGCTGGGCTACACGGCGACGCCGGAACACGCTCCTACGCATGCTGATGTGTTCGTACATGAGGTGTCGTACTGCCTGGAAGTGCAGCTCGTCCCCACCCAGTTCCGCAAGCGGACGAAGATCCGTGAGGACACGGGCGCGAATGTGTGCTGGCTGATCCGGGAGGGTTTGGACAGCGAGAAAGCTGTGAAGGCCTTGTTTGGGTTGCCGGCAGTGCGGTTTCGCATAGTGGACAAGGATGACCAAGGTCGATTACTCGCACCGTGGGATCATCCAGGCGAGCGTTACCTTGCTCGCCGGGCACGACTAGAGGTATTCGCGACTGTCGCTCACGCTCTGCCAGAAGAGAGGCGACCTAATTCGGCGAAGCAAGGAGGTAGTTGGTTTCGCACCGGTACGATGGATGGATTGCAGTTTCTCGACGAGATTCTGTCCGGTCGGCGACGCTGGTACCGGCCTGGCATGCTCGGGCAGAAGCGAGGGCTGTGGGCGTTGAAGACCGACGTTTCTGAGTACTACGATTCTCATCGTAAGCCTCCTATTATCTCCGGCCAAGAAACGGCTATCGAGGAGGGCGTCTGAAGTGCGGCATCGGTTGGTCTTGACGCCAGATCTCATATTCGATGTCGCTTATATCTGGTCCCCCAGCGAGATGAATTTGGAAGCTGGGGTGAGCGGCAACCTCACTTCCGTCGCCTAATATAAGCACCGGGACAAACCTCGCGGTATCCACATCTTGGTCTCGCATCACCTCGTCAAGAAATGCCTTCATTGTTTTGTAGTCATGGATCAAGATGGCATCCTGTCCTGGATCAAGTCTCTTTGGCAAGCGATCCCCGAAAGGTGATACATCGGGTTGCGGCTCGAATTGAAAGCCAATTTTGTCTCCGAGATAGCCAAGATATTCACAGCGCGACACTGTAACGGCCGTTCGTCCTTCGTTGTGCGCAAAGATTACATTGACAGGTTCGAAAGAGTTTTCCGGCTTATCGATGATCCTGTTGGACAATTTTTTATTGCGCCTCTTCTTTGGCTTAGGACGCGGTGGTGAAACCTTTTTGCCATCAGGTTTTGGTACTGTCATGATCGAGGTGTCCCCGGACGGGAAATACACTGATAGAAGGCCACTACTGTACTCTATTTGGCCAACGGCTAGCTCCGCTTTGAGTTTCGCGCCTGTTTTACGCCAGGCGGTCACACCCCAGGCCAAACCGGCTAGTCCAATGGCAGCCGGGAGAGCCACGGTGACTACCTGCGGGATGGACATGACGATGATCGTACGTGTGAGGCGATCGCAACGGAGCTAGCAAGCTCGTCTCGACGGCACGACACGCTGATGACCCTATATATGTACTGTCAGCGGCGCGGGGACTCAGGGTACATAGACGAACTCCTGGACACGGAGGCGCCACAGTCCTCGAAACTTAGGCTAACCTAATATTTGCCGGCGGGCGCATGCTTTGCGCTTGGTGTGTTCTCGACGCGATGTGCTGTTTCAGGTCGAGTCGCTGCTACAGGACTGTTGATCCAAGGCGGCAGTCGTGAGGGAATAGTCGTCCGGGCACGTACCGCCGACGAGAACGCGGCGTAGTTCCAGGTGAGGTCACAAAACACACTCTCCTCGAACCCTACCGGTCTACAGCAGTGCCGAGTTGCTGGCGTAGACGGACGATCCGTTGAGCGTTCCTGATCTGGAGTAACGCGTCCGTTGATGGATCGCATTCCCGTAAAAGGCAAAGCATCACGAGCACGTACACAGAATCTGCGAGAACATACATACCCGTGTAGCTCATGCCGACATCCTGCTGCTGGTCATGGTGAGTCATACGGTTACGTGCTTTGGTCACTATATGAGCCCACTCTGCAGTGTCACCAACCAGCCAGGAAAATGCCTCACCAGCATAGTCGGCGAGCTCTACGAGGCGTGCGCGTAGCCGAGGCTCGTTTGCGTAAAGCAGCTGATTGTGTAGCCAGTCGGCGATCTTCGACCCGAGCATGAACTTGATTGACTTTACGATCTTACGTCGGAGTGCCCTATATTGGGCCTTAGGCATGACCTCATTCGCAAAGCGCATCCTGTGAAACGTCTCGGCCGCGGCCATTACGTTGAGATAACGATTCTCAACGTAGATTCGAGCAGAGTAGCGGATGGTAAGAAGGGCGCCGAGCACCGGTCTATACGTGCGTGAAACCGCTATCCATCGACCAACGACACTGAGACCACCAAGCTGCTCGTACGGAAAGAACATCTGGTGCAATGACCTCGGTTTGACAGCAACGTGTACTGCGGGATTTTCTACATAGAGATCGATGGCTCTTTGGGTATAGCCACCTTCTCCGCCCTCGTGAACGACATCCGGACGTCACAGCTTAATCTCCGTTGGGACCGAGGGTGCATCAGTCGCAAGCGTGATGAGATCCTGCAAGCCATTGAGGTCAGAGAGAATATCCGACAAGCCACGTAGTTCAGAATACTTAATCTTCAAGTGTGTCTGCTGATCGATTCGCATTGCCGCAAGACGGTCTCCTCCTACCTCCCAGGTGTGAACCAATTCCACCTTAGCTTCGTCGATCGTAACGGTCTCGGTCGGGAGGACGTCATACCGCAATCTTATTTGAGTAGTGGTGGAGAGATCGTCCGGTGTCTCCGTATCGACTTCGAGCGAGAAGCCGGATTTATCTACCCATGGAGCTAATTGATCAAACGACGCCGCCACTTCATCGAACTCGAAATCCGCAGAATCGAAATGAGCGCCCGACAGAACCTGTAGGACTTTATAATTGTGCACTTCAATACCTGGCATTTGAATATTTGTTTGGCTGTGATAGCAGCCATGCAAGGTCAATTCTCTGCCTCCAGCCACTCCAACGATCCGAATGGGTTCAACTTCAGGCGCCAACGTCTCGTCAACATTGACCAGCGAGCCGAAGACTTTCAACACAGTGCCATCGGCCGGTTTGTACGCCAACTGCCCAACGACGGTCCGCTCAGGCAGGCTCGGACGCCAGAAGACACCCTCCCACTCAAACGCTTCCATCTGTCTCCCTCTTGAGCTCGCTGGCGTTTCCGGAAACTGTATATTCTGAGTCATCCGGCCTACGCGAGGTTGGAGTTGCGAAGACGGTAGTAGGTTTGCCCGAGTTGGATGGGCGGAAGCTCGCCGTTGCCCTCAAGTAGCCGATGGTTGAACCAATGGACGTATTGCCAGGTCGCGGACTCGATCTGCTGAGCGGTGCACCAGGGGCCGCCAGAGTTGATCGGCTCCCTGCCCAATGAACGGCCAGTTGCATGAGACTGGGTGCCAATATCGATGACTCATTACGCGGCCTGGTCCAGTCCTGGAAAGAAGAGTGGGTTGCGGTCGACGGCGGCGGCGCGGGTCTTGGCGTGAAGCCAGGTAGCGAAGTTACCTTGACGCTCAAGGAGCATCACGATTTCGCGCAGCTCCGCCAAAACGATGACTTTCTGGGTTAAGGCGTGCCGACACTGCTGGACTGCGGTGTCCGCGAACCTGCTGGCCGACACGATCAAGCCGTGTACCCCGGCGGGTCGGCTGTAGACCCGCACAAGGTGCTGAGCAACGCCGTCGACCCCGAGCGGGTTTTTCCGCCATTTGGCTTCGACCAGATATGGCTGTGAGCCAAGCTCGACGAGCCCGTCGATCTGCTCACCGATCTGTCCGTTTTCGGTTGACAAGGTAAAGCCTTCGCGCACGGTCAAACCGTCCAGCTTGAAGATCTGGTTGAGCAGTCGCTCGAAGGCGAGTCCACGTTGGTGGGCGTTGGCCATCGGGAACAACGCTCCCAGCTCGCGCAGCAGAGCCTCTCGCTCGGTTCGCTTGCGCTCAGCTGCCGCAGCCGCCTCCCGCTGGGGGCGCATCCGCTCGTGACGTTCCCGCTCGCGCTCCTGCTGCATACGAGTGAATGCGTCCTTGACGTTGACGAGGGCGCGCACCTTGGCGACCAATCCCTGCGCTTGGAGCGCCTCCTTAGGCCAGCAAGTTGAGAAGTCACCCCAATCCACGACACGACGCACGATCTCCCGGCGGGCACGGAGTCCGGACTCGCCCTCAGCGTTAATCCGATTGATGACCGTGCGGGCGATCTCGTACTTGCCGACGGAGTCCCGGTCAGCGGCGAGACGACGCTCCAGGTCGGCAAGATGCTGGGGCGCGACCCCGGCACCGCGGAAGAATTCCAGAGTGTCCGGCTTCGACCGCACGAGGATCGGGATGGTGTCGATCAACACGGCGACCAGGTCGGGTGGGTAGTGGTAGGGGTCGTTGTGCACAGGTCACCTCAAGCAGCCGGACAAATGGCCACTTTCGTACCACACGATGTGGCCAGCGGTGCGCATGGGGTCAGGGATGGGTGTTTGCGACCTGGATGATCTGCGCCGAGCGCAGCCCGTAGCCCCGGAGCATGTGCTGCTCCAAACGGGTAGGTACATAGCTGCACACCATGGTGCCCTGGTGCTGCGGTCCTGGTGCGGTTGCCGCCGAGCGGCTGTGGCTGGCCCTGGTGCAAGCTACTCCTGCACCTGAGCGAGCTGAACCGGCGGCGCTGCTGGCGCTGACCGCATATTTACGTGGTGATGGTGCCTTAGCGGGCGTCGCCTTGGATGCTGCCCAGCAGGCCTGCCCCCTTCACTCATTGTCCGCATTGCTGCGGGCTGCACTGGACGGGGGATTGCCACCGGAGCTGCTGCGCGGGGTCGCAAGGGACGCCGCGGCCGCGTTGCGGCGGCAGCGTAAGTCGCGCACCCAACGACCGCAACGCCACCGGTGATCTGCGCGGCAATCAGCGGGGGTAGCGGCGGGCGAACTGCCAGGCATCGGCGATGATCATGGCGAGGTCGCAACGTTCTTGCTTCCAGCCCAGCTCAGATCTCGCCCGATCACTGGAAGCGATCAAGACTGCTGGGTCGCCCGGCCGCCGGGCCGTAGCTCGGGCCGGGATCGGGTGCCCGGTGACTTGCCGGCAAGTGTCCAGCACCTGCAGGACTGAAAAGCCAGTTCCGTTACCCAGGTTGTAGATCCGGTGCTGCCCGGGTACGGCGTGTGCCAGCGCCCGCTCGTGAGCGTCGGCAAGATCAAGCACGTGAATGTAGTCGCGGATGCAGGTGCCGTCGGCAGTCGGCCAATCATCGCCGAACACCATGATCTCATCTCGGTGGCCTAGGGCAACTTGCAGGATCAGCGGAATGAGATGGGTTTCTACGAGGTGGCGTTCACCGTACTGGCCGTATGCCCCGGCGACATTGAAATACCGCAGGCTTACCGCGGCGATGCCGTGTGCGAGGGCATAGGAGCTGATGGCATGATCGATTGCCAGCTTGGTCGCCCCATAGGGGTTAGTAGGCCGGGTAGCCGCCTCCTCGATGATCGGCACCGATTCGGGCTCTCCGTACGTGGCCGCGGTGGAGGAGAAGACCAGCCGGGGGGTGCCGTGTTCACGCATCGCCTCAAGTAGCCGTAGAGACGCGACCACGTTGCCGAGCCAGTAGCGCTGCGGGTGCGTCACCGATTCCCCAACCAGCGAGCGAGCCGCGAAGTGCAGCACCCCGTCGAAACCCTCGGCGAGCACCGTGGCGGCATCCTCGACGGAACGCTGGATGAACCGGCAGCCATCCGGCACTGCGTCACGGTGACCAGTGGATAGGTCGTCCAACACCACAACCTCGTGGCCGGCTTCGACCAGCCGGGCGGCGCAGACGCTACCGATATAGCCCGCTCCACCCGTGACCAGCAGCCGCATCCGGTCTAGACCATACGAAGAGGACAGCCCCGTCACCGCCGACGGCCCATGACAGCGTGGGCCACGGCGTTGGCCACTTCGACGGTGGCATCCCGGCCTGACAGCACCACCGGATGCGTCATGCGCGTCTGGGCGGCCACTACGACGACGTTGCCGGGTACGGCATCGACCTTATGCAGATCCGCCATGAGAGCGGGGTCCAGTTGCACGTGCTCGGCGATGCGTCGCACCTCGACCGTGCCTCCGCCGCGACGGGCCACCTCATCGAGCCGCACCAGATCTGGCTCGATCGCCGCGGCAGGCTCGCCGACACCGAGCTCGTCGAGTCCCGGGATCGGGTTGCCGTATGGAGAAGTAGTCGGGTTGCCGAGCAGTGCGACCAGCTTGCGTTCCACCGCCTCGCTCATCACGTGTTCCCAGCGGCAGGCTTCAGTGTGCACTTGTTCCCACTCGAGCCCGATCACGTCGACCAGCAGGCGCTCAGCCAGGCGGTGCTTGCGCATCACCGAAACAGCTCGGCTACGGCCAGCCGGGGTGAGTTCAAGGTGCCGGTCATCGGCCACGTTGAGCAGGCCATCTCGCTCCATGCGGGCCACTGTCTGGCTGACCGTGGGCCCGCTTTGGGCAAGACGTTCGGCGATTCGTGCACGCAGGGGAACCACGCCTTCCTCTTCGAGCTCGAAGATGGTGCGCAGGTACATCTCAGTGGTGTCGATGAGCTCGTTCACACCAGTCTCCCTCGGTTGCATCTATGGTAAGTCCTGGCTGAGGCGTTGCAGAGCCTGCATGTCCAAGGGGGCGGCAGGATGGGCTCCATGCACCCGCTGATCTCACCGCAGCAGCTGGCTTCGTTGCTGAGCGGCCTTGATCCGCCCACTGTGATCGACGTGCGCTGGTCGCTCACCGGTCCACCAGGCCGCGTCGACTACAGCGCGAGCCATCTACCCGGTGCGGTCTTTATGGACGTAGACACCGATCTGGCTGGACCGCCGGGCCCTGGGGGACGGCATCCATTGCCGGATCCAGCGGCGCTGCAGGCCACCTTGCGCGCTGCAGGTGTGCACGCGGCGATCCCGGTTGTCGCCTACGACGCGGCGGACGGGTCAGTCGCAGCCCGGCTGTGGTGGCTGCTGCGCTGGGCCGGACACCAGACGGTCGCGGTCCTGGATGGCGGGATCGCGGCGTGGCGGGCAGCTGGACTGCCGGTGACTGCTGACGTACCGCATCCTCAGGCCGGCACGTTCACCGTTCGACCCGGAGGGATGCCGGTACTCGACGCGGCGCGCGCGACGGTACTGGCCCGAGATGGGATCTTGCTTGATGCTCGGGTGAGTCCGCGTTACCGGGGGGACACCGAGCCGGTGGATCCGCGGGCCGGCCACATCCCGGGGGCAACCAACGCGCCGTTCACCGCGCTGACCGATGCGCAGGGATGCTGGTTGCCACCGGAGCAGCTGCACGAGCTAGCCCACCGGTGGGGAGTAGCGGATGCGGAGGTGGGCGTCTACTGCGGTTCTGGGATCAACGCCTGCGCTCTGGTGCTGGGACTTGAACTCGCTGGGGTGACTTGTGCTGCACGTCCGGCGGCGCTGTATGCCGGTTCCTGGTCACATTGGTGCACCGATCCGGGTCGTCCAGTGGCGACCGGCCCGAATCCCGGATAGCCGTCGTTGTCGCGCTTGTGGCTACGCAGGCCGGTAGCGTGCAACCTCATGAGCCCTCCCTCCGCGGTGATCGTCTGGGACGAGGCCCTACTCGGTTATGACCTCGGTGGCCGGCACCCGCTGAATCCGATCCGGCTCGATCTCACTATCCGGCTGGCTCGCTCGCTGGGCGTTCTCGATGGCGTGCCGTTAGTGGTACCGGAACCGGCCACTGATGACGAGCTGCGCACGGTTCACTCCGGCGACTACCTGGCGGCAGTGAAGCAAGCGCCACGGGGGCGTAGAGGACACGGCTTGGGTACTCCAGACAACCCGATCTTTCCCCGCATGCACGAAGCCTCGGCACTAGTCGCGGGTGCATCGTTGCGCGCTGCTGATGAAATCCTTGCCGGGCATGCGGCGCGGGCAGTCAACATCGCCGGCGGGCTGCATCACGCGATGCGTAACTACGCCTCGGGTTTTTGCATTTACAACGATTGCGCGCTGGCGATCCGGCGATTGCTCGATGGCGGAGTGTCCCGCGTGGCTTATGTCGACATTGACGTGCATCACGGTGACGGGGTGGAGGCGGCTTTCGTCGACGATCCCCGGGTACTGACCATCTCGCTGCATCAGCACCCGGCGACGCTGTTTCCGGGCACCGGGTATCCCGCCGACACCGGTGGCCCCGGTGCCGAAGGCTCGGCAGTCAACGTGCCACTCCCACCCGGTACCGGCGACGACGGGTGGTTACGGGCATTCCATGCGGTGGTGCCGGCGCTGCTGCAGGCATTCCGACCTGAGGTGCTGGTGACCCAACACGGCGCAGACACCCATGCAGAAGATCCACTCGCCAACCTTGCGCTGTCGGTGGACGGCCAACGGGAAGCCCATCGTGCGCTGGCAGAGCTCGCCGATACCACAGCCAGTGGCCGATGGCTCGCTCTTGGCGGGGGCGGCTACTCGCTGTTCCGGGTGGTTCCCCGGTCATGGACGCACCTGCTGGCCTCCGTGCTTGGTCGTGAGGTCGACCCCGACGCAGCCGTGCCTCCCGACTGGACCGCGTATGCCGCCTCGGTTGCGCACGGCGCACAGCTGCCCACCTCGATGACCGACGGCACCGAGCCACAATGGAGGCCCTGGGACGGGACCGCAGACGCCGACCTGGATCGGGCAATCCGGGCGACCCGGCGCGCTGTCTACCCCCTGCACGGTCTAGATCCCAATGACCCCCGCGACTGAAACGGGCTGGTGTCTACCGCATGGGCGCCAGGGCGGAGTGCTTCGTGGCTTACAAAAGGCATGAAGCTGGGCATTATCGCGCAGGCGATGGGGCTGGCATATCGGAGTCTAAGATGGCGGCGATCGCCTTCTACGACCCATTGGCTGCTTTCCGGACCTCAAGGTACTCGCCCTTGTCGATCGCCGGGTTGTCTATCGAGTAGAACCCGACAGCCGTAACCCAAGTCACCGGAGTTCGCCACCTCGACTGGGGTTATATCGGCGTTAAAAGGTGCCCAGCGGGAATAGACGTTCCCGCAGGCCACTAGACACGGCCAATCCAATACCGATCGACAAGATGGCGAAGCGAGTTACCTTCCCCTGGCGCCATGAGCCATTCCTTTCGGACTCCAACGGTCTGCTGAGCGCATATCGCGCGGCGTGCAGCATCCCGATGGGGCTGAAAAGTGCATTTCTGCGGTGCTCGGCGCAGGCGGAATTTCACCGCTTTGCTTGGACTGCGTAGGCGGCTTTCCCCAACCGCGTTTCAGTGGGCTACAGCTGTAATAGGCCGCTACGTCAATCCGCCACGATCATCGCTGTTCCGGACGAGTAGCACTCCATCCTCGTGAGGCCCTATGAGGTGGGAGGCCCTATGAGGTGGGAGGCCCTATGAGGTGGGAGGACCGGACCAGGTGGGAGGGCCGGACCAGGTGGGAAGGCCGGACCCCCGACGAGCCCGACCTTCCGCGGCGCGCGACAGCCTGAGTCTGACGTCGCGTGGTCCTCATGTGCCTTGAGCTGACAGTGCCTGCCTGACACGGCGGCGTCAATGCTGCCATTCGAGCGGTGACGCGCAGAAGCCAATGTCGAGTCAACTGGCGTAAGCACGCAGCCGCTCGGCACGATCTCCATGGCGTAGCTTGGCCATGACTTCGCGCTCGATTTGGCGGACCCGCTCGCGGGAGAGTCCGAACCGCTTACCGATTTGGTCCAGCGTGCGAGGCTGACCATCGTCAAGGCCGTACCGCAACCGGATGACCTTTTGTTCCCGGTCTTCGAGCGTGGACAGTACCCGGCGCAGATCGTCTTGCAGCAATCCAGAAATCACCGCGGATTCTGCATCGGTGGCTTCTGCGTCCTCGATGAAGTCGCCCAGCGGCGCTTCCTCCTCGGCACCCACAGGCATGTCCAGGCTTACCGGATCCCGGGAGTACTCCAGCAAGTCAGCTACCTTATCTACCGGTATGCCAGACTCGCGGGCCAGCTCTTGGTCAGTTGCTTCCCGGCCCAGTTGCTGGTGCAGGTCTCGTTTGATCCGGGCCAGCTTGTTCACTTGTTCCACCAGGTGCACGGGAAGTCGAATAGTGCGTCCCTGGTCGGCCATCCCGCGGGTGATGGCCTGGCGGATCCACCACGTGGCATAAGTGGAAAACTTGAAGCCCTTCGTGTAGTCAAATTTTTCTACTGCGCGGATCAGACCAAGGTTGCCCTCTTGAATCAGGTCCAGCAGCGGCATTCCACGACCGGTGTAGCGCTTGGCGAGCGACACCACCAACCGCAAGTTAGCCTCCAGCAGGTGATTCTTCGCTTGCTGGCCATCGTCGACCAGCCGGGCCAGATCAGTTCGCCGGCTAGGCGTTAGCTGCGCTGAGGTGTCGAGGATGTGCCGGGCAAATACTCCGGCCTCGATGCGCTTGGCAAGTTCAACTTCCTGCTGAGCGCTGAGCAGCGCGGTGCGTCCGATGCCGTTGAGATAGACCCGGACCAGGTCCGCTGCTGGGCTCTGCGCGTCGAGATCCGCCTCAAGGGTGGTGTCTGCTTCCACGGTAATCTGCGCGGCGGTCATCAGGTTCCTTCCTGCAACGGATCCTCGGGTCGGCTGGCGCCCGGCGTTCGCGAATCGGCGCGACGCTGCACGTGTCTAGCCATCGGGGTACCCGAGGCGTCGATAGTTGCAACGCCGCGAGGCCGGATTCCGTTCCCGGACTCTCGCCCGAACGACGAACGAGTTGGCGGGGAAGTGCCCAGCCCGCAGGACCACTCAGACACTTCTCAGGTTGGTGGCCGTTTGACGCGGTCAGCGCCCGGGTTGGTAGCTCTTGAAGAGCGTCACACTTCGAGGAGGACGGTGAACGGGCCGTCGGCCACGCTGCGCACAGCCATCATGGCGCCGAAGCGTCCGGTGGCCACGAGGACACCCCGAGCGCGGAGGCGGTCGACGACCTCGTCGATCAGCGGTTCAGCGTGCTCGGGGCGGGCTGCTGCGGTGAAGGAGGGCCGCCGGCCCTTGCGGGTGCTGCCGTAGAGGGTGAACTGGCTCACGATCAGCACCCCGGCGCCGGTATCGGCGACTGAACGTTCGTCGCGCAGGATCCGCAACTCGTGCAGTTTGCGCGCCATCGTTTCGGCTTGCTCAGACCCGTCGTCATGGGTGACGCCGAGCAGCACGAGCAGCCCGGGTCGGTCCAACTCGCCGACCACCTGGCCAGCGACGAGCACCGCTGCTTCGGTCACTCGGCTTACTACCGCCCGCACGGCGCTGGATACTGCCAGGTCCTGCGACTTGCGCTGCGGCCTCTGCGTCGGGACGCTCGTGAGTAGATCGAAGTGGAGGTGGTGTCGTGACTGCGCCAGTTGGCGATCCCCTGGCCGAGGTTCGCCAGGACGCCGCTGACATGGTGTCCTCGGTCCGGTCGCTGCTCGGCATTGACTCGGCGATGGCCGAGTTGGATCCTGCTGGGCTTGGTGAGGCACTGGGCAAGTTTGCGTTGGCGGTGGCTGGGCAGCCGGCAGTGCTGTCCCGGTCGGCGATGAAGTACGGCATGCGCAGCGCGCAAGCTGTCCTCACTGCGGCGCTGCGCACCCTGGGTTCGGAGGAGGAAGGTCCCGCTCCGGCGCGGGAGGACCGGCGGTTCTCCGATCCGGCCTGGACCAGCAACCCGTGGTTCTACCTGCTGCGCCAGCAGCATGCACTGCTGGAAGACTTCGTGCAGAGCCTGCTGGCCGCGGCCGACCTTGATGAGGTCACCCGGCGCAAGGCCGACTTCGCGCTGGGCCAGATGGTTGACGCGACCGCGCCGACCAACTGGCTCGTGACTAACCCGGCGGCGTTGAAAAGGGCCTTCGATACCGGTGGACTGAGCCTGGTGCGTGGAGCCAGCAATGCACTGCGGGATCTGGTCACCAACAAGGGCATGCCGCGCCAGGTCACGCCAGGCCGGTTTCGCCCCGGTCATGAACTGGCCGCCACACCGGGCAGCGTGGTGTTCCGCAACCGGTTGATCGAGCTCATCCAGTACGAGCCGCAGACCGAGACCGTGCACGAGGTGCCGCTGCTGTTCAGCCCGCCCTGGATCAACAAGTACTACATCATGGATCTCGCACCAGGAAAGAGCCTGGTGGAGTGGGCTGTGCAGCATGGCCATACCTGTTTCATGATTAGCTACCGGAACCCAGATGCGGCGCTGGCTCAGCTATCCATGAGCGATTACCTGCGGGAAGGGTTACTGGCCGCGCTGGACGTGGTCGAGGAGATCACCGGAACTCAACGGACGAACGTGGCGGGGCTGTGTCTCGGCGGCACCATGGCTGCGGCCATGCTCGCCTGGCTGACGGCTCGCGGGGAAGACCGGGTCGCCTCGCTGACCCTGATGAACACCCTGCTCGATTTCACGCTGCCTGGCCAGCTGGGAGTATTTACCGATGAGGCGACGATCACCCGCTTGACGCGCGTCATGCAACGCAAGGGCTACTTGCCGGCAGATAGCATGGCGACCACGTTCAACCTGCTGCGTGGCCGCGACCTGGTGTGGAACTACGTGGTCAATGATTGGTTGCTGGGCGAGGAGCCGGCACCATTCGACATGCTCAGCTGGAACGCCGACTCCACCCGGATGCCCGCGACCATGCATACCGAGTATCTGAGGTGTTTATATCTGCAGAACCGCTTGGCGAAAGGTGAGCTGGACTTGGCCGGCGAGCGGCTGGATCTCGGCAAGATCAGTAAGGATAGCTATTTCGTCTCCGCTGAGCGGGATCACATCGCGTTGTGGAAGGCCGTGTATGCCGGCGCCCGATTGATGGGCGGCACCGTATGGTTCATGCTATCCAACTCCGGGCACATCGCTGGCGTGGTGAACCCGCCCAATCCAAAGTCCAAACATTGGGTCAGTTCGGCGGAGACACTGCCCGAGGATCCAGAGACCTGGCGCCAGCAGGCCAGCGAGGTTGGCAAGTCCTGGTGGCTGGACTGGACGCCGTGGATCGAGGCGCGGGCTGGGAAGGAGCGGACCCCGCCACCGATGGGTAGCACCATGTATCCGCCTCTGGTGGCGGCTCCGGGCACGTATGTGCGGGAGAAATGACGGCTGCCTGGCGCGGGAATGAGGTAAGCCATGGCGAGTGCAGATGATGGCCCGGTGCCGCCCCATGCCTGGCAGGTACAGCTCGGCCCGCTGGGCGCGTTCATCCGCGCCCAGCGGCAGCTGGCCGATCTGTCGTTGCGTGAGATGGCGGCCCTTACCAAGATCTCTAACGCCTACCTCAGCCAGGTGGAGCGCGGTCTGCACCAACCCTCGCTCACCGTGTTGCGAGCCATCGCCGATGCGCTAGGGCTGACCACCGAACAACTCCTGGCCAAGGCGGGATGGAGCCAGGCTGCCCCTGCCGACGCCCCCGTCGACGTCCCTACCGATCCGTCGGCCGGTACGGAAGACGCCATCCGGGCCGATCCGCGGCTCACCGACGCTCAGCGGGAAGCGCTGCTTGGGGTGTACCGCAGCTTCATCGAGGGCAAGATGGGCTGACAGCCAGTGTTTGACATACTTATCGTCACTGCGTACTTTGGTTATCGTACACTCTGACGGTAGGGAAGTGATGGCGATGACCACAGCGGAGACCATGGTCGAGATGACCCGTCGCGGGCAGGAAGCCTTCGCCAGTGCGATGCGAATCTATGCGGACGCTTGGCAGCCGATCCTTGGCATGTGGCCCACTCTTGACTCCAAGACGCCCAGCGCCGAGGAGGTCGTGGATAAGGCCTACGACTGTGCAGCTCAGGCTCTGGCGACGCAGCGGGAGTTCACCAAGAGCTTGCTAGCCGCCGGCAGGTCGGCGGCCAGCAACGCCGCTTGGATAGCGCAGGAAACGACCAAGGCTGCTGGCGCACAAGCTAACAGCTAGCACTGCCGCTGGATCGCGACCAGCCAGCTCCCCGGCCCCGGTGTCCTTGTTCGACGCCGGGGCCGGCCGGTATGTGGGGCCGCCGTTCGGGGGACCCGCTGCTAGCAAGCCCGCGCTACCCTCGCCAGTCGTTGCCCTCGGCCCTACCATGACGCTGGGATCGATCAGCCCGAAGCTTGATCCACCAATCGGTGCGAACGCGTTGGAGGAAGGTCGATGGGGCATACCGGGCTCTTGAGTGGGTCAGCCGATCGGGCACACCGGCTTTCCGAACTTTTGCGAGACGCGGGCGCCGACCCCGTGGTCATCACCGATCCGGCGACGCTGCCCGGCGAGGCTGGCAGCGACAGCGTTGACTTCTACATCCAACTGCCGGTCACCATCCACCCAGAGGGCGACACCGCGGTGGCTCGCGTGGGATCATTCCTGACCGCTGGTTTGCTGGCCCGCTTCCGTGCAGTTGACCGGGTAGTCCCGGTGCTGGCGCCCGGCGCGACGGTTGTACTGGTGTCAGGCAATACACCCGATGAAATGTCATTGCCCGACGATCAGCACTCCCGGCTGGCACTGCTGCATCTGCTCGCGCACGCAGCTCGGGCCGAGCTTGCCACCAAACACGTTGACGTGAAGGTGGTCAGCAGCCAGCGCAGCGACCAAGAGATCGTGCATTATGCGCTGGGCGGCGGTGACGAGGCTCAACCTCACCCGGATATGCAGGATCGGGCCAGCGCGGCTACCGCCTACCAGGACTGGCGCACCGAAGTAATGGGCCTCGTGGGCATAGAGAGCTGAGCCTCCGTCGCCAACCGGCATTACTCATACTCATCGGGTGAGGAGGTCTTTGTGCCCTTGATGCTGAGCCAGGACTCATCCGCCGACGAATTGCTGGACCGGGATCCATTGGCGTTGCTACTAGGCATGCTTCTCGATCAACAGGTGCCGATGGAGCGGGCCTTTGCAGCGCCCTACCAACTCCGGCAACGCTTGGGCCATGACCTCGATGTTTATGAGCTCGCCGACTACGACCCCGACGCGCTGGCACAGCTGTTCGCTGCGCCGCCCGCGTTGCACCGTTATCCCAAGTCGATGGCTGTGCGGGTGCAGGATCTGTGCCGATCGTTGGTCAAGTGCTACGGCGGCGATGCGGCCGCTCTATGGCGGGATGTCTCAGACGCCCGCGAGTTGCTTGATCGGCTCGTCGCCCTACCCGGCTATGGAAAGCAAAAGGCGCAGATATTTCTGGCGCTTCTCGGCAAACAGCGTAATGTGAGGCCCACCGGCTGGCGAGAAGCAGCCGGCCCTTACGGCGACGAGGGGGTCTATCGATCGGTCGC
>JAJPIR010000052.1 GCA_021324675.1 Actinomycetota bacterium
ACCCCGGCGGGCCCACCCCTGACCGGTCACACCAAAGGCCTGCGCGCCGTGACGTTCAGTCCCGATGGGCACATCCTGGCCACCGGCAGCGAAGATCGAACTGTGCGACTGTGGAACCTCAGCAACCCAGCCCACCCCACCCCGCTAGGCCAACCCCTCACCGGCCACACCGACTGGGTCAACGCAGTAGCCTTCAGCCTCGATGGGCGCACCCTGGCCAGCGCCAGCGTCGACAAAACAGTGCGGCTGTGGAACCTCAGCAACCCAGCCCACCCCACCCCGCTAGGCCAACCCCTCACCGGCCACACCGACTGGGTCAACGCAGTAGCCTTCAGTCCCGATGGGCGCACCCTGGTCAGTGGCAGCAATGACCGCAGCGTGCGGTTATGGAATGTCACCGACCCAGCCCAGCCCGTTGCGCTGGGCCCGCCCCTGACCGACCACGCTGACTGGGTCGTTTCGGTGGCGTTCAGCCCTGATGGACACACCCTGGCCAGCGGCAGCGCCGATAAGAACGTGCAGTTGTGGGATGTGGCCGACCCAGCCCACCCCACGCCGCGAGGTCAACCCCTGACCGGCCACACCGACCTGGTCTTCGCGGTGGCGTTCAGCCCTGATGGACACACCCTGGTCAGCGGCAGCGGCGACCGGACCATTCGAATATGGGGAATGGATGTCGATCAGATTATCCGGCGGATGTGCGCCATCACCACAGACACCCTTACTCCCCAGGAACGGGAAAAGTACGGACTAAAAGATGTACATTACCGTCAACCCTGTTCGTAATCGCGTGGGCCGGCCGGGTCCAGCCGCCTTGCTGGCTGTCAACGCAGCGAAAAATTCGAACCTCAAAGCTCATTTAGGTGATCGAGTTGAGCTAAGACACCTTGCAGGAGACTCAATTACCTTCAGCCATCGACATGCACCAAAGTTGCTGACTAGGGTCGGCCGCGCTAGCCAGGCCTCTCTCATGACGTCTGCTATGCGTGCAGGTCGTGCAGCCGCCTCGGTATTCGTCAGTCAGCGCATGCGACCACCCCGAAAACCAGTTCAGACGTCCTCCGTGCAGGTCTACTGTGAAAAGCTGTCGGGCTGGTGGGAGGAGCTAGTTACATCGTGGCCAGCGACTTTATCGTGCGCGGCGTCGAGGTGTCCGGCACTGAGGCGCATGACGAATTTGCTGCTCTTTACGGGCATGAGCTCGGGTACGAGGTGCGCGCTGCGGTAAGTCTGGCCGGCGTGAGCCGCGGCGGCGGCAAGCCAGTTGAGCTGTCGGGCGAGGATGACGACATCGTCGAGGTTCAAGACATCGATGGCGTCGTGACCTTCCAGCGCGCGGCGACACTGGTGGCCGATGCGCGGCGGTCGAGCCGGGACCTCGGCACCGACTCCGATCTCACGGCTTACCTGGACCAGACCACCCGCGGTCAAGGAGCGCGGCTGGCGACCATCCGGCGGGTATCCATTTCACTTCCGTCAGACATCGCGGCGGCGGTTGCAACCGTCGACGCCGCCGTGGGCGCAGACATCGCCCAATTTGGGAGCCTCCGCGACGGCTTCGGCATGATCGCCAGCCGCGTACCGAACGTGCTCCTCGACCCGGTCGCCCGGGCTGCCATGCAGCGGATCGTCGACTGGATTGATACGCCGGTGTCGGACGATGCGCCCGCTGAGGAGCGACGTAAAAAGGCGAAGGCGCCGGGCGTATATCGGATCGGCCCGGAGATGCTCCTCGAACCGGGGGAACGTTTGACCAGCAGCGCACCTGCGGCCGGCACCGAGCCGTACCTGCTCTTGCTGCACGGCACGTTTTCCCATACTGAGGCCGCATTCTGCGGGCTGCGAGGCACGCCGGAGTGGGAGAGGGTGGCAAAAGGCTACCCAGGCCGGATCCTGGCCCTCGAGCACCCGACCTTGAGTCGCACACCGGCGGAGAATGCTCGTGACGCTGCCGCACTCCTACCAGAAGGTGCCCGACTGCACTTAATCAGTCATTCCCGTGGCGGGCTGGTCGGAGAAGCGCTCAGCTATGTCAGCCAGCACGAGCCCGTCCTCAACGCCTACGCGAAGGTCCCCCATCACGCAGACATGGCGGCACTACCTGAGCTGCGCCGTCTCCTTACCAATCGCAGCATCACGGTGGAGCGATTCGTCCGGGTAGCCTGCCCTGCCCGGGGCACCACTCTGGCATCGCGCCGGCTAGACCGCTGGGCGTCGTTCCTCCTCAACGTCTTCAATCTCATCCCAGTGCTGCGTGAAACCGGAACTGCAGCATTGGTCAAGAAGTTCCTGCTCACGCTCCTCGAGCAGCGCACCGATCCGCGGGTGGTGCCCGGGATCGAGGCACAGATACCGGAATCGCCGTTTTTGCGAATGTTGGCCGGGGCACCAGCACTGGACGACGGGCTAGGTTCGATCACCGGAGATGTCGAGGGTAGCGGCTTAGCCCGCCGCCTCAAGGTTTTAGGCGCAGACCTTTTTTATCGGGAGGACCACGACTATGTGGTACCAACCGGTTCGATGTCCGGCGGAGCAACCCGCGTGGCGGTGCGCAGCGCATTCTTCCACGGTCCCGAGGTAAGCCATGGCTCCTACTTTGCCAATCTTGACAGCCGGGCTGCGCTGGAAGCGTGGCTTGCCGCGAAGCCCGGCGACAGCGTGCCTCGCTTTGAGATGCCCGGCCCGCGTGCGACGCCGCGCGGAGTGCCGCGCGGGACGGAGGCACGAGTAGGGGAAGTACTGATCGTCCCGGACATGTTCGGCACCACGCTGACCGTGGACGGTTTGTCAGCCTGGCCGGACGTCGCCCAGCTTGTTCGGCTCGGCTTGGAGCGAGCGATTGGCACTGGCGAGGGCCGCGGCACTGGCATGCTCGTAGAGCATTACGGCCCATTGACCGCAGCGCTCAGCACTCGGCAGGCCGTGACCCCATGGTGCTACGACCCGCGTCGCCGAGTCGGCGAGGTCGCGGCCGAACTCGCCGCGGCAGTACGCGGTCGACTGGATGCGACCGCGACACCAGTGCATTTGGTCGCCCACGGCGCCGGTGCCCTTATCGCGCTAGCTGCACTGCAGCGCGAAGGACTGCTGCGCTCGTGGCGCTCGGCCGGGGGCCGGGCGGTGCTGTTGAGCCCACCGCTGGAAGGTACCTGGCTGGCCGTCGCGCAGCTGGCCGGCCGGGATGAACTAACCACCGCACTCGCGCTGCTCGATCACTCCGCTACCCCCGCCGATGTGGGGGAGCTTCTGCGGCACTGGCCCATGTTCGCTGATCTTCGCCCGGACGATCCGGGCGCTGCGGACCGCCGCCGGGCGCTGCTGCCCGCCGTATGGGACGGCATCACCGCCGTCTACGGCATTGCGCAGGAGACAGTGTGCAGCAACAACGGGGACGGCATCTTCCATACCTCATCCAGCGGTGACGGTTATGTCCTTTACCCGGCCGACTATCGTCGCGGGCCAGCTACCTGGTTTGCGCTGGCACCCCATGGCGACCTACCGTCTGACCCAGATGTCGCGTCGGCCGTGGTCGAACTACTAGCCGGCCGCACGCCGGCTCGCCTGCTCAGCACACCCCCCGTTGGGACAACCACCGACACACTGCTACCTGATCCGCGTGGTGAGTTATTGCTGCCAACCTCGCAGGAGCTGGTACGGATGGCGTGGGGAGGCGGACGGACAGGCGAGCCGTCACCAACGCTTCGAATCAAGGTAATTCACGGTGACTTGCGGGCGGTGCGGTGTCCGATCATGGTCGGGCACCAGACCGGCACCGCGCTACGCGGTGCGGAGAAAGCGCTCGATATCCATCTCCGCGGTGCACTGGACCGGCGGATCGCGCTCGGTCAGTACCCCGGACCGCTGGGTACTTGTGAGGTGCTCGGCGTCCCGGACGGCACGGAGTCATGCGCAGTCGTGCTCGGGCTCGGCGACGCCGGCGATCTCACGCCGGCCGCACTAACGGCCGGGGTCACCCAGGCAGTGCTGCGGTTGGCCGCCGTAAACCTGGACCGGGCAACATCGCATACCTCCCCGATGCGGCTGTCGATCGCGTCCGTGCTCATGGGTACCGCCCAGGTCCCGCCGATGCCGGTGGAGAACTCCCTGACCGCTGTGGTTTCCGGCGTTCGCCAAGCCAACAGGCGGCTGCGTGACATGGGTGGGCGGCTTGTCATCGAGGAGCTGCACATCGTAGAGCTCTACGAGGAGCGTGCGATCCAGGCCGTCCGCGCCGCAGCCCGGTTGCCACAGGACCTCGTCGGAGACGGTGGTGACCAGATCGCGGTAGAGCCTCGGCTTCTGGACGGCTGCGACCGTCGGCCGGGGCTGCCGCGACCGGATTACCAAGAGGGAGTGTGGCGTACGATCCGCATCGTCGCCGCCGACCCGGCCCAGCGAGTGAGCCCGGATGAGCGACTGGTCGAGTTGTCCCTCACCAGCATTGGTCGTTCAGCCCGCGCAGAGCAGCAGGTTAACACTGGGCAACGTGGACTGATCGACACTTTAGTCGCCGAGGCCATCGACAACCCTCACCCGGACGACCAGTTGTTCAACACTCTCTACGAACTGCTGGTCCCGACTGCCTTGAAGGGACAAGGCTACGGCAACGAAAACCTCATGATCATCATCGACGAGCAGGCCGGCATGCTGCCGCTGGAAATGCTGGCGAGCCGAGCCCACGAGCAAGGAGTGCGGCCGTTAGCCGTCCAGGTCGGCATCGTCCGGCGCCTGGAGACCCGCACCTTTGCCGAGTTGAGCCGGCCGTCGGCGGGCAAGGCAGCGCTGGTCATAGGCGACCCACCCGGTACCCGGCTACCTCGTCTCGACGCCGCACGGGAGGAGGCGCGGCAGGTGAGTGCCCTCCTGGAGGCTGCGGGTTACGACGTTACCGCGATCATTCCCGACAGTGACGCCGCCAATGCCTACGTCGTGCCGATCCTCAACGCACTGTTCCACCGGGAATACCGCATCGTGCACATCGCTGGGCACGGCAACTACTCGAGGGATCCCTCGCGTAGTGGGGTCATCATCGGCCCGGACACCTTCCTTACTGCACTCGAGATAGGGAAGATGAGGACCACACCGGACCTGGTCTTCCTCAACTGCTGCCACCTTGCGGCCATGCAGCCACGGCCAAGCCGTGAGATAGACGGCGCTGTTGAGCAGCCGCTACGCGCCGATCGGCTTGCTTCCAGCATCTCACGGCAACTTATCGACAACGGCGTACGCGCCGTGATCGCCGCTGGATGGGCCGTGGACGACCGTGCCTCCGCCAGCTTTGCCACGCAGCTATACGGCCGCTTACTAGCCGGTGACGATCTCGGCGCTGCATCCCTGCGGGCGCGCTCAACCGTGTATCGGGACTACCCGTCCACCAACACCTGGGGTGCCTACCAGGTGTACGGGTTGCCTGCCTTCCGGCTCGATCGAGCCCACACGCACGACCGCCACGACAGGCTCCCCGTGGCGCGCCGGGAGCTGGCCGACGCGCTGACTGCGTTACGTGCCCGTGCGGAGAACGCCGCAGACTCCGACAGTCCGCAGGTCGTGAAGGAACTCGAGCAGCTACTCGCCCTAGCGCCGCCGGAGTGGCTCGGCGGCCACGAGCAGTCCATCGTCGGCGATGTGTGGACGCTGGTGGCGCAGTACGAACGGGCGGTGGAGAGCTACGAAGCCGTGCAGCGCGACTGGTGGGGATCGGCGTCGCTGAAGACCCTCGAACAGCTGGCCAACGTGCGCGCCAAATGGGCAGTGGAGCGAGCCCTCAACCCGGATCCGACCCAACCCGGACCAACCTTCGAGGAGCTTTTCACGCTAGCCGACAAGTCCGTTGAGCTGTTGCTGACGCTAGGGAGCACTCCGGAGCGGCTGTCCTTGCGGGGCAGTGTGGCCCGGCGGCGGGCACAATGCCTACCGCCGGAGTCGGCTGATGCGCTGACCGACGCGCTGGTGGTGGCCCGCGACTCCTACCAGGAAGCTGTCGAGCTGTACCGCGCTCGCACCGGTGTTGTGGATTTTTACCCGGCTCTCAATGCCGTCGTGCTGGGCTGGCTCGTCGCCCAGCGCCTGCAATCGAATTTCGATATCGCAGCTGCGCTGGAGTTGATCGAGCAGTCTCGCGCAGCGGCACTAGCCCGCTGCTGCCCGGATTTCTGGTGCCGCGTCACGCCGGCTGACGCCGACCTTGCCAAAGCCCTCATCTTGCACCGGCTACCCGACGCGGTCGACGCGGTAACCGACCAGTACCTCCATGCCTATGCCGAGTCCAGCCGCCGCGAGCGCATCGCAGTGCGCGAACACCTTGACATCATCGAGCGGACGCTACCCCGGGAACGGGATAGTGATCTCGGCAAGCTAGCCGACGCGGTCGCCAGCCTCCGGTCCCGCCTTGTCAATTGGGTTTCGCCGACGTAAAAGGCCCCGACGTGGGGCCGCTCCTGCCGTGACGGCCGACGTAATGCACGATGTCGTCGTCGGCGCCGGAGTCGCCGGCGCACCGATCGGGCAGCGATTGACGACCGCCTGCCTGCGATTCTTGATTGATTCCAGAAAATGCGGCACGCTCGCAGCGTGCCGACGACGTCAGACTTCGAGAGCATGTTGCGCGGAGCCGCTCTGCGTGTAACGCGCCCTCGGGTAGCAGTGCTGTCTGCGGTGCACGACCATCCGCACGCCGACACTGACTCGATCATCAGTGTCGTGCGTGAGGATCTCGGCGAGGTCTCCCACCAGGCCGTCTACGACGTGCTGCGTGCGCTGACTGCTGCGGGTCTGGTGCGGCGCATCCAGCCGACAGGCTCCGTGGCGCGCTACGAGGCGCGGGTAGGGGACAACCACCACCACGTCGTCTGCCGGTCGTGCGGTGCCATCGCCGATGTCGACTGCGCAGTCGGCTACATCCCCTGCCTGACCGCCGCCGACGACTCAGGCTACGAGATCGATGAAGCCGAGGTCATCTACTGGGGCCGATGTCCCGATTGTGTCGCGGCAACTCCTGCCGCGCCCGGCGGCTGATCGCAGACACGCAGCGCTCGGCAACCAGCAGAGCGCCACAGCAACGCAGCCTTCCCGGGTAACCGATGCCAAAAGATCAACCAGTCATCAAAGAAAACACCCGATACAGGAGAGGGACCGACGTGACCGAGAGCGTCAGCGAAAGCGAGAACCCAGCAATCTCATCCCCCGATCCCAAGCCGCACCGGCCCAGGACGAACCGGGACTGGTGGCCGAATCAGCCGAACCTGCAGGTTCTGCGCCAGCACTCGCCCCGGTCCGATCCGATGGGCGGGGACTACAACTACAAAGAAGAGTTCAAGACCCTCGACGTCGAGGCGCTCAAGCGGGACATCTTTGAGCTGATGACGACGTCGCAGGACTGGTGGCCGGCCGACTGGGGCCACTACGGGCCACTGTTCATCCGGATGAGCTGGCATGCCGCCGGTACGTACCGCATCCACGACGGCCGGGGCGGTGGCGGCAGCGGCGCTCAGCGCTTCGCCCCCCTCAACAGCTGGCCCGACAACGCCAGCCTCGACAAGGCGCGCCGGTTGCTCTGGCCGATCAAGCAGAAGTACGGCCGGAAGCTATCCTGGGGAGATCTGATCATCTTCGCCGGCGACTGTGCCATGCAGTCGATGGGCTTCAAGACGTTCGGCTTCGCCTTCGGCCGGGAGGACATCTGGGAGCCCGAGGAGATCTTCTGGGGCCCGGAGGACACGTGGCTCGGCGACGAGCGCTACAGCGGCGACCGGGAGCTCGCCGAGCCTTTCGGCGCCGTGCAGATGGGCCTGATCTACGTGAATCCGGAGGGGCCCAACGGCAACCCGGATCCGCTGGCTGCTGCCAGGGACATCCGGGAGACCTTCCGCCGTATGGCGATGAACGACGAGGAGACGGCCGCGCTCATCGTCGGCGGCCACACGTTCGGCAAGTGCCATGGTGCAGTCAGTCCAGACTGCATCGGTCCCGAACCCGAGGGTGCCCCCATCGAGCAGCAGGGCCTCGGCTGGCGGAACACCTGCGGCAGCGGCAAGGGCGCCGACGCGCTCACCAGCGGGCTAGAGGGCGCCTGGACCAACGAGCCGACGAAGTGGGACAACGGGTTCCTGGACAACCTGTACTCCTACGACTGGGAGCTCACGACAAGCCCCGCCGGCGCGAAGCAGTGGACTCCGAAGAATCCCGAGGCGCAGGGCACCGTGCCCGATGCTCATATCCCGGGGAAGCGCAACGCCCCCATGATGCTGACGACGGACCTGGCGCTGAAGCTCGATCCGATCTACGGGCCGATCACGAAACGCTTCTGGGAAAATCCGGACCAGCTCGCCGACGCGTTCGCCCGGGCGTGGTACAAGCTGATCCACCGCGACATGGGACCCGTCTCGCGCCTCCTCGGCCCGTGGGTTGCGGAGCCGCAGGTGTGGCAGGACCCCGTGCCCGCGGTTGACCACGAGCTGATCGGCGAGCAGGACATCGCCGCTCTCAAGGGCAAGATCCTCGACTCGGGGCTGTCCATCTCGCAACTGGTCACGACTGCTTGGGCGTCGGCGGCCAGCTTCCGTGGCACCGACAAGCGGGGCGGGGCCAACGGTGCGCGGATCCGCCTTGCGCCGCAGCGGGACTGGGAGGTCAACAACCCGGCGGAACTGGCCAAGGTGCTGCAAATCCTCGAGCGGATCCAGCAGGACTTCAACAGCTCACAGTCCGGCGGCAAGAAGGTCTCGCTTGCCGACCTGATTGTCCTGGGCGGGTGCGCGGCCATCGAGCAGGCGGCGCGCAACGCCGGGCACGACATCACGGTCCCGTTCGCGCCAGGGCGCACCGACGCCTCGCAGGAGCAGACCGACGTGGAATCGTTCGCCGTGCTCGAACCGCTCCACGACGGGTTCCGCAACTACCTGCGAGCCGGAGAGAAGCTGTCGCCGGAGACCCTGCTGGTGGAACGGGCCAACTTCTTGACGCTGACCGTTCCCGAGATGACCGTCCTCATCGGCGGCATGCGGGCCTTGAACGCCAACTTCGGGCAAGCGAAACACGGCGTCTTCACCGACCGGCCCGAGACGCTGACCAACGACTTCTTCGTGAACTTGCTCGACATGAGCACGGAGTGGAAGGTCTCCGCCTCGACCGAGAACGTGTACGAGGGCCGGGATCGGCTCAGCGGCGAGGTCAAGTGGACCGCCACCGCGGTCGATCTCGTCTTTGGTTCGAACTCCGAGCTCCGAGCCGTCTCGGAGGTCTACGGGTGCAACGATGCGAACGACAAGTTCATGCGTGACTTCGTAGCCGCATGGGACAAGGTCATGAACCTCGACCGGTTCGATCTCACCTGATCCCGATGTCCAGGTCGGCCGCTCATCGGCCGACCTGGACTATCCAGCTCAGAGGCCACCGATCGGCTGCCGTCCTCGGTCGGCAACCGGAGCAACGCGCTCGGCGGGCGGCGGGCGGGCGCGCTCCCGGTGCCAGCTTGGCCAGGATGGCATTGCGCGAGGTAGCTCATCGACGCTCATGGTCATCACCTCCTGTCGGTACGGTGCTGGCCGGGCTGCCCCGCCAATTCCCCGTCCCGCTGCTGGTGGTCCAACACGGCCGGCGCAGTACCGATCCCGACCGCCTGACCCGGCTGCTGGACAATGCCACCGCACTGCCCCTGCACACCGCCCGCACGGAGTGCGTGCCTCTCCGGCCGGCGTGGCGGTGATCCCCAGCGGTATCACCACCACGGTGGATGACGCCTGCCGGTTATGGCTCACCGACGACGGCAACGGCTTGGCGTGCGGTGACAGCCTGCTTCGCGGTGCCGCCGCGACCGTCGGCCCGGCCACGATCGGTGTCGTGCTCACCGGCATGCTGTGCGATGGCACCGAAGGAGTCCGAGCCATCAAACGTCGCAGCGCGGAGATCATCTTCGACGGGAAGCCGTTTACGCTGCTCAGAGATGGTGGCCAGGGGCTGGGGGAACCATCTTCCTGCCAATTCCGGATCAAACCCGCGCACCAGTGTTTGGGCCGACCTCCGCTGACGCGCAAGCCCGGTGACCGTGATGGTGTCCGCGTCTATACCAGAGATGCCGGCCCAGGGCTATCACACGAATAGCCTATCGCGGAGGCTAATTTAACAATATATACAGGAGATATAGTTAATAGAAGGAGGCTAGCAGAAAGGACATCTGTGATGACCCAGACAACAGAGGCGCCATCCGAGACCAGAACTCATCGCACTCCTTCAGCCAACGAGGAACGCGCCGTTGACTACCGGGAGGAAGCGGAGAAGCTGGCAGCCGAGGACTACCAGGCACGGATCCGTAGATTCCACAGCAGGAAGGCCTCGCATCCCATCGCATCATGGAGCGCGCGCCCTTAGCGGCCGCCTACCGTGCCACAACCTCCGATCATGAGTGCGGCGGGGCCAAGTCGTTGAGGGTGCACGAGCGCATCGGCGCAGGTACGCCGCGCAAAGCACGTGGCGGATCCGCACCTGATGACGGCGGCCTCGCCGCCCGCTGCTCGCCGAGGCGGTGCTCGCCGCGGCCGGTACCGCCTCGGCCAGCAGCCTGGCAACGCAAGCCCGGCGCAGCCTGATCACCGCAATGCAGCACGTTCTCCCCAGAGGGTCAGGGTGCAGACCACGCCCGTCGCCGGGTCCAGGACCGCGCAAACCAGGCAGGCTGGTCAGCTCCGAAAACCCGGCCCCGGGCCGGATCACCTTCGGTCATCAGTTTCAGCATCATGCCGGCGAGAACCGCCATGCCGGCGCGGCCCCGCGGCAGCACGCGCACCGGCCGGAGGCACCATGCCCATCGCCACGGCAAGATCGCCACATCCAGACAACCAGAGGCGCACACCGTCACGTTCTAGGTTCTGCTTACATTGACAAAATAGGACTGGGTTTGGCGTAATTTCTATCGCTAGTGGTTCCTGGCGTTAGGAGGTTCCGTGACGAGCACGGCCACGTCAAGCACCGCGGTCCGCCGCTCCAATACAGGTCAGCGACCGCCAGTACCTGACTGGGTTACAGCCGGACTCAAGAGCATTGTTGCGACGCTTTCAGGGTATCACGAAATCCATCCTGCGCGCATTTGCTTGCCCGTGGCGGCCAGCTCGAAAGAACCTGAAATAATCAATCAGCGACAGCGCTGCCCCGTCGCCGACAAAGAGAACATTTACAAGCCGCCCGAAGGGTAAGCGGCCAATGCTTTCTTGGCGCCTACAGGAAATACGTAATTTCTGCGAGACGGAGAAGGTAGCGAACCGCACCCATGCAAGATAATCACCTATGCCATCTCGCCGAACCCTGACGGCAGGTTCGATGAACACCAGATCCCACAAGAAAGCCAATCGTTCGCCACTATGAGGAAAACAGCTTGCGATTGGACGCGCAAACAATCATCTATGCGTCATCGACATAACATCACCATGCCTGCCGTGCCGCCTGCCATCTCCTGTCAGCCGGTAAGCGACCGGTCGAAACCGTGACAATCCTTTACTCCCGAATCGTCGTCGCAAACCGGGCTGCTCATACGGCAGACAACCCGTTGATGGCTCGCCGGAGGCCCTGCCGCAACAAGCAACACAACACCCGAAGCTTGCCGGCCAACACGACAACCACCTTCATGACAACATGACCCGAAGCATACGCCTACGCAAGCCTTACCTATAACTCCGCCACCGCCAATCGCGCCATTCGAAGATTCGAAGCATTCATACTGGGGGAATCGACATGACATGCACGCCAGCACCGCAAGAGCTATCATTCCAACCCGTCGAAAACGGTAACCCTCCGCATTATTTCAACTTCAGCACCGACGGCCTATTCCCCATAACGTTGCCTGCTTCCAAGAAAAAAGTGCTCGTGGTGCGAGACGCAAAAATGGTACAACTTATCATGACCGACCCTCGATTCAGCCTAGCCGGATTGGATCCGAAAAAAGATACGGTGACCGGCACCGGATACCAATCACCCAACGGAATGTTGCGCCTTGACGCCCCCCGGATCAGGCACATTCGCCGCCGGATTACACCACTGTTCTCGGAACGAACCATTGCACCATGGCGTTCCGAGGTTGCACAAATTGCGAATAGCCTGCTAGCAGAGCTACGCAATGGGCGCCAGCCGGCCGATCTCAATAAACAATACTTCGAACCACTCGTCCTACGGGCCGTTGCCTTGTCGGCAGGTATCACCCTCGACGAAAGCCATGCATTATACGGCTTTTCCAACAGGGTTTTAGTTCGCGTGGAAAGCTCCGAGGACGAGGCCCGGATTAGCACAGCCTGGCGCGAACTGTACGACTACATCGGCGATCTTATCAAGGGAAAGTCCACAAGTCCTAACAATGGCCTCTTCTCGACAATTATCGCCGAGTTGAAGAAAGCCAACTTAAGCGACGCTGAAATAGTGGCAGCGTCCGGAACCATCCTTGCCGGGTTCTACACTCCCTATGGGATCTTAAGCGTGTCCGCAGTAGAGCTCTTGCAACGCCCCGGCATCATCGAAGCATGCCGGGAGGATCCGATACTGTGGGGACAGGTGGGTGACGAACTGATGCGCTACAAGGCACATTTCAACTTTTTCTTGCCACGGGTGGCAACGGAAGATGTCATACTGGGAAATGAGGAAATCCATGCCGGACAAGTATTGTTACCCTCATTGCATGCGGCAGCCACCGACCCAAATCTGTTTCCAGCCCCGAACGTCTTCAGCGCACGCAGAGCCCAGCCTCGATGCAGCATCGTATTCGGCGCAGGCCCTCATTTCTGCCCCGGAGCGGCGTTGTCCCGCCAGTGGCTGCAGGTATCCCTTGAACGACTTTTCACAACTGTGCCAGGTTTGCGCTTAGCAGGATCTCATCATGACCTAGAATGGCAGGCCGGCTCGATATCTATGCCTCAACGAGTACTAGTCAGATGGAATAAGAAGCTCGCGTAACCAGCCAGACGCGGAAATGGTTATCAAGGCGTCCTAGCCGTAGCTATGCGTGCACACTTGGCCCGCAAGGAACTACAGGAGACGCGCTGCTGCGTGAGATGGGGGAACCAGGCCACCTTCCGATATGTCGAACCAACGATCAGCCGGAACCGCCTGCTCCTGCGGGGACGCACCACCCCGGGTGCTGCGGGGGGTCGTGGTGGAGGCGTTGAT
>JAJPIR010000104.1 GCA_021324675.1 Actinomycetota bacterium
GCCTTGGCGACCGTCCGTGGGGACAGCCCGACAGTGATGGCGATCATCCGATCTGACCACTGTGGATGACACCGGATGATCCGTACCGCCGCAGCGGTCCGCTCGGCGCGGGTCAGGGGCAGTCCGTGGGCTATGTTCAGTCGCACCGCGAGCATAAAAGCGTCGTCGTCTGTTCCATGGTAGATCCTCGCGGCAATCCCCTCTTCCCCTCGCAGGATTGCTGCGTGGACTCGGTGGATTCCGTCGATGACGCGCCTTGACGGGCCGTGCACCACAATCGGTGGTAGCTGCGTTTGCGACTCGGCCAGCAATCGGATATGTTCGCTGTTTTCCCCGTCTTGTCGCGGGGATTTCTCCAGGAGCAGTAAGTTAATGGGAACGATTACGATAGGAAGCGCGTCGAGCTTGATGAGTTCTCGTCTCATTGGCTCGGTATCCAGTATGTCGGTCGACCCTGCCGCAGCCGACGTCGCGTCCTGTTCAGTCACGTTGTCCCCCGCAAGAACTTGGCGCACTCCAGGCCGCATGAGTAACTGAGGTTTCGGTCAAGTCTGGGGCATTGACCGGCATTGACACGGCGTCCGGATTTCCAAAGGGGCAAATACTCGGCGGCCATGCAACTTCAAGTTTGAGTGCAGTAGTTTCAATTCGCAACGTCGAACTCCTGGAGCGCAAGCATCCAAACTATGAACACCATCACGGCATGCAGAAGCCTGTGCCTGCGTTGCCTGCCGCAGATAAACGCTGCCCCTCGTCTGTCGTTATTTAAAGCAAGCGGGAACGTCAAACAAGCTCGCACCCGCTTACACATGGCGGATCGTAGCCTACCCTGCACTACCCGTTAGGGCTAAGGCAGTCCAAAATGTGAACTCGTACGTACGGCTGCACATGAATCGGTTCGGTTTCCCTATGCGTAAGTAGCTATGGATCCACGCAGCCCTTGTTCTTGCGTGTCGCTACCCCCCATGGCCTCAACTGAATATCACCTCCGACCACGGATCCATACGAGTCAACCTCCTGGCTAACGGACGCAATGGCAACTTCTAGGCATAACGGATATGAGGCATTGTAACAATCTTGGCTAGCCCGTGTAGTCCGTAAAAACTACGGAACTCTTCGTGTGTTACCAACCGTTACGGCGTCCGTAGAAACCACGTAAACCGGACGCGTCGGCTATATTCGGGTGTCCAGCGTCGGTCGGAACCCGAGCGGCAGTTCGACGGCGTCGAGGTGGACACGCTGTTCACCGACACCGTATCGGGCACCAGCACCACCCGACCTTAAAGCTGTCTCACTTGGATCATCGGCTGGTTAGGCGGCGAGACCAGCCTTGGGTGGTCGGTCGGGCCAGGCGACTTGGTCGTCGTACGCGACGCGGTGGGTCAGGCACGGGTGGATCTGGCCGAGCAGCTTGGTGGCCAGCCGACCTGAGCGCGGGGTGAAAGACCTTCCTCCGCGATGAGCAATTCAGGAGCTAGTCAGCCAATGTTACAGTGAGTGACAGATTGGCCCAGCCCGGCAGGCCCGCGAGGCGCTCGGCGTTCGCCTACGCGAGATTCGCAAAGAAGCCGGCCTCACGGGACGCGCCTTGGCGGCCAGTATTGGTGTCACTTCACCAAAATCAGCCGGATAGAAAACGGCAGCCAAGCGGCCTCCGAAGAGGAAATCAGCGACTCGGACCCGGAAATCCTCGTTGGTGATTCCCGGCGATTCCATGGATACCGCGCGGGTGGACGGAGACTGCACCGCAGTGGTGGCCATCAGTGGATGACTAGCTGCTCAGGAGTGTTTGCATTTCGGTGACCTCGCTTTGTTGGGTGTCGATAATGCGCTGGGCGAGGTGGCGGGCGTCGGGATTTTGTCCAGCGCGCAGCTCAGCAGTCTGAGCGGTCGTGATAGCCCCTTGATGATGGGTGATCATCATCTGCAGAAACATCCGGTCGAACGCGGGGCCGGTGGCTTGCTCGAGCTGGTGCATCTGTTCGCCGGACATCATGCCGGGCATGGCTCCGCTGGTGTCGTGATCCGTCTGCCCCATGTCGCCTTGTTCCATGCCGCCCATGGGATTGTTCGTGGCGGGTACCGAGGCGTGTCGGGCGCGCAGCCATGCGCTCATCTGATCGATTTCAGGTTGCTGGCGGACCTCGATGCGGGCAGCGAGATCCTTGACTTGGGACGAGGCCGCCTGGTGGGCGACCAGTCGGGACATGGCGATGGCCTGGGCATGGTGAGGAATCATGTTCTGCACGAACGCGACGTCGACCTGGTTATGGTCCGCTGCTACAGACTGTGAACCCGAACTGGCAGAGGTGATACCGCAACCGCCGAGCGTGGCACCAACGGTCATGGCCGCCGCAGCCGCAACCGACGTGATGATCGTGCGAGTGGTCATGGGTGTATTTCCTTAGGTCAGTGGGGCTAAACCAGTCACTGCTAGATCAGCGCCGGTCAGCGCCCCAGGACGCAGAGCTGCGTAAATCACACTGAACCGGTGGGCTGGCGCAGGCGTCGGGAGGATAGCCGGATTCGGAGTGACCGCTACGGCGGTCGGTGCTGCGGGACTGGTGCAGGTTGGCTGCGGTGGGGCAGCCGGCGACGAGGGCACCGGGGTGGGTGGCTGCTGTTTTGCGGTGACCGGTACAACGGTTCCCTCGCCCGCACAGATGCTTGCTGGCATGCCAGTGTGGCTCGGCTAACAGATGTGGCGGCTCCGGCACAATCCCGAAGTCGATAGACGGCTCCGCGGCCGGGCTGCTCCGCTGGAAGCCATCGGGTCAGGCGTCCACTTTGGCGACTCAAGTACGTCGCCAAGGGCGGCATTGCCCAACAGCTGACGGTGGCGTCGACCTCCTTGCGGCGGAGGGTGACCTCGAAGGCCGACTCGCTCCAGAGGGTTTCATCCCTCGCTGGTTCCCGAGGCGACCAACCGAATAGATCATGTCGGCAACGGGACAGTGCCTGCGGTTGTGTAGTAGAACGTGAGTGATCGTGGCTTACTGCAGTGTGGCGAGTTCGGCGCTGATTTCCAGTAGCCAGATTGAGATTTCGGCGGTTTGGTCGAAGGTGGTGTGCGCCGGTTGGTCGATGAGCCAGGCGCCGGTGGGATCTTGGATCGCAAGTAGATGATCAGCAATGGTGATCGCCAACTCGGTGCAGTGGGGGTCGCGGGTAATCCTGGCGAGGACCGCGGCTGCCCAGGCCACCTTGTGGCTGGCGGGGCTGGATCGGAGATTGCCGTCGCAGCAGATAGCGAAGTCGAGGTAGTCGCGGGCGGCGGTGAGGTAGGTCTCGTCGGCCGTGGCTTCATAGAGCTTGGCCAAGAAGGCGATGGGGTAGCCGATCATGAAGTAGGCCTGGTCGGGCTCCTGGACGCTGACCACGTAGAACGCGGCTTTGCCCGGCGGGATATGCCGAACAAGCTGTCCGGAGCGATCAAGACGCAAAAACAGCCCGGCGCGCGGGTCCGGTTGCAGCGTCAAGAGCCGAACGAGCCATCGACCGGCGCCGCGGGCTTTGGGCAGGTCGCCGAAATACAGGCAGACCAGTCCCAGGTGCGCCGTGGTCAAAGCATCCGTTTCACCCTCACGGGAAGCGGAGGGTCCGCCGGTGAGGAAGCCTCCCCGGACTGGTTCGTGACCCAATCGCAGATACTCAAACGCCGGGTAGGCGATATCAAAGCGTCCCAGGCGTTGCGCGCCGATGGCCAGCCAGCCGTTGGGATAAGCCCAATACTCGTTGAAAGCGGCATTGTCACTTTTGTGGTGTGCCGCGGTGACAAAATCGTGATCGGGGCGCATGAACCTGCGCCGGATGAATTCCAACAATTGGATCGCCTGCCGGGTCTGGCCGGACAGTGCGAACAGGTACGGAGACTTGTAATAGCAGGCCAGATCATCAGCCTTGGGCCCGTAGGAGCCATCATCGCCTAGCCAAGCTGTCAGCCAGGCCACGCCACGATCGGCGGCTTGCTCGTATCGTGTCCTGTCCACCAAGTGCACCTTCTCCCACCGGGCCGGGTCACCGGCGGCGAGCGGGGACCCGGACAACAATAAGGCCGGAAAGCCCTGGGTGCAGCAACGGGATAACACCGGTACGGCCGGTGGGCCGCTGAAGACCTGGTAACAGCGCAGGTGAGCGGTACGCGGTTGGTGGTGAACGGACGCTGCCCGCTCACCGCGGCGAAGTTATCCGCTTGGGCAGGCCGGATCCGTACGGTGGCCGACTTGGATCAGGTGGCTGCCGGGTGCCGGGCAGCGTCTCCGGGCTCAAGCGGGTTTCTATACCGAGCTTCCTCAGCTCACGGTGGCCATGGATATCTGCCGTCACACTCGGTAGGTCCCCCCAAGCAACAGTGATCTCGAGGTGCTGGGTCGGCGCCGGCTCGGAAGCCTTCTGCTCACTTTGCTGTTGTACATCCGGAAGCCCTGATGAGACTACTTCAGACGCAAGTAGTTGCTGGATAGTCGTATCCAACAGATGTTCTCCACCTTCCGATGTCCGTTGTGGAGGCTAAAAATTGTCGGCGGCCGTCCCTCTTTTCTACAAGTTCAGCCCGGTATAGCTGTATCGAAACAGGCGTCATCAACACAGAGGTGCGAGCGCGTCCGTGATACTCTCACGTAATCGTCGTCACCCGATTGGATGTGAAGCGGCAGTGCCGGGTGGTCGCCGTCCACGGGAAGATCGCAGATCGTCACCGCCTACCAGCGCGAAACGCTCATTCATCACCGCATCGTGGCCGGCGCCGTCGCGCCGGCGGATGGCACCTCATCGGTCAGCTGCCAGCAATTCGGCGAGCCGTGCAGCGTTGCGCTGCGCATAGTCACGATAGCAGTTATTCATCAAAACGTGCGTTGTCTGCGCTTGCGATGCGAGCTTGGCGATACGAGGTGCCCAGCCCTTGAGCTCGTCTTCTGAGTACAGATAGGCGAAGCGGCGTTGCACGGACTTGCTTTGCCACTCGTCGTTGTTGTGCCCATGGAAACGCATCACTGCAAGATCGCTGGTGGCGGCCAGCACGGGAGGAATCGATGAGGAAAAACCCTGTGGCATGTCGACGCACACGTACGATAGGCCGTGCCCAGTCAGGAAGTCGAGCGTCTCTGCCTGATTGTCATTCGTCATCCAACTGTGGTGGCGAAACTCAATGCATGCCTTGATCGGCGCGACGCGATCAGCGCACTCCAGGATATAGTGCTTGTTCTTTTTTGAAATTGGAAACCACGGTGGGAACTGGAACAGGATCCCTCCCAGCTTGCGGGCATCGCCCAGTGGAACCAGCGCATCCAGGAAATCTGCCCAGACGCGTTCAACAACCTCGGCGGATAAATCCTTCAGGTAAACGTTTGTCTTATCGGTGGCGACCGGGACGTCTTTCGGGAGCGCGGCGGGCTTGGTTGGATGCTGGGTGAGCAACGAAAACGCCTTGATGTTGAAGGTAAAGGAAGGTGGCGTGCGCTGGGCCCAGCGCTGAGCGTTTTCGTAGGTGGGTAGGAAGTAGTAGGTCGAATCAACTTCGACAACGGGGAAATGCGCAGCGTAGTACCGCAGCCTGTCTTCCGCGGTCGACACACCGGGTGGATACCAGCCTGACTGCACCAAGGATTTATCCGTCCAGGATGCTGTCCCTACCCGGATGTTGCGCACGGCAACAGCCTACATCTGTCTGCACGGGTTACCACCTCGCGGCCACCAAATTCAGCTGGTGGGGACGCCCAGTGTTATCGCACCTCTGAACGCCCCGGGGCGGTCGTGCCAAAAAGGATCGCCCCACTTGTCAACGGTTTCAATGGGGTCGATGGCTGTCACGGTGAGAGCGATAACTGCGGTAACGGCTATCTCCGCTATAAGGCGGTCGAATTCTCTGGTGAGGAAGACCTGCTTGCACTACACCGCTTGATGCGAAGAACAAGTAGGCGGGGCCACGTACGTCAGGCTGTTGCGACCTGGCGGTCATCAGTAGCGGTCAGCGCCACGTCCGTTGTGTTGATCTGGGTGGCCCAAGACGTGCATACGGTGCCTACCCGGGGGACAAAGCACGGCGCGGTGTGGGTGGCCGTGCCTTGACCCACCGGATAGGGCGGTAGGTATGTGCGGCAGCGTGAACCGCAGGTGTACCTAGAACAGTCTGGTGACCGTGACCGTCGCAGGGGATGAGGTGGATGGAGCAAAGGTTGCCGGATTAGTCGGCGTGAATGTCGCGGTCACGGTATGGGTGCCCGCGGTGAGCGCCGTGGTCACCAGGATTGCTTGCCCCGCGATTACCGGGACCGAGCCGAGATTGGTGTTGGTGGTGCCGTCGGTGAATTGGACGGTGCCCACCGCAGTGATGGGTGACACGTGGGCGATGAGAATCTCGGGGATGCCTTGGAATCCGGGGTTCGGGGCTACTTCGAGCGTGGTCGTAGTGGCTGGGGCGCCGGAGGTGGGATCGAGCAGCAGCGGGCGCGCGTTGGGTGGCGGGCCCTGGGGATTGGTGAGATTCAGCATGCCGGTGAGGGGACCGGCGATGGCATCGAAGCTGCCGTCGATGCGCCCGAGTGACCAGTTGTCTTCGATGAACTTGGTCACGGACGACTGGTCGTTGAGGGTGTGGTCGACTGCGTTGGCCTTGGCCCACGGGGAAATGAGCACCAGTGGCTGCCGGGGTCCGTAGCCGCAGCGTCCTTGCTGCCCGGCGAGCGGTGTTCCGGTTCCGCATTGACCGGGCCCGGTCAGGTCATCGGCGACGGATTGGGACGGGTTGTGGACGCCGCTGTAGGCGTGGTCGTACCAGCCGTCGGAGTCGTCATAGTTGACCACGACTGCGGTGCTGGACCAGGCAGGTGTTTGCATCAGGGCGTTGATCTCTCGGACGAGGAATTGCTGCTCGTCCAGCGGGTCGGAGTAAGCGGCGTGCCCGTCCTGGTAGCCCGGTGCCTTCAGGAAGCTGACCGCAGGCAGCGCCGACGGTGGGAGTTGTCCGCGTCCGATGGCC
>JAJPIR010000223.1 GCA_021324675.1 Actinomycetota bacterium
ACGCGCGCTCGACCGATTCGTCGTTGAAGAAGCGCCGACCGGTACGTGTGTAAATGACACCCTGCCCCTCGCCCTCCACGCCAAACCGGCGGCGCGCCACATTCTCATCCTTGCAGACAACAATGACAGCACGGGAGCCCATATGCTTTTGCTCGCACACCACCTGGCGTACGCCCCTGCTCGAGAAGTACGCGAACGTCTCCGTCGGATGCTCCAGGAAGTCCCCCTCCCGATGAGTCTCCGACGGCGACATGGTAGGCGGCAGATAGACCAGCCACTTCGGATTCACCGCAAAGCGGGTCATGACCTCGAGCGCCGCGACGGCATTCTCTTCCCGAATCGTCACGGTCCGTTCCAGCGTAGTACTGATCAGCCGCTTTCCCAGCACGTCCTGCACCGAGAGCAGGTCGTCATGTTGCTGCTGGGCGCTCAATTCCGCTTCAGGTGCAGGATGCAAAGGACGAGCCGGCTCGTAGTACATTTTCCGAGCCGGAACACTCACCAGCTTCCGCTCCGGATAGCGCAGGGCTGTCAGCTTACCGCCGAACACGCATCCCGTATCGATGCAAAGGGTGTTGTTCAGCCAGTCCGCATATGGAACCGGAGTGTGCCCATAGACGACCGCCGCTTTACCGCGATAGTCCGACGCCCAGTTGTACCGAACCGGCAATCCATACTCGTCGGTTTCGCCGGTGGTCTCGCCGTACATGGCGAACTGGCGCACGGCACCCGAGCCACGTCCGTGCATTTCCTCTCGCAGGCCCGCATGCGCGACGACGAGCTTGCCGCCGTCAAACACGTAGTGACTGACGAGACCATCGAGAAACTCAAACACCTGGGAGCGAAACTCCGCCGTTTCGGCTTCGAGCTGCGCCACGGACTCGGCCAACCCGTGGGTCAGCTTCACATCGCGCCCGTTCAATTTGCGGGCCAGCTTCACATCATGGTTGCCGGCGACGCAGTACGCCGAGCCACCTTTGACCGAGCCCATGACGAGCTTCAGAACGTCCGGTGTCTTCGGGCCACGATCGACCAGGTCGCCGACAAAAACCGCCTTGCGCCCCAGGGGATGCGTGACACGCGGCCAGCCACCGTCGGCTACCTCGATGGCATAGCCCAACGACAGCAGCAGGTCATGCAACTCGTCATAACAGCCATGGACGTCGCCAATGATGTCGAGCGGACCGGCTTCACTCTTTTTGTTGTTCCACAATGCCTCGCGAATCAAGCACGCGGCATCGACCTCCTCGACAGAATGAAAGGTGGTCACATGCCGGAAGCCTTCACGCTGCAAGTCTCGCATCGACCGGCGCAACAACTGGTGCTGATTGCGAATGACGTGCTCGCCAAAATCGCGATCACCGCGGGTACGGTTGCGCTCCTGGCACAACCCCGGTGGCAGATCGAATACCAACGCGACCGGCAGCATGTGATGCTGGCGCGCGAGTGCAACCAACGGCTTGCGGTCTTCTGGGCGCAAGCTCGTCGCATCCACGACCGTCAAACGCCCCGCCGCCAGCCGCTTGCCGGCGATGTAATGCAACACATCGAAGGCAGCGCCGGTCGCCGACTGGTCGTTTTCATCGTCCGCCACCAGTCCTCGGCAGTAATCCGACGAGATCACTTCGGTCGGCTTGAAATGCCGCCGGGCAAAGGTGGACTTCCCCGATCCCGAGGTGCCCACCAGAACGACCAGCGCGAGCTCAGGAAATCTTACTTCCATGGACGCCGCTCACTGTGCCGTTCGACTGAAGAGGGCCAGTTGGGTCGGCGGACCGGTCACCGCATGCTCATCGCCAATGGGGGCATACTCCACCGAGTAGCCGAATCGCTCTGCCTGGCGCGTGCACCAGGCCTGAAACTCCTGCCGGGTCCATTCAAAACGGTGATCGGCATGTCGAAAGGCTCCCGCCGGCAGGTCCTGAAAATTCACGTTGTACTCGCTGTTGGGTGTGGTCACGATGACAAAAGTGGGATGAGCCGCTTCGAACAGCACTCGCTCCAGGGCCTGCAGCCGCGGCGGATCGAGGTGCTCGATCACCTCGATCACGGTGGCCAGGTCAAATCCCTCCAGCCGCTGGTCCCGATACAGCAGGGAGCCCTGCAGAAGCTCGATCCGCGCGCGTTGCCGTGGCGGCATTCGGTCCAGATGCAGGCGGTCCGCAGCCCGCTCGAGGGCGCGAACCGACACATCCATCCCAACGATCCGATCCACCGTGGGCAACTTCAACAGTCGCGGCAGCAGTTGACCCTCGCCGCAGCCGAGATCGACCACGGACCTGGCGCCCACCGCGGCCACCAGCTCGGCGACTTTGTCGAGACGCCGCACCTGCAATGACACGCGCTTTTCGAGCTCCACCTCGCGGCGGGCGGCTTGCGGGGTGTCATCGTCCAACGCCGATTCGCCAGAATCCTCGTCCGGGTCCTCCACGGTGAGCCGCTCGAGAGCCATCCGCGCAAGGCTGCGGCGATTCTTCAGATAACGCCGGGCAATCGACTCTTTGATGGGATGAGTTGCCAGCCAGTCGGAGGCCTGACGCAGGAGCTTTTCCACCTCATCCTCGCCAACCCAATAGTGCTTACGGTCATCCAGCACGGGAATGAGCACGTACAGGTGCCGCAGCAGATCCTGCAACCGAACGTGACCTCGCAGGCTGAGCGAGTAGTAAGGGCTCCCACCCCACTCGGGAAACTGTGTGTCGAGCGGCAGCCGGATGACTTGCGTGGTGTAACCGAGAGGCGCGAACAGATCCTGCAACAACTTCTCGCCGCCACGGCACGGCAGAACGGCAATGCGCGCCTCGAGCGCAATGGCCATGTTGGCCAGCTCCGGTCGATGACGTGACTTCCCCGCCAGCGCCGACCTGAATGCGGTGCCAATGGCCACACTCAGGAACGACGACGCCACATAGGGCCGATCGTTCACATACTGGTCCATGTTGGAGTCGCTTTGTCGCGCGGTGCCCGAGCGCACCAGGCCAATGGAGTCCACCTCCAGCAACAAGGCGACCGTGCATCGCTCCGGAGTCGCTTCCGGATAAAACACCGTCGCCCGCCCCGAGGACAGCTCGAACTCGTGCACCTTGTCAGGATGCTTCTCGAGCAAAAAACCCATGTCCGTGGCCGGCGCATGGGTGGTGGTGATGGTCAGCAGCATCGCTTTTTCCCGCAAGCCCGATAAATCTCCGCCACCGATGCACTCCTCGCCCCGGCCGGAAACACTTCCGCAAAAGCCACCCTTTCCCGTTCCAGATCACCTTCACAGAGGCGGTGAATCAACTTCAGCCCCTCGTCCACTGTCAATGACCGGGTGTGGATGGCGGCAAAGCACCGCCCGGGCCGTAGCAATGCCTCATCGAGGTCCCCCACGTTCGGCAGGTTCGTGGTAAAAATGATCTTCCGCCCCTGCGCCCAGGAGAGTCTGCCGAACTTCCTGGGCACGGGCCAGGCTCTCAGCACAGATTTCGATGGAGCAGGAGCAGTAGCCTGCCTTCTCGCAGCCGTCCAGGTTCACGAATACGCCAGCCCCCTCCAGGATCAGATCACCCATGAAGAGTCGCTGCGGCACCAGACCTGACTGGAGCGCGAAGTCATCGAACACCTCTTCCACCTTCCCACGCACGGCGCAACGCACGTACCGGTAGATCGGAAAAGACGACATCGCCACGCGACTCGCCTGCGCCGCGCGGGCCTTCACGATGGAATGCGCGAGGGAATACTCCTGCTGGCTGATCCCCAGACTGGCCACCAGGGGCTTCGGCTGCTCCGTCGCCGGAGCTGGATTCAACTTATGTAGTGTCATAACTTCAGTACCGCGTCCCACAGGCCCGGCGGTAATTTCCGCCGCGGGCCGTAGGGGTCGCGACGCCGTCTCCACCGTTGGCCTTACGGCGTTTCTGGCGTCGCGCACCCCAACCGCTCTAAGCGATTCGCGCGCTGGGGCCCGCTGCGCACCTGCACATCGCTACACGATTTCCGTCCCGACCTGCGTACGACAGCGCGCCTTCGGGCACGATGCCGAATCCTTTAAAACACCCGGTGCGCGTAAACGACGAGGCCCCGGTTGGCAGTGCCGACCGGGGCCTCGAGGGAGGTTCCGGAGGGCTGCCAGAATCAGCCCTCCGTTGGTAAGAGAAGGCTAATCCGTTGGATGAAGTCCCAGCACCTGCGCATCAATCGCGTGCGCATAGGCAAACCCGACGCCCAGGGGGCGCGGATTTCTGACGCAGGGAGGCGCCGTGAGGCGGGCCCGGTCGTGCGCGGTGATGTGTTTGTTGGTGCTCATAAGGGTGTCGGAATATACGCCGCGTGTTGGTATTGTCAAGCGCATTCCAACTACTGGACGAATCGTAACCTGACAGCAATATTTCGCGGGCGCGGCGGTGCCCAGGGGAAGAAGGACTAGTAGTAGCGGCGTCCGCCGCCCAGGAGCCGGGCTGGCAGGAAGAGAATCGCCCGCAACAGCTCGAACACCGCCTCGAGGCCGATGCCGAGAATCCGGAATGGAATGGAGATCAGCCAGACCAGAGGCCACAGCACCAGCGCCACGATCGCCAGTGGCCAGCAGAATATAAAGAGCAGGATCCAGAGGAGTAGGCCGAACATGGCGTAACGCTACCGCCGCACCGGCATCACCGGCAAGCCCCCTTCACCGCCCCGGCCCCACCTTTCGCCGCAAGCCCTCAGAAGGGGCCGCAAATACGCCAAATCTCCCACGTCCACCCTTGGCGCTTCGTGGGATTCGCTCCACTCGGTCACGCTTCGGTCACGCGGTGTGGTCATAGCGGCGGTGCCCGACGTGGGCGTAGCGCGTGTGCGTGGACGCTGGAATGTGAGTGGGGGGAACGCGGACGGTAACGAAATGTCGCCAGGTGGAGGCAGCGCCGGAGCCGGCGTCCAGAGCCGCGGACGGTAAGGACGCACGCGTGGCTTGGTAGAGGGCGCGAAGGCATCGGGCGGCGTGCGCTCAGGCCGGCGCAGGAACGCGAGTGCTGTCAGCGTCCGCTAGTGCGGTTGCGGAGGCGTGGAATGCGCGTGCGTACGGCTGGCGGACAAACACTGCTGGTGGTATCCGCAGACGCCCATGCGGTACGCATACAGTGTCGCCAGCAGAGACAGTGCCTGAGCCCGCGTACGTCATACGCGGACGGTAGCGACGTGCACGCACGCGGGGGTGGAAAACTCAGGTGGCGGGGACGTGCGCGTTTGTGCACACACGGTGGAGGGACACAGGGGCATCGGCACGCGCACCGGACGGCGGAGGACGACGTTGGGGCTTCGCGGGATTTCCTCCACTGGGTTTCGGTCACGCATCGTCACAACCCGACGGCACCCCACACGTGCGACTTGACACACGCCCCTATCACACCCTCGTGTCATCTTCACAACACCAAACTCAAAATCGAATTTCACACCAAACATCGCCGCGCCACAGCTGGTTGCTTGACCAAACTCCTTTGTCAACCCCCTGTAAAACAAGCCGACGGGGACTGTCGTCGCGCGCTGACAGATTGCGACACAGCTCACAAAGCGATCTACTAGCTCCAAGAAAACAGCAAACACACCACAACACCGGGAAACAAACATTGACTTTCCGACTTACGTCAAGTCGGACAGAACGGCCTCGGGCGCGGACCTAAGCACACCGTGCCCGAGGTTGATGTGAAACGTGCGAAATGAAGATTCATCTTGGTTGTATCGCAAACGGTTAAGGGTATGACGAGCAAAGTGTTCCGTAACTACTGGAAACGTCCGATGGCGGTGCTGGCCGGCATGGAGCTGCTGGTCTTTGCCACCGCCCTGGGCATTGCGTTGTTACCGCGCTTCGACGGGGAAAGCCCGCTGGCGGAGCTCACATTCACCGAGGTTCTCACCCGGGCACTGCTCTATGCACCGGTCCTGAGCGTTTCCATGGTCGCAACTGGGCTCTATAACGAGCGCCAAACCTTCAACATGGTGGGATTGCTCACCCGCATCGTGGTAAGCACCCTCGGCGGCACACTGGTTATCGCCATTGTGGCGGCACTCGTCCCCGAAGTGTCCTTCGGGCGCGATGCCCTCACCCTGGCGGCCTTGCTGGTGATTGCCGGCTCCCTCGGCTGCCACTTCATCGTCGGCAAGCTCGCCGGCGAGCAGGTCTTCAAGAAGCGCATTCTCGTTTACGGCGCGGGGCGCCGGGCGGCTACCCTGATGCAGAAGCAGGCGGCCGGTAATCTGGGTGGCTACAAAGCCGTCGGGTTCGTCCCGACGGTATGTGATGAGCCGAGCGCGGTCTCCACCGAGCGCCGGATCGAGCTCCGGACCCCTCTCCTGGAGTACTGCACGGCGCACGAGGTGGGCGAAGTCGTGGTCGCCATGGATGACAGCAGCGCCGACTTCCCGTTCGAGGCGCTCCTGGAATGCCGCCAGGCGGGCATTGCAGTCAGCGATCTCACTGAATTCCTGGAGCGGGAAACCGGCCAGGTGCGCATCGACCTGGTGCATCCAAACTGGATGGCTCCTTCCGACGGGCTCGAGCGCAATTCTCTGCACTCCCAGATTGAGCGCGTGGTCGACGTGGTGGCCAGTCTCGCCCTGCTCGCCGTCTCCTGGCCCTTCATGGTCCTCACCATCGTGGCCATCAAGCTCGAGGAAGGCCTGAAGGCACCGGTGCTGTATCGCCAGGTCCGGGTGGGTGAGCACGGCCAGCCGTTCCAGCTGATGAAGTTTCGCAGTATGCGCGTCGATGCCGAAGGAGATGGCCGCGCTCGCTGGGCCGCCGCGAATGACGATCGCGTGACCCGTGTCGGCCGTGTCATCCGCAAGCTGCGCATCGATGAGCTGCCGCAGATCATCAATGTGTTGAACGGCGAAATGAGCCTGGTGGGGCCGCGCCCGGAGCGTCCCGAGTTTGTCTCGCAGCTCAATACCAAGATCCCGCTGTATCGCGAGCGTCACTGCATCAAGCCCGGTATCACCGGTTGGGCGCAGCTGTGCTATCCGTACGGCTCGAATGAGAAGGATGCGGCCGAGAAACTGCAGTACGACCTGTTTTATGTAAAAAACAGGACCCTCCTGTTTTACCTCGCCATCCTGGTGCAGACGGTGGAAGTGATCCTTTGGGGTAAGGGAGCGCGTTGAGCGCGGTCGTCGAAGGGCTGAAACGGCCCCCGCAACCGTTTCAGCCCTTCGGCAACGCAAACGTCATCAGATTGCGCCCACTGAAGACGGAAACAAACTGCTCGCCATTCACCTCGTAGGTCACGGGGGCGGAATAAATCACCCCACCCGTATCGACATCCCAGAGCAGTTTCCCGGTGCGGGAATCGAGCGCGAAAAATGTGCCGTGATCGCCGCCAAACACGACCCCGCCGCGGGTACTCATGAGACCTGAGGTATTGTCATCCTCCGAGCGGGTCTCGGCCCGGTGCTCCCAAACCAACTTGCCGGTCGAGGCATCCAGCGCGCGAACCGCGGTATAAAACGACCGGCCACCGGTGGTCGGCAGCGTCAGCGCCGACGGAAAGAAAATCATGCCTTCCTCCAGTACCGGAACAAACACCAGGTCCAGGTCGCGGTCGTAGCTCGGTGACCACCAGTTGGTTGCGCCCTTGGAGCCCGGATACACGGATACGCCCTGCACGGTGGCGTGGCTCCCTGCCAGTGGAATGGGCCGTCCCCTGGCATCCAACCCTTCAGTCCAATTCTGCTTCGCAAAGGGCACGCCCACGCGAAACTCACCGGTGTCGCGATCCAACACGTAGTAGAACCCGTTGCGATTCGCCCAGAGCAACCGCTTCTCCAGGCCCGCCGGGGTGTTGCGATCGGCGATCAGCGGTGTCTGGTTGGAATCCCAGTCGTGCGTGTCGCCCGGGGTGAATTGGAAATGCCACAGCAGTTGCCCGGTCGTGCCGCGCAGCGCGACCACCGAATCCGAGTAGAGGTTGTCGCCGTGGCGAGTGGTGGCATCGAAGTCGGGCCTTGGATTACCCACACCCCAATAGAGAATGTCGGACTGCGGATCGTATGATCCGGTGAGCCACGTCCCGGCCCCACCCTTGCGCCACGAATCTCCAGGCCAGGTTTCATTGCCCGCCTGCCCCGGGCCCGGAACTGTGATGAACCGCCAACGCTCTTTGCCGGTGTTGGCATCGAAGGCCACGATGAAACCCCGTCCGAAGCCCGGCGGGCTGCCCACGCCGGTCACCACCATGTCGCGATACACGAGCGGCGCACCGCTGATGTAGGTCCCGGGATACTCACCTACGGGCACTTCCCACAACACCTGGCCGGTGGCCGCGGACAACGCGGTGAGCTTCGAATCCCAGGTCCCGACAAATATCCGGTCACCCAACAGGGCCACGCCGCGATTCTGGTTCAACGGGCCTTCGCCGCCGCCCTTGAACTCGTACGGATGGTCATGCGCCCACACCTGGTGTCCGGTGGCGGCATCCACGGCCAACACCCTGCCCGGCGGCACCGTGAAGTACATGATTCCATCCCGAACGATGGGAGTACTTTCGATTTTGTCGTGACCGCCCACGAGTTGGTGCACCCACCGCACCGCGAGCGAGCCGACGTTGCGCGAGTTGATCTGGCTGAGTGCGCTGTGCCGGTTGGATCCGTAAGCACCGGAGTACGTGAGCCAGTCTTCCCCAGGCTCCGCCGCGGACGCCAGCTCACTGTATGAAACCCGGATCTGGCGCAGCCTGGAATTTTCCTCCGCGGCTGCTGCAACACTGTCGCCCGGCACTCCGAGAGAGCGGATATAGGCCACGAGCTGCCACAACTGGCGATGGCTCAGGGGATGCGGCGGCATACCGGTATCGGGCACGCCGTCACGAATGGTCCGATAGACTGCCCACTCGGTATCACCGTGACGGAACTCCCGGCCAAACAAGGCCGGAGCGGCCGAACTACCGCTGCCGTCGGGTGAGTGACAGCCCGCGCATTGCTCACGAAATAAGGCCGCCCCGGCCGCCAGCTCCCCGGCCACCGTGGTCGGTACATGGATGGTGGCATAGGGGTTGCGCGTGATGACCAGTCTGCCAATCTTCGCCTGCCCGGAACCGGGGGCGAGTAACGAAGGCAGCTCGCTCAATTCCAGGTCGGGAATTTGCCCCGTCAGATCCAGGTAGACAACGTGCAGCCGCCAGCGGATGCCGGGAACGAAAACCACGACCGCCGCCAGCGCCAGCAAAATCATCACCCCGATGAGCAACCGGCGGGCAACCGGCGTTTCCTGCGGGATTGCGGCCTCCATGCGAGTCGCACCCGCATCCGGGTCCCCACTGGTGGCCAGTCCCGTGAGCGGTTCTCGAGCGGTTTCAGGCATGTAAAACGGTTGAGGATTCTTTTTTGCCAAGCTTCTCCGGTAGGCGGCATAAAACGTGCCGCGGCACCGGGCTGGCGATCAACCGCCGAAAGTCCCCTCCCGCCACGTTGACAGCGGGTTGTCAGCTCGTTGAAAGGAAGTTTTTACTTGGTTGGGGATAAGACTGCCGCCAGGGCACGGGGATCTATCGGTTTGACCAGGTGCGCGTCCATTCCCGCTTCGCGTGTACGCCGTCGCTCAGTTTCCTGGCCCCAGGCGGTGAGCGCAATGATCCGAATATCAGCCCCCCAATGGCGGCGGCGAATCTCCTTCGTCGCTTCCAGCCCATCGAGCTGCGGCATAGCGACATCCATGAGAATCACGTTCGGCCGAAATGCTTCAGCCACCTCAACGGCCCGCCGTCCATCGGAGGCCGTCAACACGACGTGTCCTTCCGCCTGCAACAGCATGGCGAGCGAATCGGCCGCATCCGCATTATCGTCCGCCACCAGAATACGCATGCGGGCCGGCTCATGGGTTTTCGGCGCCGCTTCCGCTGCGTCCCCGGAGGCGAACGGCGGATCCGTTCCCACCAGCTCATCCACCAGGCGAACCAATTGCAAAACCTGGCGCGACATCATCTCTGCCGTGCGGTTCACGGCGGAATTACCGTTCGAGCTCTGTCGGATGATCTCAATGCCGTTGCGCAGCGGAGTCAGCGGATTGCGCAACTCGTGAGCCAGCCTGGCGAGCTGCCGGTCCTTGTCATGAGCGACGCGTGCGAGCTGGCTCTCCGCCAGGCGAAGATCGCTCGTGACATTGTGACGAATTGTCTCCAACTCATTGAGCCGGCGGGCGTGATTCAGCAGCGCCAGCAGCAACAGACCTAAACCGCACAGGGTGACCAGGGTGACTTCGAACCTCCCCCCGTACAGCGCCGCCGATCTGCCGAGCCGGACAATGACGGCCAGAATCAGAAACAGGGTGCCCGTCCAGAGCATGAGCCGCCTGGCGCTCGCAGCGCCGACGCTGTCACCGGCCAGCATCTGCATCCACCCCAGGTCCGGCCGGCGTAGCAGAACGCCATAAGACAACATGGCGAGCCCGACGCCGGTGTTCAGACCAACCTGTGCGTAGAACCCCAGCGAGTAGAGGACATTCAGGCTGTAGGCGTACGCCAGCAGAACGGTGGCGGCGAGCAGTGCTCCTATGGTGGCGAGCCAGGAGTACAGCTTGCCGCCGCCCGCACTGCGGGTTTCAGTCAGGAACAAACAGATACTCAACAACCCCAGGGCGACCAAGGTCCCGGCCGCGGGCCGGCCCGGGCGCAGGAAAAAACCCGACTGCTCATGCAGCACGGCGTCGGTGAAGAACAACTGATCGAGTCCCCAATCGACATCCAATGCGTTCTGCCACACTGTGGCTATCACAACGAGCAGCACCAGCGCCGCGCCAATCCGTTTGAACAGCCGGCACAGCACGCAACGCTCGGTGCTCAGGGCCAGTGAGATCGCGCTCAACGCAAAGCAGATAGCCGTCAGCGGTTGAGTCGACCGCTCACCGGGCAGCCCGGATTTCAGGAGGACCAGGTTGCAGGCCCAACCCAGTAAGATCAGTACCGCGAAGGAGAATGCCACTCACGCTATCATCCGCACGAGCCTGACATAAGCAT
>JAJPIR010000040.1 GCA_021324675.1 Actinomycetota bacterium
CAAACCACGATTTACCACACGCTGTGGGAGCTCACGCTCAACGAGCTGACCACCGGAAGGCGAGATCCGGCACGATTAGGAGCGACGTGAGGTCGCTCGTGGAGTAGGGGATCATGTCTGAAGAGAGCCCAATTCATATCCTCTGGATCAACTGTGGCCTGTCCTGCGATGGGGACTCGGTTGCGCTGACAGCAGCAACGCAACCGAGTATTGAAGAAATTACGCTGGGAGCACTTCCCGGCCTGCCCAAGATCGCAGTGCACTGGCCCCTGATCGATTTCGAATGCGGCCCGGAACAAGGTGCCGACAACTTCATCGAGTGGTTCTGGAAGGCCGACCGGGGCGAGTTGGAACCCTTCGTTCTCGTCTTGGAAGGCTCCATCCCGAACGAGTCAATCAACGGCGAAGGTTACTTCACCGGTTTCGGAAGGCACCCGGACACCAACCAACCGATCACCATCAATGAATGGATCGACCGGTTGGCGCCTAAGGCGACGATCGTGCTCGCGGCCGGCACCTGCGCATGCTACGGCGGCATCCACGCCATGTCGGGCAACCCGACCGGTGCCATGGGTGTGCCTGACTACCTCGGCTGGGACTGGAAGTCCAAGGCCGGCATTCCGATCGTCTGCGTGCCCGGTTGCCCGGTCCACCCGGACAACATGTCCGAGACGATCCTGTACCTGCTGTACCAGGCCGCCGGCGCCGCGCCGATGATCCCGCTGGACGAGCACCTGCGCCCGCAGTGGCTATACGGCAAGACGGTGCACGAGGGTTGTGACCGGGCCGGCTACTACGAGCAGGGTGAGTTCGCCAAGAGCTACGACTCACCGAAGTGCTTGGTGAAGATCGGCTGCTGGGGCCCGGTGGTGAAGTGCAACGTGCCCAAGCGAGGCTGGATCAACGGTGTGGGTGGCTGCCCGAACGTGGGTGGTATCTGCATCGGCTGCACCATGCCCGGATTCCCGGACAAGTTCATGCCGTTCATGGATGCGCCTCCGGGCTCTCTGGTGTCAGGGACCGCGAGCCTGGCCTACGGCTCGGTCATCCGGTCGCTGCGCAACATCACGCTCAAGAAGACCGACAGCGAGCCCAAGTGGCGTAAGAAGGGCAACCAGCTCTTGACCGGCTACAAGCCGTCCTGGTGATCGCGGACCGGCTGGAGAAAGGCATCTAGACGATGACAACCACAGCAAGGCACAGCTCCACCACAGGCCAGCTCACCGAGATGGTCTGGGATCCGGTTACCCGGATCGTCGGTAGCCTTGGCATCTACACCAAGATTGATTTTGCGAACAAGAGAGTCGCTGAGTGCCACAGCTCGTCCTCGGTGTTCCGCGGCTACTCCATCTTCATGAAGGGCAAGGACCCTCGCGACGCCCACTTCATCACCAGTCGCATCTGCGGGATCTGCGGCGACAACCACGCCACCTGTTCGGTTTACAACCAGAACATGGCTTACGGCGTGGTCCCGCCACACCTCGGCGAGTGGTGCATCAACCTCGGTGAAGCGGCCGAATACATGTTCGACCACAACATCTTCCAGGAGAACCTGGTCGGGGTCGACTACTGCGAGAAGATGGTCGCCGAGACCAACCCGGGCGTGCTTGACCAGGCCAACCGCACTGCGGCGCCGAACGAAGAGGCTCACGGATACAAGACCATCGGCGACATCATGCGGGCGCTCAACCCGCTGGCGGGTGAGTTCTACCGTGAGGCACTGCAGGTCTCCCGCTACACGCGTGAGATGTTCTGCCTCATGGAGGGTCGCCACGTGCACCCCTCCACGCTGTACCCGGGTGGTATCGGCTGTGTGGCCACCCACCAGCTGTTCACCGACTACTACACCCGCCTCATGCGATACGTGGAGTTCATGAAGCGGGTCGTGCCGCTGCACGAGGACCTGTTCACCTTCTTCTACGACGCCCTGCCGGGTTACGAAGAAGTTGGTCGGCGCCGGGTGCTGCTGGGTTGCTGGGGCGCTCAGAACGACCCGGAGCACTGCGACTTCAACTACCGCAACATGACCAACTGGGGTCGCAAGATGTTCGTCACCCCCGGTGTGGTGGTGGACGGCAAGCTGGTCACCAACGACCTGGTGAAGATCAACCTCGGGTTGCGGATCCTGCTCGGCCACTCCTACTACGAGGACTGGGAGGGCCAGGAGATCTTCGTCGATCGGGACCCGCTGGGTAACCCGGTGGACCGGAGGCACCCGTGGAACCAGCACACCATCCCGCGGCCGCAAAAGCGTGACTTCAATGGCCCGTACAGCTGGACCATGTCGCCGCGGTGGTTCGACGGCACGGACCACCTTGCCCTGGACACCGGTGGTGGGCCGCTGGCCCGGTTGTGGCCGACGGCACTGTCTGGCCTGGTGGACACCGGCACGGTCAAGGCCACCGGCAAGAGCATCATCGTCAACCTGCCAAGGACGATGACGAAGCCGGAGGTCTCCTTCGAGTGGAAGATCCCGTACGACAAGCAGGGTAAGCCGCTGTCGAACGCGATCGAACGCAACCGGGCGCGCAGCTTCTTCCAGGCCTACCAGGCCGCGATGGCGCTGCACTTCGTGGAGAAGGCCCTGGCCGAGGTGCGTGCTGGTCGCACCAAGACCTGGGAGCCGTTCAAGGTGCCCAAGGAAGCGATCAGCTGCGGGTGGACCGAGGCGGTCCGCGGTGTGCTGTCGCACCACATGGTGATCCGGGACGGGAAGATCGCCAACTACCACCCGTACCCACCCACTCCGTGGAACGGCAGCGTCCGCGACATCTACGGGACACCGGGCCCCTACGAGGACGCCGTGCAGAACACGCCGATCTTCGAGGAGAACCCCCCGGAGAACTTCAAGGGCATCGACATCATGCGGGCCGTACGCAGCTTCGACCCGTGCCTGCCCTGCGGTGTGCACATGTACCTCGGGAATGGCAAGGAGCTGCAACGCCTGCACACGCCACACTCGTTCACGACTGGTGGCTGAGTCGTGCCTGTGAGCAACACAACGGATATCCAGGCGATAGGGGAAAGGGTCGAGGCGCTGCTCGCTGAGTTCGCCTCGGCCTCCGACCCCGCGATCGCCGGGCGAGCCGAGGAGCTAGTCGGCCTGCTCGTCGACTTCTACGGTGCGGGCCTGGCCCGCATCATGGAACTACTCGACAAGCAGGCCGCTGCTCCGCTGCTCGCTGACAAGGCAGTGGCCGGACTGCTGGTGCTGCACGACCTGCACCCGCAGAGCACCGAGGAACGCGTTCTCGCTGCCCTCGATCGGGTTCGGCCCTACCTCGGTTCGCATGCCGGCGACGTCGAGTACCTCGGGCTCGACGATGACGGCACGGTGCGGTTGCGGTTGGCGGGCAGCTGTGACGGCTGCCCGTCCTCCGCGCTCACCGTGAAGATGGCTATCGAGAAAGGAATCGAAGACGTCGCCCCCGAGGTCACCAAGGTAGAGGTAGAGGGGATGGTGCCCGAATCGGCTTCGGGCCTGTCCGCGCCCGAGGGGCGCACCCTGTTGCCACTGGCCCAGGTAAGCAAGCAGCCGGAGACACCCGCGTCGACCTGGGTAGAAATCGACGGGATCGAGAACATCGGTCAAGGCCAGGTGGTTCCCAAGCTGGTCGCCGACACGGCTGCGGTGGTGTGCAACGTGGCCGGCAGCCTGTACGCCTACGCCGACCGGTGCCCGGCCTGCGGTTCCGGACTGGCCGGCGGGAAACTCGCGGGCGCTTTGTTGACCTGTCCCGGCTGCACGCAACGTTACGACGTGGTCCGGGCTGGTCGTGGTTGGAGCGACGCCAGCCAGGCGTCATCGACGGCGGAAGCACACCTGGACCCGCTGCCACTTCTCACCGAGAACGGCGGGGTCCGGATCGCGGTTCCCGCTCAGGCGGTGTCATGAAGGGGGGGCTGCGGCGCTTCGTAGGAAGCGCCGCTTCCCCACCGCAATCTCCTAGAGATCCCGCAGCAGCTCCGGCCGAACAAGAGGGCGATCGGTGTGAGATGTGCGCCGTACCGATAGACGACTGGCACGGACACGTGGTTGACATCGAGCACCGCGGTCTGATGTGTACCTGCCGTCCCTGCGCCCTGTTGTTCACCCAAGAAGGCGCAGGAAGCGGGCGGTACAAAGCAGTTCCCGAACATTACCGTTACGCCGCCGCGGTGCCACTGGCCGAGGCAACGTGGGACTCAATGGAGATTCCGGTAGCAACAGCGTTCTTTTTCCAAAACAGCGCGCTGGATCGTACCGTCGCGTTCTATCCGAGTCCAGCGGGGGCCACCGAATCGCTGCTGTCCCTGGAAGCCTGGACGGACCTGCTCGCTGCGATTCCAGAATTCGCTGATCTGCGACCTGATGTCGAAGCGTTGCTGGTGTATAAGGGAGATATCGGGTTCGAGTTCTTCGCGGTCCCGATCGACGCCTGTTACCAGCTGGTCGGTCTGGTCCGTATGCACTGGCAGGGCTTCGACGGCGGAGAGCAGGCGTGGGCGGAGATCCACAAGTTCTTCGCCGGTCTGCGGGAGCGCAGCGAACAGGTGGCGGTCACCAATGACTGAATTGTCCTTCACCTGCCTTGACGTGCAGCCTGAACGCTACGCCGCGGCTCCAACGCTGGTGTTCCGGCTGAAGATCAACGTTGCTGCCGAGGAGAAGGTGCGAGCCATCGCCCTGCGGTGTCAGATCCGGGTCGAACCAGGCCGGCGCAGTTATAAGGACCAAGAAGGCGAGCGACTACTCGAGTTGTTCGGCGGGCGCGAACGCTGGGGCGATTCGCTCAAGCCGTTCCAATTCGCCAACACGTCGACGACGGTTCCCAGTTTTACCGGTAGCACCGAAGTCGACATTTCCGTGCCATGCAGTTACGACATGGAGGTCACCACAGGCCGATATTTCCATGCACTCGAGGACGGGGAGGTGCCGTTCATCCTGCTCTTCAGCGGAACGATCTTCGGAGACGGCAAGGACGGCATGTGGATTGAGCAAGTGCCCTGGCACTGCGAATGCCGGTACCGGATGCCGGTCGAAAGATGGCGCGAGATGATGGATATTCACTTCCCGAACAGCGGGTGGCTGCGGCTGCGCCGCGACACTATTGACGCGCTCGCCGAGTTTCGTGCCTCCCGTGCTCTACCCACCTGGGATGACGCCGTCATCGCCGTGCTGGACGCAGCCCGGGAACGCACCGCGGAGGGGAAAACATGACGGCCCCGATGGACATCGCGCGTCAGATCGCCGACGCCGTCCTTTACGAGGGTTACTTGCTCTATCCCTACCGGGCTTCTGCGCGCAAGAATCAAGTCCGGTGGCAGTGGGGAGTGCTTGTGCCCCCTTCCTATGCCGCCGCCGGGCACGGCGAGCATGCCACCTCCTACAGCGAATGCTTGCTGGAGCCCGGCACTGACCCGGTGCTTCACCTCCGCTTGCGGTTCCTGCAACTCCAGCACCGCAGCGGTGGAGAGGGGCCGGTACCCGAGTTCGACGAGGCCGTCGAACACGAGGTTGACGCGGTGCTGCCGGTATCAAAGCTGGTCGAGTCCACGCAGGTGGTTCCGGTCGCTATCCGCGGCGGCACGGAGACCACCGACGGCGTCACTCGGGAGCGCTGGCCGCTAGGCGGCGAGGTGCGGGTGTCTGCGCACGTGCTGGAAGGCCCTTACGGGCTCATGAAGCTGTCGGTTGAGCTGGTCAACACTTCGACGTGGGCTGACCCGCAGGCAAACCGGAATCTCGCCCTCCGCCACTCACTGATCGCTGCCCACATCGTGCTCGCCGCCACCGACGGGGAGTTCCTCTCCCTGCTCGATCCTCCAGAGTGGGCAAAACCAGCAGCGGAAAGCTGCCGTAACGAACGGATCTGGCCGGTGATGGTTGGTGAAGCGGGCAGCCGAAGCGCGCTGCTGATCACACCGATCATCCTCTACGACTATCCGCAGATTGCGCCAGAGAGTGCCGGCGAACTGTATGACGGCACCGAGATCGACGAGATCCTCACGCTGCGCACCATGACCCTCACCGATGAGGAGAAGGCTGAGGCGCGGGCTACCGACGAGCGAGCCCGCAAGCTCATGGACCGCATCGACTCAATGCCGCCCGAGATGCTCGACAAGCTGCATGGCGCCATCCGGTATCTCGGAGAAACTCCCGGCATCCGGAAGGAAGCGGATCCGGTTGAGACGATCACCACTCCGGGAACCCCATGGTGGGATCCCGGCGCGGACGCCTCAGTAGACCCGGACACCGACAGCGTGACGATAGCCGGGGTCGAGGTTGCCAAGGGTAGCAAGGTTCTGCTCAAACCCGGATTGCGGCGGTCCGATGCGCAGGACATGTTCCTCGAAGGTCGTACGGCCACCGTCGAAGCAGTGTTGCTCGACGTCGACGGCAATACTCACGTGGCGGTCACCGTTGACGATGATCCCGGCGCGGAGATCTCGGCCGCGCATGGACGGTTTCGCTACTTCGACCCGGAAGAACTTGCGCCGCTCGGAGCCCAGTCATGACCGGCACCGTGACCACCATGGTGGCGGGCATCGGCAACATCTTTCTCAGCGATGACGCGTTCGGTTGCGAGCTGGCTCGCCGGCTCAGCACCGAGACGCTGCCCGACGGTGTGCGGGTGGTTGACTACGGGATCCGTGGCATGCACCTGGCCTACGATCTCATGGATATGGCTCCGGCCACTACGATCCTGCTCGACGCCGTGTCCCGCGGCGGCGAGCCTGGAACGCTTTATGTGCTCGAGATCGGGCACGGTGACGTGCCCGGCATCGAGCCCTCGGCTGTCGACGCGCACGGGATGACTCCGGACGCGGTACTCGCATTGCTGGAAAACCTCGGCGGCAACGCGGGGCGGATCCTATTGGTCGGTTGTGAACCGGCCAGCACCGAGGATGGTATCGGGTTGTCCACAACCGTTTCCGCAGCCGTCGACAGGGCTGTCGGGGTGGTTTTGGATCTGCTCACCGACAAGAAAGGAAGTGAAGCGAATGTTCCGTCTGGTGCGTCGGCTGGTCTTCTGGGGAACAGTGATCGGCCTGGCCAGTGTAGCGGTACAGGTCTCTAAGGACGTGGCTCGCTACAAGCAAATCAGCGAGATGTAACCAACTCCCACCACGGAGGTAATAGCTCATGTGCCTCGGCATCCCGGGCGAGGTGATCGAAATCCTGCCCGACCAGCCTGATCTGGCCAAGGTCGACGTCAGTGGGGTCAAGCGCGCGATCAATATCGGTCTGTTGACCGATGACCCGCCTGTTCCCGGCGATTGGGTTTTGATTCACGTCGGATTCGCGCTATCCAAGATCGACGAGCAAGAGGCCAAGGCAGCGATGGACTTCCTGATAGGCATCGGTCAGGCCTATGAGGATGAGATCGCCGCCCTGCTCGAATCGCGGATTGACGAAAGGCAGTGAGCACTATGCGATTCGTCGATGAGTACCGGGATGCCGAAAAGGCCCGTGCGCTCGCCGCTAAGATCGCGGCGTTGTGCGAGCCGGGTCGGCATTACAAGTTCATGGAAGTCTGTGGCGGGCACACGCATACCATTTACAAGCATGGGCTGGAGGACTACCTCCCGGAGTCCATCAGCCTGGTGCATGGGCCAGGCTGCCCGGTGTGCGTGATCCCGATGGGTCGGGTGGACGACGCGATCGCGTTGGCCGAGCAGCCTGATGTGATCATGACGTCCTTCGGCGACATGATGCGGGTGCCCGGCGGGCGGGGGTCGTTCTTCGACTCCTCGGCCGCCGGCACCGACATCCGGATGGTCTACTCCCCGCTCGACGCGTTGAAGATCGCCCGGCAGAACCCCGACAAGCACGTGGTCTTCATGGCGATCGGGTTCGAGACCACCGCGCCATCCACCGCGATGACCGTGCTGCGAGCCCAAGCGGAGGGCATCAAGAACTTTTCGATCTTCTGCAACCACGTCACGATCATTCCGGCGATCAAAGCTATCTTGGACTCCCCCGACCTGCGGTTGGACGGATTCCTCGGCCCAGGCCACGTGTCGACCGTCATTGGCTGCCGGCCGTATGAATTCATCGCCGCTGCGTACGGCAAGCCGCTGGTCACTGCTGGCTTCGAACCGTTGGACATCCTGCAGTCGGTCTACATGCTCCTCCAGCAGCTGGCCGAGGGCCGATGCGAGGTGGAAAACCAGTACTCCCGGGTAGTGCCGTGGGATGGGAATACGGTGGCGCTGCGGGCGGTGGCCGAGGTGATGGAGTTGCGTCCCTACTTTGAGTGGCGCGGACTTGGCTTCATTTCCCACTCTGCGTTGCAAGTCCGCGAGAAGTACGCGGCCTACGACGCCGAGCGGCAATTCACCCTACCCGGCGTCCGGGTCGCCGACCCGAAAGCCTGCCAGTGCGGCGAGGTGCTCAAGGGGGTCTTGAAGCCGTGGGAATGCAAGGTGTTCGGTACCGCGTGCACGCCGGAGACACCGATTGGCACCTGCATGGTTTCCTCTGAGGGAGCCTGCGCGGCGTACTACAACTTCGGCCGGTTCAGCCGCCAGCGGGTCCAGGAAGTCAGTATTGAAAGCAGCAGGGCATGACTCACCAGAACACCAGCCAGCAGCACGCTGACTGGGCGGAGGCGGCCGTCGCCGAGCACAGCAAACGCGACGATGACGCTGGTTACTCCGCGCATAAACCCGGGACTGAGCACGCCGGGCGGGAGCAGCTGGTGCTGCAACGCATCGAACGCGCTCGCAAGGCGCGTCCCCGGGTGCGGGAAAAGCTCATCACCCTTGCGCACGGTGCCGGTGGTAAGGCCACCCAATCACTCATTGAGGCAATCTTCCTGGACGCCTTTCGCAATCCGTTGCTAGCACCGCTCGAAGACGCCGCGACACTCACCGCTGGTGATGCCCGGCTTGCCTTCACGACGGATTCCTATGTGGTGTCTCCGTTGTTCTTCCCTGGAGGGAACATCGGAGACCTCGCGGTCAACGGCACGGTCAACGACCTGGCCGTCTCCGGGGCACGACCGGCCCATCTATCGGCCGGGTTCATCCTGGAGGAGGGGTTCCCGGTTGAGGATCTGCGGCGGATTGTCCAATCGATGGCGGCGGCTGCGGCCGCCGCTGGAGTGTCCATCGTCACCGGCGATACGAAGGTTGTCCAGCGAGGAAAGGCGGACGGCTGCTACATCAACACTGCCGGGGTCGGGTTGATCCCTGATGGCTTGACACTGGGTGTGTCCACAGCACGCCCGGGCGACGTGGTGATCGTGTCGGGTCCGGTGGGCGACCATGGCATCACCGTGATGCTGGAGCGCGGGGAACTGGACCTCGATGCTGAGCTGGTCTCCGACACCGCACCGGTGCACGAGCTGGTCCGGGGACTGCTCGACGCGGTTGGCCCGGATGTCCGGGCCATGCGCGACGCGACTCGGGGTGGCGTCGCGACGATCCTCAACGAGGTCGCCACGGCCGCCGGGGTAGCCGTGGTGGTCGATGAGGACTCGGTTCCCGTGCGCCCTGAGGTCCGCGGAGCATGCGAGATCCTGGGCATCGACCCGCTCTACGTGGCTTGCGAGGGGCGCATCGTGGCGATCGTCGATCCCGCCGCAGCAGACGCCGCGGTCGCGGCGTTGCAGGCCCATCCTCTTGGCACCGCAGCAACGGCGGTCGGCCGTATCATTGAGGATCCGCCTGGGCTGGTCATGCTCAAGACCGGCTTCGGCGGCACTCGAATTATTGATCTACTTGTCGGCGATCCATTGCCCCGGATTTGCTGACCACTTGCCGGGAGGTCCGCTGAATCGAACTGAATTGATTGCCGAGATCGTGGCCGATTGGCCCGAACCCGGTGAGGTTGTGTACATCGAACGTCGGGGCGAAAACTACGCGATTAAACGCACCGGCGACGATGGTGTGCTGCCCGTACCGTCGCCGGAGGAGTCCCTTCCGGATGCCTGGATTTACTACGGCGGGTGGCAGGAGTACCACCGCAACGACTTGTCGGCATTCTTCGATGACCTGTTCGCCGAGATGGACGCGGCGGCCGGGGGGCATGACCGTTGCCGGTGGTCGCCGGATGACCCTTGGCCGCACGCCCACTAGGTTTGCCCTACTGGTCGCCCCCTGGATGGCGCGGTGTGGCCGCCATGGGTGTGCGGCGCACTTCGAGAACATCAAGATCTACAGAACGTGCCCGAGGTTACGGGTCACGACAGGGTATTGAGTCGAGGGCGAGATGGTTTACCGCCTCCACACGTCCGATCGGACGGCATTCAAGCGTTGCCGCCGGGAATGGGATTTCAGTTCGGCCAACCGGCAAAACCTCGAACCCACTGCCCAATCTGGCTCGATCGATCTCGAGAAGGCGCTGCGCGATGCGCTCGCCGTTTACTACTTCCCTGGAATGTGGGAATGGGATCGGGCCATCGTGCGGCCGCTGGTGCACCAGGCACTGGATCGCTCCGTGCGTGGCCAGGCACAGCAAGCCACCGACGATGAGTCGCGGCAGGAATTGCTGGACCGGGGTCATGCACTGCTCGACGCCTACGCCGCGTGGGCTCCGACCGTCGATCAGTTCACCCCCATTCGCGTGAACACCGACTTCGAGGTGAACATTCCGGACCCGGCGCAGCCCGGCAGTAACCTACTGACTCCCGCCGGCGACGAGGTCAGGTTCAGCGGCCGGGTCGACCTGCTGGCCATCGACTCCGATGACGCCTACTGGGTCGTTCAGCATCGGCTGGTCACCGATGGTTGGGCGGATCACGATATCCTCCAACTCGATGAAACGACCATCGCGTGGGCGTGGGCGTGGCCCCAGTTTTATCTGGGAATGCAAATCTCAGGCACGGTTTATAACGAAGTCCGTGCGGACGCCCAAGTGCTGAGTAACCCGGTCCCGGTGCCGGAAGGGCGCCCGCCAGTGGGTCATCGGCGCATGTATGCCCGCAGCGGCACGGTTTCTGGTGAACGGCTGCATGCCGAAGGCACGGATTCATTCCGGCGCACCCGGATCCGGCGCAGCGAGTCCGAACTCATGGCCGCCAGCGCGGATTTGGCCGCCGAGGTCGTTGCCGCTACAAGTCCTGATCTTCAAATTTACCCGAGCCCAGCACCGGAGGTGTGCTCGCGCTGCTTGTATCGCACTCCCTGCCTGATCGTGAACCAGGGCCAGGATCCGGCCGCTGAGCTGTCCACGTCCTACCGGCAGCGGCCGCTGGACACCGTCCAAGAGGGCCGGCTCGGTGGTGTCACCTGGTCGATGAACCGCGGCGCCGCTCCACCCCCCTGGGCCCGCCAGTCCTGACTTCTCCGTACTCCACCCACGAAACGGCAGTCTGGATGCAGACTGCTGCCTACCGGGGCCTGATTACCACGTTCTGCATCCAGACTGCGCGGTTGCAGCGGCGACGGCGACTTGTCCGAGGCTGATACCGGCATCGTTGGGCGGCACGCGGCAATGGGTGAGGACGCGGAAACCCGCGTTCTCCAGGGTGGCCACGGTGCGCTCGAGCAGCAGCACGTTCTGGAAGACACCACCGGACAGGGCCGCGACGTTGACGCCGGTGATATCTCGCAACATCAGGCAGACGCGCGCGATGGTATCGGCGAGACCGTGGTGAAAGCGGGTGGCGATCGCCTCCGGGGCCACGCCCGCTCGGAGATCGGCCATCACGGCCCGTACCAGGTCTGCGCCGTGGACCTGCAACGGGGAGCCCTCGCTGATGGTGGCGGAGTAGCTGCCGAGTTCGGTGAGGTCGGCTCGCTGCTCGAGTTCCACTGCGGCCTGGCCCTCGTAGTTGATCGAATCGCGGATCCCCAGAATGGCGGCGACCGCATCGAACAGGCGTCCGGCACTTGACGTCATCGGGGAGTTCACTTTCCGGGCAGCCATCGCCAGCACCGCGTCCCAGTGCTTAGCGTTGCGCTGGATCAGGTCCTGCGGCGCGGCTGAACCGAGGTACGCCGCGGCCATCCGCCAGGGTTGTCGGATGGCCGCGGCGCCGCCGGGCAGCGGGACCGGAACGAGATGCGCCATGCGCTGGAATCCCGTGAGGTCAGCCAGCAAGAATTCGCCACCCCACAAGGTGCCATCGCTGCCATAGCCCGTCCCGTCGAACGCTACTCCCAGCACCGGGCCAGCATCACCGTTATCGGCCAGGCAGGAGGCGATGTGCGCGTGGTGATGCTGCACACCCACCAGCTCCACATCAGCCAGGTCGACAGCGTATTTGGTGGACAGGTACTCCGGATGTAGATCGTGCGCCACTATTTCCGGCGTTATATCGAATAGACGGCGGAAATGCTCAACGCCCTCGGTGAACGAACGAAGTGTCTCGTAGTTCTCCAGATCGCCGATGTGGTGGGACATGAAGGCATGCCGGCCACGAGCCAGGCAGAAGGTGCTTTTCAGCTCGGCGCCGCAGCCCAGAATCGGGCAGGAGACCGGTTGGGCCAGGGTCAATGGCTCCGGCGCGTAGCCACGGGACCGGCGCACGGGCAGTTCAGCGCCGCGGAACACCCGGACTACCGAGTCATCGGTGCGCATGTGAATGGCCCGGTTGTGAGTCAGGTAGGCATCTGCAATTCCGGTCAACCGCTGCCGGGCATCGTCGTCCTGGTAGGCGATGGGCTCGTCGGAGATGTTGCCGCTGGTGAGCACGATCGGCGCGGCGATCTCGCGTAGCAGCAGGTGATGCAGCGGTGTGTAGGGCAACATCAGGCCCAGATTGCGGTTGCCAGGTGCGAGGGCGGGAGCCACGGGCGCGTCGGGGCGCCTGGGCAGCAGCACGACCGGTCGCCGCCGCCCGGACAGCAGCCGCTCCCCCTCCGGATCGATCTCGCAAAGCTGCCGCGCACCGTCCAGATCGGCCACCATCACCGCGAATGGTTTGTCTTCGCGGTGCTTACGCGCCCGCAACTCCGCGGTCGCGGCGGCATCAGCGGCCAGCGCTGCGACGTGGAAGCCACCAAGCCCCTTGACTGCAAGCACCGCACCAGCTCTCAGCAATTCCGCAGCCGCCGCGATTGGCTCACCGGGCAACTCGGCACCGCTGGCGTCCATTAGCCGGAGCCTGGGTCCGCAGGCCGGGCAGCACACTGGCTGCGCGTGAAAGCGCCGGTCGGCAGGATCGTGGTATTCACGGGAACAGGCCGGACACATCTCAAACGGAGCCATCGTGGTCAATGGCCGGTCGTAGGGCACGTCCTGCACGATCGTGAATCGCGGACCGCAATTGGTGCAGTTGGTAAACGGGTACTCGAAGCGGCGGTCGGCAGGATCAGCTATCTCGCGCAGGCAATCGTCGCACGTGGCGGTATCCGCAGAGATCAAGGTATCGCGCCGGCCAGCGGCGTGGCTGGACACAATGTGAAAACCCGGCTCCCCGGTGGGAGCCAGGGAGTGGGTCCGCACATGCTCGATGACCGCTAGCGGCGGCGCCTGTGCCGGTAACGTGGCGAGGAACTCGCTGACGGCCTGCTCGGCCCCCTCGATCTCCATGAACACGCCAGCGGTGTCGTTGCCCACGCGACCGGACAGCCCAAAACGGTTCGCAAGGCCGTGCACATACGGCCGAAATCCCACGCCCTGCACGACGCCTTCGACCCGCACCCCAACCCGGATACTCTGCTGCACAGAACGATTCTCCCGCCCTTGACAAGATCCCTGCACGGGGACTGGACTGGGTGCACAACCGAGGAGGGGTGCACTTGCACGAAATGGCGATCACGCAGAGCGTGGTCCAGGCGGTGTGCGATCGAATGGGTGATGCTCAGATACGCCGAGTCTGCCTGGAGATCGGCACGCTGTCTGGTGTAGTGGCTGATTCTGTCCGGTTCTGCTTCGATCTTATTACCGAGGGCACCACGCTTGAAGGAGCGTCATTGGAGATCGTCCAGCCCGCGGGAAGAGCGTGCTGCCGGGACTGCGGCGCAGAATTCGTGCTTAACGATCTACTCGTGCTGTGCGAGTGCGGCAGCGCGAACCGCGAACTCCTTGCGGGCGAAGAACTCAAAATCCGGGAAGTTGAGGTAATGGCCTGATGTGTGCAACGTGTGGCTGCTCCGGCGACACTATTCTTGAACCTCACGAGCATGACCACGAGCACCAGCACGAGCACGGGCACGTGCATGGGCACAGCCGCCACTCGCAGACCCGGACGGTCACCCTTGAGCAGGCGGTGCTGGCGCGCAATGACGCGCTTGCCGAAGGCAACCGTAAGTGGTTAGCCGAGCGCAGCATTCTCGCCGTGAACTTGATGAGCTCACCCGGAGCAGGCAAGACCACATTGCTTGAGCGCACCATCCGAGAATTGGGATCCGAGCTCCGGGTGTCGGTCGTTGAAGGTGACCAGGAGACAGTTCTGGACGCCGACCGGATCCGCGCCACCGGCGCCCCAGCGATTCAGATCAACACCGGCTCCGGGTGCCATCTCGACGCAAAGATGCTTTTCAGTGGGCTCCAAACGCTCGATCCACCGGAGGGTTCAGTGGTGCTGATCGAGAATGTAGGAAACTTGGTCTGCCCCGCTTTGTTCGACCTGGGCGAACAGTCCCGCGTCGTGATCACTTCAGTCACCGAAGGGGCGGAGAAACCGCGGAAGTACCCGCAGATGTTCCGCGCCGCTGATCTGGTGCTGCTGAACAAGGTCGACCTGTTGCCGTACGTGAAGTTCGATATCGAAGATTTTCTGGACGGTGCCCGGCGAGCGAATCCGGACGTCGAGGTGCTCCAACTGTCCGCCACAACCGGTGAGGGTGTCGCCGACTGGTACGGCTGGTTGCGCGCCCGCCTGCCCTGATGGACATGCAGCTAGTACGGTTGCTTGGGCATGAGCGCCCACAGAGCAAGGTAAATCACGAACTGTGGCCCGGGTAGCAGGCAAGAAACCAGGAACAGCAGCCTGACTATATTGGCGTCCCAGCCGTAGCGTTGGGCGATGCCAGCGCACACACCGGCGATCACTCTGCCTTCATGTGGGCGGGTCAATGTCGTTGTGCTCATCAAAGCCTCCTGAGCGCGGGTAGTTTCCACTGTCGCTGCACCGTGGCTGACCCGGCCTCAGTGGGTACCCCGAATCTGGTATCGGGGTCGCCCTGAGAAGGCTCGAATGGTGTGAGAGCGCACGCTTCGTTTTTATCGTCCCAGCGCGGGATCGGCGTCCAGTCGTCCTTGACATGGACGCCGAGCCCAGCTCCTAGGCAGATGCCAGGTAGGGCTTGAGCAGGATTCCGAGTTGCAGGGTCAGCATCCGCATCCATGCTTGACCCACCTCCGCAGCCTCCGGCGGCTCGGGGAGCTTGCCAAAAACGTATTCCCCGTCGAGTCCCGGAGCGACGGTGTTCAGTGCGGTCATCACTCTCATCTGCACCCAACCCATGAGTGCGATGGTCAAATCAGCCGGGATCACCACATTGGGATGCGTCCCGCCATCCTTGACGTGGGCGTCGGCCACTCGAGACATATAGGAATGGAAATTGCCATCCATCGGCTTGGTAGTAGTCCGCGTCCACCACCCTTTTAGTGTCATTTTTCGCTGCGCCAGATGCGAAGTGTCCTGGAAGTATCCAGCAGATTCTGGACGTGAAAGCAAATAATCGTATGCGAGGGTGACCACACCACCGGCGGCCGGTCCCAGTAGCGGGCCCGTCCTTCGCAGGACAGACGCCTCCTTGGGGCCAAATCCGGCAAAGTCTGCGTATGGATGAAACTCGGCACTTTCATGCTTGCCCAGCGGCCCGCCCGGTTCGGTAAGGCTTGGCTCCAGCATGATCCCAAGCTGCAGCATGAATTGGTTCATCCATGCGGCTCCGGCAGCCGAGACAGTGGCCACGTCACACGTCTCACCCAAGGCCGCGAGGATCTTTCCTTGCAGCCAGGCGGTGAGAGCCAGGACCAGTTGCGGCGGCAGTGCGATCTGCACTCCAGGAAAGGTGACTTCCTTTGATCCGATGTGACTGATCTGGCGAACAAAACCTGCGAGGTCGCCATCAAATGGCCCAGCGATCGTCCTGTCTAGCCATTCTTTGATGAGCGGCTGCCTGATGGGTGGATCCGATCCACCCATCAGACGAGCCGATTCCGGACGCATCATCAGGTATTGAGAGATGGCCTCCGGAATACGGTCGATCACGGCTGCAATGGCCTGACCGGTCTCCTGGACGGCGACCGCTTCGTACTCTCCGAACCCTGCAAACTCGGCGAGCGGAGCGAATTCCGGCGTTACCAATTGATCGTAACGTTCAGCCTCGACAAGTTCTTCAGTCGGGTTCTGTACGGTCATGATTATCCTCCTCCCGGGCGGGGCGGTCCAACCGCTCATTAGGGTTGAAATCTGGACGCAGCCCAAGGCTGGATGCCCCTCGCCGATATTGTTGACCCTAGCGCGGCAGTTGTTACGGCGAGGTTTAACCGGTGTGACCAATCGTGAAATAGCGTTAAAGCATAGTTGCTAAGTTCTCACCATGTGAGTTAGGTAACTGTGATTCAGGGAACAGCGTTTCTCATGTTTTTGCTGGTCATCAGCCAGCTTTCATGTTCGCCTATAGGTGGTTTGAGCAAGACACGCCAGGCAGCGTTGCGTCAGTTCCCGTTGCTCAGCCCCGTTGAGCGCCTGTGCAGGCGCGTGCAGGTCTTTCCTGTGTCAGGGGGCTCGACTTGCGGTGAGTTAGCCCTGCTCACACGGGTAGCACGGCGAGTTCGCGTGGCCGGTGGTTGAGTCGCCGACCACCGTGTTCTTCGACCACTACGATGTCCTCGATACGGGCCCCCCAGCGCCCGGGAATGTAGATCCCAGGCTCGATGCTAAACGCCATACCTCGGTCAAGTACCAGGTCATTGCCGGCCACGATATAGGGCTGCTCATGCACTTCTAACCCGATCCCGTGGCCGGTGCGGTGGATGAACCGGTGGCCGTAACCGGCATCCCGGATCAGGCTGCGCGCCGCGTCATCGACGGATTGGGCAGTAGTGCCTGGCGCCACCGCGGCTACCGCCGCTTCCTGCGCCGCCTGCAACACCGCATAGCAGTCGGCGACCTCAGAGTATGCCGGTTCGCCCATGGTGTAGGTGCGAGTGCAGTCGGAGAAGTAGCCCTCCGGGGTGGGGCCACCGATGTCGACAACCACAAGGTCCCCGGGTTGGATTACGCGGTCAGAGACATCGTGGTGTGGGCTGGCCCCGTGCGGACCCGATCCGACGATGACGAATGCCGCGGCCGTGTGCCCCTCCGCCACGATCGCGGCCGCCACATCAGCACCCACCTCCGCCTCAGCCCGTCCGACTCGCAGCCACTCCCCCATCCGCGCGTGCACCCGGTCAATTGCTCGGCCGGCGGTATCCAGCGCTGCTATCTCTGCACTGTCCTTGCGCATCCGCAGCTGCGCCAACACCGTCGAGGCAAGCACCTGCGTGCAGTCAGGCAGCGCTGCCCGCAATCCCAGCACATGTGTCGCGGGCATCGCGTCTCCCACCGCTACCCGGGCGGCACCCGAGCCGAACTTCGGTAATACCCGGGCAACTAGGGAGTAGGGATCATCACCGTCGGTCCACTCGGCAATCTCCACACCGAGCCGAAGCACAGGAGTGCCGTCCAGGCCCGGTCGTTCCAGCGCGGGCACCACCAACGCCGGATCGCCCTCGGCGGGCACCACCAGGCAGGTCAGCCTCTCGTGGGACTCGCCGCCGATTCCCAGCAGGTAGCGCAAGTCCGGGCTGGGAGTCAGCAGTAGGGCCTTCAGGCCAGAAGCGTATGTCGCGTCGCGCGCTCGAGTTAGGCGGGCTGCGAGCGTCTCAAGGGGAGCAGGCACATCGCTAGCCTAAAACTGAGCGATGTCGGCGGCTGGCAGGCTCTGCGCTCATGGACGCGCCTTTGCTGCTGATTGATGCCGCGAGCCTGTATTTCCGGGCCTATTACGGTGTGCCGGAGTCCATCACCGCGCCAGACGGTACGCCGGTCAACGCAGTACGAGGCTTCACCGACATGCTCGCCCGGCTGATCGAGCAGCGCCGCCCAGGTCGCCTGGTCGCCTGCCTGGACCTGGACTGGCGGCCGGACTTCCGGGTCGCCGCGATCGCCTCGTACAAGGCGCACCGGGTCGCCAAGGAGGGTGGTCCGGGCGCTCCCGACGTCGAGGAGGTACCGGACACGTTGAGCCCTCAGGTCCCGCTGATCCTCGACGTACTGGCGGCCGCTGGGTTGGCCACCGCGGGTGCCGCCGGGTATGAGGCTGACGATGTGATCGGCACGCTGGTCGCCGCCGAGCGCCGCGATCCCGTGGAAGTGGTCAGTGGCGACCGGGATCTGTTTCAGGTGGTCCGCACTCAACCCACTCCGGTACGGGTGGTCTACGTCGGGCGGGGGTTGTCCAAGGCCGAGATAGTCAGTCCCGCCGAACTCGCCAGCCGCTACGGGCTGCCGGAGTCCGCAGCCGGGCCGGGTTACGCGGATCTCGCTGCGCTGCGCGGGGACCCGTCGGATGGGCTGCCCGGGGTGTCCGGTGTCGGAGAGAAGACCGCCGCCACGCTGATCAGCCGATTTGGCTCGGTAGAAGGCTTGCTGGCCGCGCTCGACGATCCCGGGTCAGCACTCGCCTCGGGAATGCGGACCAAGCTGCGCGGCGCCCGGGACTACCTGCAGCTGGCGCCCACGGTGGTGCGGGTAGCCACGGACGCCCCGGTCCAGCTGGACCGCGACGACACGCTGCCCCGCGCGCCCGCTGATCCAGCGGCACTCACCGGTCTACAGCGCACCTGGGGCCTCGGCACCACCGTCGACCGTCTCGTCGCAGCGCTTAAGGGCCGTCACTGACCTGGATCCTCGACGAGCAGGTCGCTGGCCTTCTCACCGATCATCATGATGGTGATGTTCGGATTGACGGCCGGCAGGAACGGCACGACCGATGCGTCGGCGACGCGTAGTCCCGTCACGCCCTTGACCCGCAACCGCGGGTCAAGCACAGCCTGCGGATCGCCCACACCACCCATCCGGGCAGTACCCGCGGGATGGTAGACGGTGTTGTGTGTCTTAACGAGGTAATCGATGAGTTCATCGTCAGTGACTGCGTCTGGTCCCGGTGCCAGTTCGCGATGGATCCAGGCTCGCAACGCTGGTTGCGCGGCGATCCGGCGGGCAAGTCTGATCCCGGCGAGCAGGACAGCTATGTCGTGGCCGGCAGGATCAGTGAAGTACCGCGGATCGATTTTGGGTCGGTCCCGGAAGTCGCGGGAACGCAGCCGGACTGTTCCGCGGGAACGCCCGCGGGTGACATTTGGTGTCAGGCAGAAGCCATTAGTTGTAGTTGGGTAGCCCCAACGCACGGTGTTCAGGTCAAACGGGACCGAGCCATAGTGCATCATCAGATCGGGCCGGTCGAGCGCCGGATCGGTGCGAGCGAACAAGCCGATCTCCCACCATTGCGTGGAACAGCTGACCATTGGTCGTGATGCTTCCCACATGACCAGTCCCTCGACATGGTCGTCAAAATTCGAGCCGACTCCGGGACTGTCCACCAGCACGTCGATGCCAACATCACGGAGATGTCCGGCCGGCCCGATACCAGACAGCATGAGCAGCTTGGGCGTGTCGATGGCGCCGGTGGACAGGATCACCTCACGCCGTGCGTGAACGTTTCTCGTATGGAATGTTGCCGAGTCCAGGTAATCCACTCCAGCCGCCTTCTTGGAGGCATCGAACACCACCTGCTTGGCCCAGGCGCCGGTCCGCACGGCAAGGTTGCGCCGCCGTCCCATGATCGCGTGCAGGTAGCTGCGCGATGAGGACATCCGCAGGTTGTTCTCGTCAGCATTGATCTGGAAGGAGCCAGCCCCCTCGGTGACCGTGACTCCCTCGTTGAACCGCACAGTCGGCAACCCCACTGCCGCCGCGGCCGCCAGGACTGCGAAGCCGCATGGATCATTGGACGCGATCTGCCGCAGCGTCACCGGACCCGAACGGCCGTGGTGATCACCAGGGCCGTCACTGTTCTCCAACCGTGCCAGCAGCGGCCAGCAGTCGTCGGCGCTCCAGCCGGTACAGCCCATCGCCGCCCACTCATCGAGATCCTCACGGGGGGTCCAGAACGCGATGCAGGAGTTGTGCGACGAGCAACCGCCGAGCACCCTGGCCCGGGAGTGCCGCACAAAACTGTTGCCCTTGGCCTGCGGTTCAATCGGGTAGTCCCAGTCGTAGCCAGACCCGAGCAGGTGCGGCCACTGTTCCAGCCGCAGCACCTTCGGGTCGCCCAGGTCAGATGGACCCGCCTCGAGTAAGCACACCGTGACCGAGGGATCCTCCGATAATCGGGCCGCCACGACACACCCTGCAGAGCCGCCACCCACGACGACGTAGTCGTATACCGCTTCCTGAGCACCATTCATATCTCGATACTCGCGGTGCACCAGCCCAGCACAGAGGATCCTCTCCTGCATTGGCCCCGTTTATGGCGACATATCCGGCTAACGGCGCCTTCAGCACGCCCGATATGTCTTCATGACCGGGAGCCGTGGCGGAGGTTGCCTCCAGCGCGAACCCGTGCCACGGTGGCAACAGATCGACCGGTAACGCGCGTCACACGGGTAGAGACTGAGGGGACACACCACGATGAGCGCTCAGCGAGCGTCCTCCGGGCCAGCACCGAGACGCGCCCGTGCGCAGTCGGTACGCCACCGCTGCCTGAAGGTGGCGACCGCAGTTGTCCTGGCAGGCGTTTTTCCCCTGGTAGCGGCACCTACGGCGATGGCGGGACCAGGGTGTCCAGATATTCCGGGGGTCTGCCCGGGATACCTGGCATAGCGCCTTGGGGGTCACCGAATACGTGTCACTCGGTACCTAACGCGACCACGCCGCGGCGTAGAGCGCGAACTGCACTAGCTGCGGCTAGCCCGACGCCGGAATCATCCCCGGCAACCCCGCGCACCTGGTCGAGTAGGTCCACGACCTGCCGGCACCACCGGACGAAGTCCCCGGCGGACAACTCCGCCGCGTTTCCCTGCGCAGCCGCCAGTACCGCTGACAGCGACTCTCCGCGCGCCCACCGGTACACCGGCCAAGCGAAGCCGAGATCTGGTTCGCGAGTGCGTTCCAGCCGGTGACGCCGCTCATCGGCCTCCAGGTCGGCCCATACCCGGACGGTGGCCGCCAGCCCATCGCTCACCGGCCCGGACGGGACCCGCGGGGTGGCGTTGTCGCCACGCGACTCGTACACCAGGGCTGACACGACCGCGGCGAGTTCGGCAGGTGCCAGGCCGTCCCAGATCCCGTGCCGGAGGCACTCTGCGGTCAGCAGGTCGGTTTCCGACCACAACCGGGCCAGGCGGCGACCGTGCTCGGTCAGCTGCTCGCCTTCCAAGTAACCGCGCTCGGTCAGCAACGCCCGGATCCGGTCGAAAGTCCGCGCCAACGAATGCGTCGTGGCCGCAACCTGCTGGCGCACCGTCTCGGTTTCGTGGTCTAGCCGGTCATAACGCTCTGCCCACCGGGCATGCGCCTCCCGATCGTCGCAGCCGTGACAGGGATGCGCCCGCAACGCGCGGCGCAACGCCGCCAGTTCGGCATCGTCGGCCGCATCGCTGCGCCGCCGAGCCCTGGGCGGCGGCACAATGCCGGTCTCGCGCAGCGCGGACGCCAAGTCCCGGCGCACCCGGGGAACCCGGTACTCCACGCGTTTGGGTAATCGCATCCGGCCCAGTGCCTGCACCGGCGCCGGGAAGTCGGTAACGGAAAGCCGGCCTGCCCAGCGATCCTCCGTGAGCACCAGCGGCCGCGGATCGCTGTGAGGATCCTGGACAGTGTCAAGCACCACGGCCAACCCCGACCGGCGGCCGCCGGGAACCGCGATGACATCGCCACGCTCCAGCCGGGCCAGTGATGCCGCCACTTCGGCGCGCCGCGCTGCACCGCTGCTGCGAGCCAGCGCTCGTTCCCGTTCGGAGACCTGCCTGCGCAATCGGGCGTATTCGGAGAAGTCCCCCAGGTGGCAGGCCATCGACTCGGCATAGCCTGCGAGAGCTTCGGCATTGCGATCGATCCGGCGAGCCAGGCTCACCACCGAGCGATCTGCTTGGAACTGCGCGAAGGATCGTTCGAGCAGTGCGCGTCCGGCAGCCACTCCGACCCGGTCCACCAGGTTGACGGCCATGTTGTACCCGGGCCGAAATGAGCTGCGCAGCGGGTAGGTGCGGGTCGAGGCCAGCCCGGCCACCTGCGCGGGGTCGACGCCCGGTTGCCAAAGCACAACGGCATGGCCTTCGATGTCGATGCCGCGGCGCCCGGCACGACCGGTGAGCTGGGTGTACTCGCCGGGGGTCAGATCGACGTGGGCCTCGCCGTTGAATTTGACCAGCCGTTCTAGCACCACGGACCGGGCCGGCATGTTGATCCCCAGCGCGAGCGTCTCGGTCGCGAACACCGCTTTGATCAATCCGCGGACGAACAGTTCCTCCACGGTTTCCTTGAACGCCGGCAGCATCCCGGCGTGGTGGGCCGCGATTCCTTTCTCCAGCGCGTCTCGCCAGTCCCAGAAACCGAGTACTCCGAGATCACCCTCGGGCACATCGGCGGTTCGGGTATCGACCACGTAGCGGATTTCCGCAGCTTCCTCCGGGGTGGTCAGCCGCAGCCCGTTGCGCACGCACTGGCTCACCGCAGCCTCGCAACCGGCGCGGCTGAAGATAAATATGATTGCGGGTAGCAGCCCATCCCGTTCCAGCCGTGTGACCACATCCGCCCGGGTCGGTGGCCGGAACCGGAACGCCCTGTCCCCCCGCCGATCCCAGCCACTGCGTCGTTCCAGCTCGTGCACGCGCTGGACCAGGTGCGGATCGACGGTGAGCCGGCCGCTACCGGTCTGGTCGGCGAACAGGTCGAACAACCGCGAGCCGACCATCATGTGCTGCCACAGCGGTACCGGGCGGTGCTCGTCGACCACCACAGCGGTGTCGCCACGCACATCGACGAGCCACTCGCCGAACTCTTCAGCGTTGCTCACCGTGGCGGAAAGCCCGACAAGTTTGACGCTGCCCGGCAAATTAAGGATGACTTCTTCCCACACCGCGCCGCGGAACCGGTCGGCGAGGTAGTGAATCTCGTCCATCACGACGTAGGCCAGACCGTCGAGCGCGGCCGATCCGGCGTAAAGCATGTTGCGCAGCACTTCGGTGGTCATCACAACCACCGGAGCTGATCCGTTGACCGAGGTATCTCCGGTGAGCAGGCCGATAACCTCCGGGCTGTACCGGGCTACCAGGTCGGCGTACTTCTGGTTGGACAGCGCCTTGATCGGTGTCGTGTAGAAACACTTGCGACCCTGAGCTAAGGCGAGGTGGACGGCGAATTCACCAACAACGGTCTTGCCTGCGCCGGTGGGCGCGCACACCAGCGCACCGTGCCCGTCCTCCAGCGCCTCGCACGCTTTGCGCTGGAACGGGTCCAGCGCAAAGCTCAAGCCGCTGGCAAACTCCTGGAGGGCAGGGAAGGCGCCCCGCCGGCGGGCAGCTGCGTACGCCTCGGCAGGACTGTTAGCCACTCTCCCAGGCTGTCACATCTACCCCGTTGGCCGCTCTTCAAGTACCGCCAACCTCCCTGCACCGAGCTCTTAACTGCTACCGACCATGTTCAGAGACTGTCCGAGCCAGATCTCATGAATCACTGGGCGTCCCGGTCGAGCCATCAGGACCCTCAGCAAGGATCAGGTACAGCGCCCGCCGGGCGTCGGACAATACCGACTGCGCCGCAGCAATCTGAGCCCGCGTGCCGCTGACAGCCACCGCTCTGGCGGCACTGTGTACCTCCGCGATCGCGGTGCGCAGGCCGGGACCCTCGGCATCGCACGCGGTGATCGCTGCAAACGGGTCGGTCACACCATGGCGCGGATCGTCCACGTAGGCGCGCCCGGCGTCGGTGAGTGACACCAGCTTGCGTCCGCCCTCGACGGTCACCGTGACCAGTCCCTCGTCTTCGAGTTGAGCGATGGTCGGGTAGATCGCGCCCGGGCTGGGCTGCCATGCCCCGCCGGTGCGTTCCGTCATGGCCTGCATCAATTGGTAACCGTGCATCGGCTGTTCTGCCAGCAGGATCAGGGTGGCAGCACGGACGTCGCCACGCTGCGCCCGGCCACGGCGCGAGCCTCGCAAGGAACGGTCTCGGCCGGGAAAGCGGCCCCTGCCGCTATGTCTTCGTTCGACGTGCATCATTGGTCTCTCCTTCCAGTTGAAGACATTATCACGATAACACGCGATATATCTTGATGCAACGATCGTGAAGGTGGCTCGGTTGCTTTCGCTGTGACCGGCCGCGCGGCCGAGAGAGCACGGTGTGGCCACCACAGTGAGCGCGCCGGGTTCACAGTGCAGGGTGCGGTTGCTCAATCGACGTGGCGCGCAGCGCGCGCTTACGTCTCACCGGCAAACCATCGCCGGGTTACGTCGCGTCGTCGTAGCGGGGGGCAGGATCGTCAGACGCGCGGACAGCCTCGACGTGATGATCCAGCGGCGCGGGCTCGTCGGGGTCGAGGTCATCCCAACCCTGCTCGGCACGGCGCCGCGCCACGGCCCGGTCATGCGCCCGCGCAATCAACACAGCCGCCTCAAAGAGAACGATCAAGGCAAAAGCCAGGGCCAGCATCGAAATCGGGTCGTTGCCTGGGGTGGCCACCGCAGCCAATACGAACAGGCCGAACAGGATGCCGCGTTGCCAGCGCTTCAACTTTGCATAGGGCAGCACCCCGACCCGGTTGAGCATCACCACCAGCAGCGGCAGTTCGAAGGTCAAGCCGAATACCATCAGCATCGTCAGCAGGAAACTGACATAGGCCTCGCCGGTCAGGGCAGTGATGAATTGACCGCCGCCGAGATTCGCCAGAAACAATAGTCCAGTCGGTACTACATAGTAGGCAAGCACGGCGCCTGCGGCAAACAGTACACTGGCTGTACCGACAAAGCTCAATGCGAACTTGCGCTCATTGGCATACAGTCCAGGAGTGATGAAGGCCCATATCTGATAAATCCAGATCGGGGCGGTCAATATCGCACCAGCGGCCAAGCTCACCTGCATCCGCAGGGTGAAGACCTCGAACGGAGCAGTCTGCAGCAATTGGCACCGCCCCGGATTCGGGCTTAGCCGCAGTGTCGTGGGCAGTGCGCAATACGGCCCGGTGAGCAGGTCACCCAGGCTGGGTAAGCCGAACGGCGCGACCCCCCACCAGATGAAACCTACAATGCCGCCAACGGCAACCGCGCACAATGCCACGAACAACCGGGTGCGCAGTTCATACAGGTGCTCCATGAGCGTCATGGAGCCATCCGGATTCATTTTGCGTCGGCGGCGTGGGCCGGTAAAAAGACGTCCCGCCGCGAAACGCATACCGCTCACCGATCCTGGTCGTCAGCCAATAGGGTCGTCGTGGCGCTGGGGTTGCTGGCTGGCAGTCCTGGCCGGGCCCGCCGACGGCAGGGACTGCGTTTCGGACGCCGGTGAACTCATCTGATCCTGTTCCTGGGAACGCGACGCCTGAGTCTCAGCTTTGAATATCCGGATGGACTGCCCGATGGATCGCGCCGCGGTGGGGAGTTTCGTGGCACCGAACAGCACAACCAGCACGGCAAGGAGTATGACGAGCTCCCAACCAGTCGGAATCCCCATGGTGGCCTCCTCGTATGCCTCCAGGTGCGGCTTTGATGCTACGCGGCCGCGGTGTGATGTGAGCCGTCCCCATTGCGATGGAGCCGCTGGTTCACCGCGAGCCGGAGTTCGGCAATCCGCATGGCCAGCGCCCTTGTTCGGTGTGCGACATGGGCGCGGCTTTCACCTACTGTCTCAGCAAACCGGCGGGCCGAAGCGCTCAGCCGCACCAGCATCGTGAGCAGCACCACGGCACCCGCGGCAACCGCCAGTACGCTGATCAGGTAAAGCACGGCAATGACCTTAACCGGTCACGTTCGGCGCAGCTGCTGAGGACCTCCGCAGCGCCGCCTGCGCCCGCTGTGCCACCGCGGCAGCCAATTCTGGAGGGTCCCGAACGATGACGTCTGCACCCAACCCCAGCACCAGCCGCACCATCCAGTCCGTCTCGGCGTAGCGCATCCGCACCGTCGCGGTTCCGCCGTCACCCTCGACGAGCTCCTCGATCGGGTAGTATTCGGCGACCCAGCGAGCGTCCGGTGCGAGCGTGAGCACCGCGGTCTGCTGGTCAGGCCGAGCACGGAACAGGCCAGCGGAGACGTCGGCAGGGCGGGCATGCGGTGGTGGCTGCGCCGGCTCATCCAGGGTGATGACGTGCTCGATGCGATCCAGCCGGAACAGCCGCATTTCCTCGACAGCGCGGCACCAGGCCTCCAGATAGCTACGGCCTTCGACCAGCAACAGGCGCATCGGATCGACGATACGTTCGCTGACCGTGTCCCGGGATGGCGTGTAGTAGCGGATGCACAGGGCGCGTCGGTGGTCCAGCGCGGCGCGCACCGTGGCGAGTGCGGCCTCTTCCCGGGTCGCCAAGCCGAGTACCACGCCGTCGGTCTGCCCCGCCGCAGCCTCGATCTTGGCCAGTGCGCGGCGTACCGACCCGGCATCGGCCACGCCAGGCGTGTTGGCAAGCGCTCGCAACGCCACGACTAACGCCGTCGCCTCCGCTCTGGACAGTCGCAGCGGCCGTCGCATGCCGGCGTCGAAAGTGACCGTCACCGCGTCGCCCTCAAAGGACAGGTCAATCAGATCACCGGGTCCGTAACCGGGCAGCCCGCACATCCACAGCAGCTCCAGATCACGGCGCAGCTGCCGGACTGTGATGGAGAAGTCCGCGGCCACTTCCTCAATCGGTATGCCGGGCCGGACCAGCAGGTACGGCACCAGCGCCAGCAGCCGCGGCAATCGCTCTGCCACTCCCTCCATCAGCTGACAGCTCCTGCGGCCGCCGACAAGCGCGCCCGGACCGCATCAGCCAACTCGGCGGGCTCCAGTACCACAGCGTCCGGTCCAAGCCCGGCTATCCAGCGGGTTGCGACGTCGTGGCCGGGCAGGTCCACCGTGACGATGTCGCCGGCCACTCCGTCCATCGTCATGCTGCCCTGTACCTTGGCGTACCGGCGTAAACCGTTGGCGCGGCCACTGGCCAGCCACAACCGCGCGGTGTGCGCCACCGATGGCGGCCCCGCGGAACCCGAAACGATCTTGAGAAGATCCACTCCCACAGGGCGCTGGACCGTACCGGCGGTGCCGAGGGTGCGCACCGGACCGACAATCCGGGAAACCCGGAAACAGCGTGTCGCGTGGCGATCTCGATCATGTCCAACCACGTACCAGCGACCCCGCCAGGACACCACTCCCCATGGCTCGAGCGTGCGCGGCGTGGGTGGCGCTGCTGGATGTCTGCGGTGGGTGAACGTCACAGCCTGACCCTCCTGCACCGCGGTGATCAGCGGGATCAGCGCCGGCTCAGTGGCCCGTACCCGCGGTTCGACGACCATCGACGGTTCAGGGTCGACGTCCACTCCAGCAGCGCGGAGTTTCAGCACCGCGCCGTGCGCAGCACCGGCCAGCTGCGGGGAATCCCATAGCCGGGCAGCGAGCGCTACCGCGGCAGCCTCATCCGGCTCAAGATCGATGTCCGGCAGCTCGTAGTCCCGGCGTGCGATGCGGTATCCCTCGCCTGCGTCGAACCCCGGTGTTCGGCCAGCCTCTAGTGGGACGCCCAAGTCGCGCAGCTCTGCCTTATCCCGCTCGAACATGCGGGAAAACGCCTCGTCAGAGGCAGCCTCGGCATAACCGGGAACGATCCGCCGGATGCGCTCTGCAGGCAGGTACTGCCGGGTGGACAGCAGGCAGATGACCAGGTTGACCAGTCGCTCAGCACGGGAAGTCGACACGGTGGCAGCCTACGGTGGAGCCGGTGGCTCATAGCGAAGCGATGAGCCGCTCCACCCGTTCGTCGACCGCACGGAACGGATCCTTGCAGAGCACGGTGCGCTGGGCCTGGTCGTTGAGCTTGAGGTGCACCCAGTCGACGGTGAAGTCGCGGCCGGCAGCCTGCGCGGCGGCGATGAAATCGCCACGCAGCTTGGCTCGGGTGGTAGCCGGTGGGGTGTCTTTGGCCGCCTCGATCTCACCGTCGTCGGTCACCCGATCGACCAGTGCCTTGCGTTGCAGTAGGTCGAACAGCCCGCGACCGCGGCGAATGTCGTGGTAGGCAAGGTCTATTTGGGCGATCCGCGGGTTGGACAGCTCCATCCGATGCTTGGTTCGATAGCGCTCCACCAGCCGATGCTTGATCGCCCAGTCAATCTCGCGATCGATGAGGCTGAGGTCCTGGCGCTCCACAGCACTGAGGGTGCGGTCCCACAGCTCCATGACGCGGTCGGTCAGCGGGTCGGACCCGCGGCGAGCGATGTGATCCACCGCACGCAGGTAATACTCCCGCTGGATGTCCAACGCTGAAGCCTCGCGTCCGCCGGCCAGCCGCACCCCGCGCCGGCCGGTGAGATCATGGCTGATCTCGCGGATCGCCCGGATCGGGTTGTCCAGTGTGAAATCCCGAAACGCCACGCCCTCTTCGACCATCTCCAGGACCAGGTTGGCGGTACCCACCTTGAGAAGGGTCGTCACCTCGGACATGTTCGAATCACCGACGATGACGTGTAAGCGGCGGTACCTTTCAGCGTCGGCGTGCGGCTCGTCTCGGGTGTTAATGATCGGGCGGGAGCGGGTGGTCGCCGAGGAGACTCCCTCCCAGATGTGTTCAGCACGCTGTGACAAGCAGTACACCGCACCACGAGGCGTCTGCAGTACCTTGCCGGCGCCGCACACTAGCTGGCGGGTGACCAGGAAGGGCAGCAGCACATCGGCGATCCGCGAGAACTCGCCAGCCCGGGCGACCAGGTAGTTCTCATGGCAGCCGTAGGAGTTGCCGGCAGAATCAGTGTTGTTTTTGAACAGGAAGATGTCCCCGCCGATACCCTCGTCAGCCAGCCGACGCTCGGCATCCACCAGGAGATCCTCAAGGATCCGCTCGCCGGCCTTGTCGTGGGTCACCAGCTGGGCCAGGTCGTCGCACTCCGCAGTGGCGTATTCCGGGTGCGAACCGACGTCAAGGTAAAGCCGTGAGCCGTTGCGGAGAAAGACGTTGGACGAGCGGCCCCACGAGACCACTCGCCGGAACAGGTAGCGGGCAACCTCGTCCGGCGAAAGCCGGCGCTGGCCGTGGAAGGTGCAGGTAACCCCGAACTCGGTCTCGATGCCGAAGATTCGCCGCTGCATGCCTTCCAGCGTAGGCTGCTCGGACCGTCTTGCAGGCCGTCCGTCCGGGCTGACTTAAGCTGTGAACGTGCAGGACTGGTTGCGTAGCGTAGCGGTGAAGATCCAGGGGATTGACCGTGAGTTGGTACGCCTGAGTGCAGCCATCCCGCACTGGCCTGCCGACGTGGCCCTCAAAGGGCTCACCACCGCCGCCAACTGCAGCCGGCTGTGGTTCGCGGTCGCCGCGCTGCTGGCCGTCCGTCAAGGTGCCACCCGGCGGGCCGCACTACGGGGTATCGCGGCAATCGGCGGGGCCAGTTTCACCATCAACGCCATTGCCAAGCCGTTGTGGCCGCGCCTGCGGCCAGCCCATGAAGACTTGCCGATCGCGCGCCGGTTAGCTCTTCGCCATCATCCACAGTCGTCCTCGTTCCCCTCTGGGCATGCCGCGTCGGCAGCCGCTTTCGCCACCGCGGTAGCGATGGAGTCTCGCGCCGCCGGGCTTGCCGTCGCACCGATCGCCGCGGCAGTGGCGTACTCCCGCGTGCACACCGGCGTTCATTGGCCCTCGGACGTGGCCGTGGGGATGCTGATGGGAAGTGGGATTGCGCTGGCCACTCGCCGGTGGTGGCCACTGCGGGTCGGCGAATCCGCAGACAGTAGGCATCTGACGCGGGTGCCGACGCTGCCCGACGGTGCGGGCCTCGTCATACTGGTCAACCCCAGCTCAGGAGAAGAGGGAGAGCACCCCGGCGCGGAATTGGCAGCTGCGTGGCCTGCCGCCCGGCAGGTATTGGCCGAACCTGGCACCGATCTGGTCAAGCAACTAGAGGCGGAGCTGGACGCCAGCGAGTCACCGGTGCATGCGCTCGGAGCGGCCGGTGGCGATGGCACGGTGGCCGCAGTGGCCGCAGTGGCCGCTAACCGGGGGCTGCCGCTGGTGGTGGTCTCTGCCGGCACGCTCAATCACTTCGCTCGTGACATCGGGGTCGCCAGCGTCTCCGACGCCATCGCCGCGGTACGAGACGGCAGCGCGGTAGCCGTGGATCTGGGCGGGGTGCGCATCGACGGCGGTCCACCCCACTGGTTCGTCAATACAGCGAGCCTTGGTGGCTACCCCGACCTGGTTGAGCTACGGGAGCGGCGGGAAACACGGTGGGGCAAGTGGCCAGCAGCCGCGCTAGCCCTGATTGAGGTGCTGCGGAAGTCGGATCCGCTGGTTGCCCACATCGACGACGTGCCACGCAGGGTCTGGCTTGTCTTCGTGGGCAACGGTCTGTACCGCCCGCGTGGCTTTGCCGCCGCGGCCCGGAACCGGCTGGACGCTGGTCTGCTCGACGTCCGCTACGTCCGGGCTGACGTGCAGCTATCCCGAACCCGGTTCGTGATCGGTGCGCTCATTGGAGCGCTGCAGCGAAGCCGCACCTACGTCCAGCAGGAATGTACCGGACTGAAAGTCGAGGTCCTGGGGCCACCGGTTGCGCTGGCTACGGACGGGGAGGTCGTGGCCGAAGGTAGCCGGTTCGAGTTCTCCATCCAACCAGCTGCGTTGACGGTGTACCGCCCGGACTAGCACGGGGTCCAGCGCTGTCAACCGCGTTTGCAGATACGGAGTGCGGTTTGCCAGCCTCGACCCGCAGTTCGCTTCGCAAACGCGGACCGGGGTCACTAACCGGAACCGGAGTCGCCCGCCGGGTTGTCCCCGCTGCCGTTCGCCGGCTCGGGGGGCGAAGTGTCGGCGGTTTGCTCGGCAGCCGCCGGGTCAGCATTGCTGAGCAGGGCGCTAAGAGCCGCCCCGGTGACCCGGCGGAATGCGCGCCGCGGACGCGACCGGTCCAATACTGCTACCTCAAGCTGGCCGACACCCAAGGTGCGCTTGCCGGTGCCATTGACGTTGGTGGAGACCGAGCTCAACGCTGCCACCGCAGCGTTGACAGCCTCTGCGGTGTCCATCTCCTTCCGGAAGGACTCCTTGAGCGCCGTAGAGATCACGTCAGCCTGGCCGCCCATCACCACGAATTCCGGCTCGTCACCGATGGAGCCGTCGTAAGTGAGGTGGTAGAGCTGGTCAGAGTCCGGGTCGGCGCCCACCTCAGCAACGCACAACTCCACCTCGAAGGGTTTCTGCTGCTCAGAGAAGATCGTTCCCAGGGTCTGTGCGTAGGCGTTGGCCAGACCGCGCCCCGTCACGTCTCGCCGATCGTAGGAGTAGCCACGAAGATCCGCGAGCCGGATCCCGGCCTGGCGAAGGTTCTCATACTCGTTGTAGCGGCCGACCGCGGCAAAACCGATCCGGTCATAGATCTCGGAAACCTTGTGCAGCGCGGTGGACAGGTTCTCGGCGACGAACAGTACTCCACGTGAATAGCTCAGCACCGCGACACCGCGACCCCGAGCGATGCCCTTGCGGGCCAGCTCCGAACGGTCGCGCATGACCTGCTCGACCGAGGCGTAGAACGGCATCGTCACGGCGAGGACTCCTGGGTGGACATGGAATCGGCGAGAAAAGACGAGGTTAGCGTCAACCGCTTGGCTTGCGCTTGCGGGCTTCGATCACCAGGCTCGCCACCTGACCGGCTTGCTCGTCGGGTATCCGGACGGCTCCATCCGCCGCGGTGATGGTGATCACTGCCGGGTAGATCTGGCGAACGGGATCCGGACCTCCGGTCGCGGTGTCATCGTCGGCTGCGTCGTACAGGGCCTCCATCGCAACCCGGACGGCGGCGTCGACGTCTATCGTCGGGTCGTGCAACTTCTTCAACGATGATCGGGCGAACAGCGAACCCGAACCTACAGCGTGGTACCCCAGCGTCTCGTCGTACCGGCCGCCAACAACGTCGTAGGAGACGATCCGGCCTGCTTGATCCGGGTCGGCGGCGTCGAGGTCGTAGCCGACAAACAGGGGCACCGCCGCCAACCCCCGCATGGCACCTCCGAGGTTGCCGCGGACCATGCCGGCCAGCTTGTTGGCCTTGCCATCCAGGGTCAGCGACACACCTTCGATTTTTTCGTAATGCTGCATTTCCACGGTGAACAGCCGGACCATCTCTACCGCGATACCGGCCGTGCCAGCGATACCGATCGCCGAGTAGTCATCGACGACGAACACCTTGTCCATATCGCGCTGGGCGATGAGGTTGCCAGCTGTCGCGCGGCGATCCCCCGCAATCAGTACGCCACCGCGGAAGGTAGCCGCCACGATGGTCGTGCCGTGCCGGCTCATTCCCGGATCGGCGTTGACCGACATGTTCCCCGCGCGGTATCCGGGCAACAGCTCCGGGGAGCTGGCCGCGAGGAAATCAGTGAACGAGGAGCTGCCCACCATGAAATGCGACGCTGGCAGGGCTGCACCCGGGTATCGCCCGACCGAGGACTGATCCATCGGTTGTGATCGTCTCCTAGCTCCCGTTGTCGCAGCCTCTCCCGTGCCGGACTTCTATGTACCAGTCTGTCACAACGCCATAACGCTCTGTACAGAGCATCGTTCCCGAGCCTGTTGCTGGCCGGTCACTGCCCGCCCTTCTGTACATAGGCACGGACGAAGTCCTCGGCGTTCTCCTCGAGCACATCGTCGATCTCATCGAGAATGGCGTCCACGTCCTCGCCGAGCTTCTCCCGACGTTCCTGGCCAGCTGGCGCCCCACCAGTCGCCTCGTCGTCTCCGCCGCCGCCTTGGCGTTGCACCTTCTCCTGGGACATTTCGCCTCCCGGACCGAGTTGTCTAGAGCCAAACATTACCCAGCAACACCGACAACCGCTGCCACGCCAGTCGGGTGATCAGCCTCGAGTGAGCGCTTCTACCAGCTCAGCAGCGGTGTTCGAAGCGTCTAGCAATGCTCCGACATGCACGCGGGTCCCTCGCAACGGTTCCAGGGTAGGGATCCGGACCAAGGACTCGCGACCCAAATCGAAGATCACCGAGTCCCAGGACGCCGCGGCCACCTCCGTGGGGTAGCGCTCCAGGCACCGGCCGCGGAAGTAGGCGCGGGTATCCTCCGGTGGCCGAGTGATGGCTGCGCGTACCTCTTCTTCAGTGATCAATCGCTTCATGGAGCCACGTGCCACCAAGCGGTTGTAGAGCCCCTTGTGCAGCCGCACATCGGAGTACTGCAGATCCACCAGTTGCAGCCGGGGCGAACCCCATCCCAGACCATCCCGCGCCCGGTAGCCTTCCAGGAGCTGCAACTTGGCCGGCCAGTCCAACCGGTCAGCACACTCCATCGGATCCCGCGCTAGCGCGTCGAGCACCTCCCCCCACGTGCTCAGAACATGCTCGGCGATGTCGGTACCACCATCGGAACTGTTCTCGAGACCGCCGTTGCGCGCCATGAAGGCGGCGACCCGCTCGTGGTAGGCGCGCTGCAGATCCAAACCGGTGAAATGCCGGCCACCCGAGACTTCCACCGTCGCTTTCAGGGCGGGGTCACGACTGATCGTGTGCACTGCGCGTACCGCGTCAACCAGGCGTAGGTCATCGAAGCGTTCGCCAGCCTCGATCAGGTCCAGCACAAGTGCCGTGGTACCGAGTTTGAGATAGGTGGAGTACTCGGCCAGGTTGGCGTCGCCGATGATCACATGCAGGCGGCGGTATTTGTCGGCGTCGGCATGCGGTTCGTCCCTGGTGTTGATGATGCCGCGCTTGAGCGTGGTTTCCAGGCCGACTTCAACCTCGATGTAGTCCGCTCGCTGGGAAAGCTGGAATCCAGGATGCTCGCCAGCAGGCCCGATACCCACCCGGCCCGATCCGCAGACCACCTGGCGCGAGACAAAAAACGGTGTCAGACCTGCGATCACCATGGTGAACGGCGTCGACCGCGCCATCAGGTAGTTCTCGTGACTGCCGTATGAGGCGCCCTTACCATCGACGTTGTTCTTGTACAACTGGAACAGCGGCTGGTCAGGCACGGTGCGTGCGCGCAACGCAGCCTCTTCCATGATCCGCTCTCCGGCTTTGTCCCAGATCACCGCGTCGCGGGGGTTGGTAACCTCGGGGCTGGAAAATTCCGGGTGCGCGTGGTCGACGTAGAGCCGGGCTCCATTGGTGAGGATGACGTTCGCCGCACCAAGGTCGTCGAGTTCAGGGTCGGGCTGCGCGAGTCCCGGGACACCCAGGTCAAACCCGCGGGCATCTCGCAGGGGTGATTCCACCTCGTAGTCCCACCGAGCTCTCTTGGCTCGCGGCACCTCGGCTGCGGCGGCATAAGCGAGCACGACCTGGGTTGAGGTCAGCACGGGGTTGGCGGTGCTGTCTCCGGGCACTGAGATGCCGTACTCCACCTCAGTTCCCATGATCCGGCGCATACCGCAACAGTACGTGCTTAGTCCCCAGGCAGGCCCGCCTGCCTGGGGACTAATTGGTGTTGCCGCACGCTGTGGAGTGGTTGCTCTCATCCCATCAACCACCCCGGATCCTGTGTGTACAGGGCTCAGCTGGTCCGTAGCACTTCCCTGCGTTGCCGCAACTCCTCTTCGGTGATCTCGCCGCGGGCATACCGCTCGGCGAGAGTCCGCTCAGCTGCCCCGCGCGCCTGTTGCTTTGGTGACCTGCGGTAGAGGAGGTAACCGGCCACCAACAGCACCAACGCCCAGAACAAGATCGGGAAGATGAGCCACCAGCCCGGTCCCCCGCCCCCGGGGCCGTGGCCCCAGCCGGGGTATGCGTCGGTCACATAGCTTGCAAGTTCTGCCACCATGACGATCTCCTTGTGGTTGGCTGGCGTAGAAATGCCTTACCGTGTGCCCCCATGCTGCGGGGCGGTATCGGGATCGGCGTCGGCTGTGCAGCGGCACTTGCCGTACGTCCGGCAGCGCAGTGGTAGCCGGTTGAGTACCCCAGCGGTGGTATCGCGTTTGACACGCGGAGGCAGCCGATGATGCAGTCGGAGCAGGCAGTGCCGGCCGACATGGAGAATCGAGGTCCCAAAACCATCGCCACCGGCTGTGACGGTGGCGATGGCAGTGGAGCACCCGTATGTCGTTTTCCGCGACCGTGCGGACCTGCTACAGGTACTGGCCGGTGTTGGTCGCAGTGTCGATGGCCCGGCCGGATTCGGCGTTCTTGCCAGTGACCAGCGTCCGGATGTAGACGATGCGTTCGCCCTTCTTGCCTGAAATCCGCGCCCAGTCATCCGGGTTGGTGGTGTTGGGCAAGTCTTCGTTCTCAGCGAACTCGTCGACGATCGAGTCGAGCAGATGGGTCATGCGCAACCCCGGCTGGCCGGTTTCCAGTACCGACTTGATGGCCTTCTTCTTCGCCCGGTCGACGATGTTCTGGATCATCGCGCCGGAGTTGAAATCCCGGAAGTAGAGCACCTCCTTGTCGCCGTTAGCGTAAGTCACCTCCAGGAAGCGGTTGTCCTCACTTTCGGCGTACATCCGTTCGACGGTGCCCTGGATCATCGCCTGAATGCAGGCCTGGCGATCCTGCCCGAACTCAGCGAGATCATCGGCGTGCAGCGGCAATGTGGGGGTCAGGTACTTGGAGAAGACGTCCCTGGCTGCCTCTGCATCCGGACGCTCGATTTTGATCTTCACATCGAGCCGGCCAGGGCGCAGGATCGCCGGGTCGATCATGTCCTCACGGTTGGATGCACCGATCACGATGACGTTTTCCAGACCCTCCACGCCATCGATCTCGCTGAGCAGCTGCGGCACGATCGTTGTTTCAACGTCAGAGGACACCCCGGACCCGCGGGTGCGGAAGATCGAGTCCATCTCGTCGAAGAACACGATGACCGGAGTACCCTCTGACGCCTTCTCCCGGGCTCGCTGGAAGATCATTCGAATGTGCCGCTCGGTCTCGCCGACGTACTTGTTGAGCAGCTCGGGTCCCTTGATGTTCAGGAAGTAACTCTTGGCCTCGCTATCCCCGCGGACCTGGGCCACTTTCTTGGCCAGGGAGTTGGCCACCGCTTTGGCGATCAGGGTCTTGCCGCATCCCGGAGGGCCGTAGAGCAGTACGCCCTTTGGCGGGCGCAGCTCGTAAGTACGGAACAGGTCGGCGTGCAGGAATGGCAGCTCGACGGCGTCGCGGATCTGCTCGATCTGGTTGGCCAGACCGCCGATGTCCTCGTAGCGGACGTCGGGGACCTCCTCCAGGACCAGGTCTTCGACCTCTGCTTTGGGCACCCGCTCGTAGGCGTAAGCCGCCTTGGTATCCACCACGAGGGAGTCACCCGGCTTCAGCGGAACCGCGTCGGGGTTGTCCGGTCCGGGAAGCAGCGGGTCGGCCAGCCACACCACCCGCTCTTCGTCGGCGTGGCCCACGACCAACGCACGCTGGCCACAGTCCAGCACTTCGCGCAACATGCAGACCTCGCCGGTGGACTCAAAGGTGCCGGCCTCGACAACGGTCAGCGCCTCATTGAGCCGCACGCTCTGACCCCGGCGTAGCAGCGGAATCTCCACCGCAGGCGACACCGCCACCCGCATCCGCCGGCCAGAGGTGAACACGTCGACGGAGCCGTCGTCGAAGCAGGAGAGGAACACGCCATAGCCACTGGGGGGTTGGGCCAGGCGGTCGACCTCTTCACGCAGCGCAAGTAGCTGGCTGCGCGCTTCCCGCAGGGTCTCGACCAACTTGGCGTTGCGCTCGGTGAGCTGAGCGACCGAGGCGGACGCCTCGGCCAGCCGCTCCTCGAGTAGCCGGACGTGCCGGGGAGATTCGGTCAATCGGCGACGCAGCAGCGTCACCTCGTCCTCGAGGACCCGGATCTGGGCGGCAAGCGCAGGATCGACGCGGTTCCGACCCTCAGCAGCTCGGTCGCCGTGATATTCGTGCGGCACGAGGCACCTCCTCCCGCATGGTTCTGCCAGACCATCAACGGTACGGGACCGCAGGCGCAAACCGTGAGTGAACCGCAGATCAAATACCCCCGCACACCAACGTTGCGGCTACAGGCGCCGGTTGGAGCGGCTGGGTCGCCGCTGTGGGGTGGGCGGGACAACGCCATCAGCTAACCGCCGGGTGGTGAGCAAGAACGCGGTGTGCCCGACCATCCGGTGCTCGGGGCGGACCGCCAGCCCGACTACGTGCCAGGGACGCTGCAGCGTTTCCCACGCTTGTGGCTCGGTATAACACCCAGCTTCGCGTACCGCCTCGGCGCTGCGGGACAGCTGGGTAGTGGTGGCCACGTAAACGGTGAGTACTCCACCAGCAACCATTGCGGCCGACACAGCCGGCAGCGCCGTCCAAGGATGGAGCATGTCGAGCACCACACGGTCGACCGGCTCGGTAGCGGGGTGGGTATCCAGATCGGCCACTCGCAGCTGCCAGTTGGCCACGGCGCAGCCGAAGTACCGTTCGACGTTGGCCGCTGCCTGAGCAGCGTGATCCGGACGTACTTCGTAGGAGGTCACGCTGCCGTGAGTCCCGACCGCCTGGAGCAGCGAGCAGGTCAGCGCACCGGAACCGGCGCCCGCTTCGAGCACCCGCGCTCCCGGGAAGATGTCCCCGAACATCACGATCTGGGCAGCATCCTTCGGATAGACCACCTGAGCGCCGCGGGGCATGGACAGGACGTAGTCCGCTAGCAGCGGGCGTAATGCGAGGTACTGCGTACCCGCTGAGGAAGTGACGACGCTGCCCTCGGGCAGCCCGATGAGATCGTCATGGGCCAGCGCGCCGCGGTGGGTATGGAACTGTGCCCCGGGATCTAGGACAACTGTGTGCCGGCGTCCCTTGGGATCGGTGATCTGCACCCGATCGCCCGGTCGGAACGGTCCGCTTGCTCGCGCCACAGGTGATGATGGTGACAGACCGGCGGCGCTTAGCGTTGTCGGCCAGCTGCCTTACTCTGCCGGCCATGACCGAGACCCTGGCTGGCGAGCAGCACACCACCAGCGCCGTTGCCCGCAGGCGACCGGCGCTGTCGCCGTCGCGAGCGGCTGACTTCAAGCAGTGCCCGCTGCTGTACCGCTTCCGGGTGGTCGACCGGTTACCCGAGAAGCCGAGCAGGTCGCAGGTTCGCGGCACGGTGGTGCACGCCGTCCTGGAACGGCTTTTCGCGCTGCCCGCGCACCGGCGCGATCCCGCAACCGGGCGTGCGCTCGTCGCTCCGGCCTGGGATGACGTACTGGCGGCCAGCCCGGAGCTGGCCGAACTATTCGCTGGCTCGGAGGACCCGGAACACGCGGAATGGCTCGACTCGGCGCGCACGCTTGTCGATGGGTACTTCGCACTGGAAGACCCACGATCAGTTCAACCGGAGGCTTGCGAATTGCTGGTTGAGGCGGAGCTGAGCACCGGCGATGTCGATGACGGTGAAGCCCTGCTGCTCCGCGGATACATCGACCGGCTCGATGTGGCTACCACCGGTGAGATCCGGGTGGTGGACTACAAGACCGGCGCCGCGCCGCGGGATGTGTTCGAGGCCAAGGCCTTGTTCCAGATGAAGTTCTACGCGCTGGCCCTGCTGCGGCTTCGCGGGGTGGTACCGCGCCAGTTGCGGCTGTTGTACCTGGCTGATAGGCAAGCCTTGACCTACACCCCGGACGAGGCCGAACTGATCCGCTTCGAACGCACTCTCGGCGCAATCTGGTCGGCTATCCGCCGCGCCGCTCGCAGCGGCGATTTCCGTCCCAATCCCAGCCGGATGTGCGGCTGGTGCGATCACAAGGCATGCTGCCCGGCGTTCGGCGGCAGTCCACCGCCCTACCCTGGCTGGCCAGACTCCTCCAGCGCCGGCGGCGAGTCCCCCGTCTCCCGGCATGGAGACATATAGGGGTGAAACCCGGTGGCAGAATCCCGACATGTCGCCATGACCGCATTCGCAGGATGAGGCCTTAAAACCGGCAGGAGCGGATGTCGGTGGCCAGGATGGCCCTGGCGCCGCGCGCGGACAGCTTGTCCATAATCCGGTTGGCATCGTTGCGTGGCACCATTGCCCGCACCGCCACCCAGTCTGGGTCAGCCAGCGGCGCCAATGTCGGCGATTCCAGCCCGGGAGTGATGGCCACGGCCTCATCCAGCAGGCTGCGTGGGCAGTCGTAGTCGAGCATCACGTACTGCTGGGCGAACACCACACCCTGCAGGCGCGCGACGAGTTGTGTTCGTTCAGGCGACGGCTGCGCGCCGGATCGTTCTATTAGCACGGCCTCGGAGGTGCAGATCGGGTCACCGAAGGCGACCAGGCCGTGCTGGCGCAGGGTGCGCCCAGATCCCACCACGTCAGCAATCGCGTCGGCCACTCCCAGCTGCACGGAGATCTCCACCGCCCCATCCAGCTGGATGAGGGTGACCTCCACTCCATGCCGGGCCAGGTCCGCTGCAACCAGCCGCGGGTAGGCCGTGGCCACGCGCAACCCATCCAGGTCACCGACCTTCCAGTCCCGGCCCACCGGTGCGGCGTAACGGAAGGAGGACCCGCCGAACCCGAGCGCAAGCCGTTCGGTGACCGGCGCCTGCGAGTCCAATACCAGATCCCGTCCGGTGATCCCCAGGTCCAACTCGCCCGAGCCCACATAGACAGAGATGTCCCGAGGCCGAAGGAAGAAGAACTCGACCTCATTGACCGTGTCGATGACGGTGAGGTCCTTGGGATCGTGCCGTTGCCGGTAACCGGCTTCACCGAGCATCTCCGAGGCCGGTGCCGCCAGGGTGCCTTTACTCGGCAAGGCGACCCGAAGCATCTTGGAATTCCCGTTCATGGGCACCTCACAAGTAGCGGTAGACGTCGGAGGTGCTGATTCCCCGGCCGAGCATGAGCACCTGCACGCGGTAGAGCAGTTGAGAGATCTCCTCTGCCAGCCGTTCGTCGGATTCGTATTCGGCGGCGATCCAGACCTCGCCAGCCTCCTCGAGCACCTTCTTGCCCTGCGCATGTACGCCGTCGTCGAGTGCCGAAACAGTGCCCGATCCCTCGGGCCTGTTCCGGGCTCGCTCGCTAAGCTCGGCGAACAGATCGTCGAACGTCTTCATCCGCAGTCTGCGACCCCTCAGGCGTTGAAGTACTTCGCTTCCGGATGGTGCGCGACGATCGCGTCAGTGGACTGCTCCGGGTGCAGCTGGAACTCCTCGGACAGCGTCACGCCAATCCGGTCCGGCCGGAGCAGCGCGACGATCTTCGCGCGATCCTCTAACTCCGGGCAGGCACCATAGCCCAACGAGTAGCGGGCACCCCGGTACCTCAGTTTGAAGAAGCCCTCCACATCGGCCGGATCGTCCTCGGCTACCGCCGCTCCGGACGAAAACTTCAACTGTTGCCGGATCCGCTGGTGCCAGTACTCCGCCAACGCCTCGGTCAGCTGGACGCCCAAGCCGTGCACCTCGAGGTAATCCCGGTAGGCGTCCTTGGCGAACAGCTCAGCGGCGTAGTCGGCAATCGGCTGCCCCATAGTGACCAGCTGCAAGGGCAGCACGTCCACCTCACCGGCGGCCAATGCTGCTGCCCGCGGCCGGTAAAAGTCTGCCAGGCAGAGCCGGCGATCGCGGCGCTGGCGGGGGAAGGTGAACCGGCATCGCTCAGCAGCGCCCGGCCGGGGTTCGGTGAGCACGATGAGCGACTCAGACTCCGCGACCGCTGGGAAGTATCCGTAGACCACTGCAGCGTGTGCCAGCACCCCTTCTGTGGTCAGTCGGTCCAACCAGTAGCGCAGCCGGGGCCGGCCTTCCGTGTCCACGAGCTCTTCGTAGGACGGCCCGCTTTCGGTCCCTCGGGATCCGCGCAAGCCCCACTGGCCGAGGAAGGTGGCCCGCTCGTCGAGCAGTGCTGTGAAATCGGCCACGGGGATGCCTTTGACCACCCGTGTGCCCCAAAACGGTGGGGTCGGGACAGGTACGTCGGTGGCCACGTCGGAACGGCCGGCAACGGATTCATCAGCAGCTGCCTCCGAAGCCCGGCGCGCCTGCGCGATCCGTAGCGATCGTTCCCGGCGGGCCTTACGCTGCGCGGCTTTGGCGTTTTCCCGGGGGTCGGCTTCCACCATGCCGCCCCGCTTCCTGGCCATGATCGAGTCCATCAGCCGCAGGCCCTCGAAGGCGTCTCGGGCGTAGCGGACCTCCCCCTCGTAGAGTTCGGCGAGGTCGTTCTCCACGTAGGCGCGGGTCAGCGCCGCCCCGCCGAGCAGCACCGGGATGCCCGACCGGCCACGGGAATTCATCTCCTCCAAGTTTTCCTTCATGATCACTGTAGATTTCACGAGCAGGCCCGACATCCCGATCGCGTCGGCATGGTGGTCCGCGGCGGCCTGCAAGATGGTGCTGATGGGCTGCTTGATACCGAGGTTGATCACCTCGTAGCCGTTGTTGGACAGGATGATGTCGACCAGGTTCTTACCGATGTCATGGACATCACCTTTGACCGTGGCAAGCACCAGCCGGCCCTTGCCATCCCCAGCCTCGGAATGCTCCATGTGCGGTTCCAGATGCGCCACTGAGGCCTTCATCACTTCGGCGGACTGCAGGACAAAGGGAAGCTGCATCTGCCCCGACCCGAACAACTCCCCCACGGTCCGCATGCCCGACAGCAAGGTGTCGTTGATGATCTGCAGTGCAGGCCGCTGTTCCAGGGCAGCGTCCAAATCCTCGAATAATCCCTCCCGCTCCCCGCTGACGATCCGCCGCTCCAGTCGTTCGAACAGCGGCAGCGCGGCGAGCTCAGCCGCCCGGGACTCCCTTGATGACGACGTGGTCACACCTTCGAACAGCGCCATCAGCCGCTGCAGTGGGTCGTAGCCGTCGCGGCGCCGGTCATACACCAGATCGAGTGCCACGGCCCGCTGTTCATCCGGGATCCGCGCCATGGGAATGATCTTCGAAGGGTGCACGATTGCGGTGTCCAGACCCGCCTGCACGCACTCATGCAGGAAAACCGAGTTGAGCACCTGCCGAGCAGCTGGGTTGAGCCCGAAGGACACATTGGACACGCCGAGAGTCGTGTGCACCTCCGGGTACCGCCGCTTGACTTCGCGGATCGCCTCGATGGTCTCCACTGCATCACGGCGTGTTTCTTCCTGGCCGGTGGAGATGGGGAAGGTGAGGCAGTCGACGATGACATCACAGGTCCGCAGCCCCCATGTGGCGGTCAGGTCGTCGATCAACCGCGAGGCGACCTGGACCTTCCACTCCGCGGTGCGGGCCTGGCCCTGCTCGTCGATACACAGCGCCACGACAGCGGCACCGTGCTCGCGGACTAGCTGCATGACGCGCTGATAGCGCGAATCGGGCCCGTCGCCGTCTTCGTAGTTCACCGAGTTCACCACGCACCGCCCGCCGAGCCGTTCCAGCCCGGCGCGCAGCACCGCGGGCTCGGTGGAATCCAGCATGATGGGTAGCGTCGATGCGGTGGCCAACCGCCCGGTCAGCGCAGCCATGTCAGCGGTGCCATCACGTCCGACGTAGTCCACGCACACGTCAATCAGATGCGCGCCGTCACGCGTCTGCGCGCGGGCGATCTGGACGCACTCTTCGAAGCGCGCGGCGAGCATGGCCTCCCGGAACGCCTTCGATCCGTTAGCGTTGGTCCGTTCGCCGATCATCAACACACTGGCGTCCTGGCGGAAGGGCACCGCGACATACAGCGACGACACCCCGGGCTCGGGGCGCGGGCGGCGGCGCCGAGGGGTCAGTTCGGCCACCGCTTGCGCTACCGCGGCGATGTGCCGGCAGGTTGTGCCGCAACACCCACCGACCAGTCGCACACCGAACTCGGTGACGAAACTAGCCAGCGCCGCAGCCAGCTCCTCCGGGCTCAGGGGATATACCGCTCCCCCGGTGCCAAGCTCGGGCAGTCCAGCATTGGGCATCACCGACAGCGGGATTCGAGAGTATTTCGCCAGCTGCCGCAGGTGTTCACTCATCTCAGCCGGGCCGGTAGCACAGTTCAGCCCGATCAGGTCGATCCCCAACGGTTCTAGCGCGGTAAGCGCGGCACCGATCTCGGTGCCCAGCAGCATCGTCCCGGTGGTCTCCACGGTGACCTGGACGATGATGGGGACGTGCCGACCCTCCGCGACCATCGCGCGCCGTGCTGCAATCACCGCGGCTTTGCACTGTAAGAGATCCTGGCTGGTCTCCACCAGCACCGCGTCGACTCCACCGGCAAGCAAGCCGCGAACCTGCTCGATGTAGGCGTCGCGCAACTCGCGGAAGGCGATGTGCCCAAGGGTGGGCAGTTTGGTGCCGGGCCCAACTGATCCGAGCACGAAGCGGGGGCGCTGTGGCTGGGCGAATTCCTCTGCTACCTCGCGGGCCAGTGTGGCACCGACCTCAGCCAGTTCCCGGATGCGGTCTGCTATGCCGTACTCGGCGAGATTGGCCAGATTGGCGCCGAAGGTATTGGACTCCACCGCGTCGGCACCCGCCTCCAGGTACCCGCGGTGCACCGCACGGACGACATCCGGACGGGTGACGTTGAGGATCTCGTTGCAACCCTCCAGGCCGGCGAAGTCATCCAGCGTCAGGTCTGCCGACTGCAACATCGTGCCCATCGCCCCGTCGGCGACCACGACACGATGCGCCAGGACGTCGAGCAGCGATGACAAGGCCATACGATTCAGACTAGAGCAGCGATTTTCTGGCTAGGTGGGAATTGCGACGTATCGCGGCGCGGCCAGCGAGGCCCAGGAGCCGTAGGCTAGCGCGGTGACCTATGCGGACTACTCCGGTAGCGACTCGGCGGCGCGCCGATCGTCGCTGCCCGAGCTCACTTCGCCGGTGCTGGTCGCCGCATTCGAGGGCTGGAATGACGCCGGGGACGCTGCGAGCACGGCCATCGAGCACCTGCAGCTGAGCTGGGATGCAAAACCTCTGGCCGAGATTGATCCTGAGGACTATTACGACTTCCAGGTCACCAGACCCACCACCAAACTGGTGGACGGGATCACGCGGCGTATTGACTGGCCCACCACCCGCCTCTCGGTGTGCCGGCCCCCTGGAGCCGACTTCGACGTGGTGCTCGTGCACGGCATCGAGCCGAACATGCGCTGGCGGTCGTTTTGCAAGGAACTGCTCGGCTATGTCATGGACCTCGGGATCACCAGTGTGGTGACGCTGGGTGCGCTGCTCGCCGACACCCCGCACACCCGCCCGGTGCCCGTCACCGGCACCTCATACGACGCGGCCTCGGCTGCCCGGTTCCAGCTGGAACGCTCCAAGTACGAGGGCCCTACCGGGATCGTGGGTGTTTTCCAGGACGCATGTGTGCAGGCTGGAGTGCCGGCCATCTCGTTCTGGGCCGCGGTGCCGCACTACGTCTCGGCCCCGCCCTCTCCGAAGGCCACCTTGGCACTGCTGCACCGGGTGGAGGAAGTACTCGACCTCGAGGTGCCGCTGGGTGCGCTGCCCGAAGAATCCGAGGAGTGGGAGGCGACCGTCAGCGAGATGGCTGACGAGGATGACGAGGTCGCCAGCTACGTGCGTGCTCTGGAAGAGCGTGGTGACACCGAGATCACGCTGCATGAGGCCAGCGGGGATGCTATTGCCGCGGACTTCGAGCGTTACCTGCGCCGCCGCCGCCCCGGGGGTACCTCCGGACCACGCGGACTGTGAGGGGTGTGCGGTACCCACTCGCGTTCCCGCTCACGACTCGTAGACCAGCGCGGGTACTAGCTGTTCCTCGGGGGTCAGCGAACCGTGGTGGCCGATCAACCGGCTCAGCTTGGGACTGACCTGGGATCGGACCACGGCGAACTCTGCCCGGGCGGCGACGATGACGTCCCCGATGCGGTCGCGGATGTGGTTCTCGACCAGGGGACCGAACCACCCGGCCGAGATGGCTTCGTCACGGGTGAGGATCCAGGCGCGATCTCCTATCACATCACGCCAGGTGCCAAGCACATCGTGGATGGCTCCTGGCTCGGTGTAGACATACCGGGCGCGCGCGTCTCCGCCCAGCAGGCGCACCCCGGCTTGCAACACCGGCTCGGTGTCGAAATCAAGCCTGCCTTCCTCGGGCACGGTCACCATGCCGTGGTCTGCGATCACCACAAGCCGGACGCCTCGCGGGAGGCCTTCGACGATAGTGGTCACCAGGTGGTCGACGTGGCGCAGCTGCAGCCGCCAGGGCAACGACCCGACGCCGTAAACATGGCCGAGTAAATCCAGGTCACCGTGATAGGCGTAGCAGAATCTCCGTGCTCTGCTAGACGCCACAGACAGCGCGGCCAAGACGTTGCCCGCCAGATCGCCCAACGCGTGCACGCCCTTCATCTCGCCACCACGCAACGCTGCGCGGTTCAAACCTGACCCCCGATGAATCTCCGGAACGGCCAGGGTCACATCCACTCCGGCAGCTGCGGCGCGCTCCAAGGCGGTAGGTCGCGGCTGGATGTCCTCGGGCACGAACCGTTCACGAAGATCGACGCGGCGGCCGCCGCCGTGGGTGTGCCAGCTCAACGCGTTGATGAGGCCGCCGTCAGGAACAGCGAAGGAGAAGCCGACGATCCCGTGCTGGCCCGCAGGCATACCCGTGCCGATAGCGGCCACACCGGCGGCCGTCGTTGCGGGAAACCCGGCGATGATCGGCTGGCGTCCCGCGGCCAGCGAACTGAGGAATGGGGCGTCAACGGAGTGCTCCTGCAGTGCAAGCCAGCCGAGGCCGTCCACGAGCAGCAGGCACGCACCGTCCGTCGGGGTGAGCTGTAATGCATTGGCGAAGCCGGCGACTCCCAGACCGGCTAGCAGGGAGGGCACGACGTCGGCGAGCGATGCATGCTGGCCGTGGGATAGCAGCGGTGTCGCCGATCCCGATGCCTCGCCCCTGCCAGCAGGTCTCGGAGTCGATGCCTCGACCCTGCCAGCAGG